>JAEDDW010000194.1 GCA_016293645.1 Treponema sp. | reverse complement strand
TCGTGGCCAGCAAACTGCGCTCACCGATCCTGCATTACTTTCCAAAAAGAACTTTTATCAGATCCCTTGCGTTTTCAGTGACGACGGCTCCGGCATCTTTTTCCGGGGCTGTGATTTTTTCAAATCCAAGGTCTCTGGCGGCCTTTATGCGCTGTTTCTGTTTCGTGACGGGCCTTACTTCTCCTGCGAGGGAAAGTTCTCCGATGACAACGGATTTTTCCGGAAGGGGAAGATCGGTGCGTGCGCTGTAGAGGGCTGCCGCAAGGGCTGCATCCACTGCGCTTTCTGTAAGGCGTACTCCGCCTGCGACATTTATGTAAAGATCCTGATCTGAGAATTTTATTCCAAGGCGTTTTTCAAGGACTGCGGCGACACGGCTTACGCGTGCGCTGTCGATTTTGTCGCTGTACACACGGTTGACCGCTGCCTTTGCCGGAACAGTGAGAGCCTGGATCTCAACGATGAAAACTCGGCTGCCTTCAAAGACACTGGCGCAGGCAACTCCTGCCGGAGTCTCTCCTTTTCGTCTGGTGATGAAAAGCGCGCTCGGGTCGCTTATGCATTTCAAGCCCGTGCTTTCCATCTCGAAAATTCCAAGTTCATCTACGGAACCGAAACGGTTTTTCTGTGCGCGAAGAAATCTGACCTCATCCTTTGTACGCTCAAAGGACAATACGGTGTCCACCATATGCTCGAGACTTTTCGGGCCTGCAATGGTTCCGTCTTTGGTGACATGGGCCGTCATGAAAAGTACGCTGTCCCTTTCCTTTACCCAGCCGATAAGTTCGTTTGCGCAATACTTGAGCTGGTTGACTGTGCCGGGAACAATTCCGCATTCGGCAGAATAGACAGTCTGGATTGAATCTATGATCACAACCGTAGGCTTGAGTGCATCAAGGGCATCAAGAATGTCTTCAAGACGGAGTGTGCAGAGAATCTCGACCGCATCCACATTCAGTCCAAGACGGTTTGCACGGCCTTTTATCTGACCTGCTGATTCCTCGCCGGAAACATAGAGGATTCTTCCTTTACCAAGCATTCCTGCGGCGGTCTGGATGAGCAGGGTGGATTTTCCGATTCCAGGTTCACCGCCTATGAGGACAGCGCTCCTTTTTGTGGCTCCGCCTCCAAGAACACGGTCAAATTCCTGGTTGCCCGTAAAAATCCTTTCGTCTTCCTGCGGACTGATTCTTGCCATCGGCACCGGTTTTACCTTCACTGCAGTTCCGTCGGCATTGAGCCTTGCGGCAGTTGCGTTAGGATCCGTGATGCATTCTTCGAGGGTGTTCCATTCACCGCAACCTGGACATCGGCCAAGCCACGCCGGCTGTGTGTAACCGCAGCTTGAACATTTATATACGATCGTAGATTTTTTCTTTGCCATACAGGAATAATATAGGAAAATATTTTCATTTACGCCACTGGAAACAGACAGGCAGCTGACAATATTCTAACTTGTATTAAATGGCATTTACGGGTATACTATAATGAATATGAAAACGTCCAACAAGTTTACACTGGCGCGCGTTGCAAGTGCTCCGGTCCTTTTTCTTATATATTTCATCCCGGTCTGGACAAAGGCGGAACCAGGCAGCCTGCTTTCCATTCTTTCAATGGGGCTTGCCATTCCTCTGCTCGCATTGTCGGAACTTACGGACTATTTTGACGGGCACTATGCAAGACTCAACAATGAGGTCAGTGACTTTGGAAAAATGTTTGATCCTTTTGCTGACGTTTTCCTTCATCTTTCGATGTTCACCTGCTTTGTTTTCTCAGGCTACATGCCGGTGATTCTTTACATCCTCATCATGTACCGTGAATTCAGCCAGAATTTCCTCAGGATGGTTGCCGCCAAAAGCGGAACTGCAATCGCGGCACGCAAGGGTGGCAAAGTAAAGACAGTCTTCTATGTGGCTTCATGCTTCGTAGCATTGATTCAGGAAACGCTGGTGCGTACCGGCCTTGCTGATGTTTTGGGTTTTGATGGAGACGTGATGAGTCTTCTCAGATATGTGGGTTTTGGTTTTTTTACGGTCTGTGCAATCCTGGCCTATATTTCCTTTGTTGATTACCTCAAGAATTTCGGAAGAATTCTCAAGGAATCCATTTAGAAAATATACCGGGGTGCCGATAAATAGGTGTGTTTTGCTCTGAAAAGATTATAAAGCTCTAATGAATTTAAAATAAATTTGTTGACTTATAATTTTAGTCAGAGTAGAATATATTTATGATGCCGTATGGTATCGCAAAAAATAAGGAGGCTAAGAGATGAAAAAGACTCTTATCGCAGTAGCTGCAGCAGCAGCA
>JAEDDW010000057.1 GCA_016293645.1 Treponema sp. | reverse complement strand
ATAGGCTCATTGTACTTTTATCTTCATAACATAAATTTCTTTGTAACGCATTTTTAATTCCGATATTATAGTTATATGAAAACAAGTAAATGGGCATCGTTGATTTCAATCATTCTGGTTTTGGGTGTGCAGCTCCATGCGGAAAAAATTTTGCTCACTCCAGAAACTGCAGTTGAAAGTGCCCTGGCAAACAACATAAGCATCCGGCAGAACAAAATAACCCTTGATTCCAAAAAGCGCGAGAAAAGTTCCGCCTGGGGTGTGATCTCGCCTACGGCAAGCATAAGCGCCAATTATTCCAAGACCCTGCCTGCGGTTGAAAACAAGAAAGACAGTATTTCTCTTGGGGCTTCCGTCAGGACTACGCTGACGCCGGGAATTTTTGTTCAGGTTGAGAAGACAAAGATCGCCCTTGAGCAGCAGGAAATTTCATATGAAACGGCGGAACGGAGCATTCAGCTTGCGGTGCTTCAGTCCTATTATGGCATTCTCTATAATATTGAAAACCTTTCTCTACTTGAAAACAGCCTTGAGACTAAAAAAAAGCAGTACGAGTCGAACAAGGCAAGGTATGACCGTGGACTTCTTTCACGGGTTGATGTTCTTTCCGCACAGATTACAGTCCAGAATACGGAACTCAATGTTGAAAGCCAGAAGATAAACCTTGAGAATTCCATCGACCAGTTCAAGCAGGTTGTGGGAATTGCACAGGAAGACCAGGTGGAGTTCAGCGGTAGTTTTGAAAAATACCTCAGGCTTGAAAAAATTAAAACGGAAGACCTGGAGAAAAATTCCGCTTCAATCGCTGTTCTTGAAAAGCAGCTTGAAAATGAACGCAACAATCTTCTTATGGCAAAATATTCTGCCTACGGGCCAAGTCTCAGTGCAGGTTACAGTTATTCCTATGGGTCAAATGATGGCGGTGAAAACTGGAATGACGGCGGAACCCTCTCGTTGGGTGCAACCATTCCCCTTGACGGTTTTCTGCCATGGTCCAAGAGTGCCCAATCCATTGAGGCGCAGAAGGAGAGCATTTCGACCCTTGAGCTCAAGCTTGAAAATGAAAGGACAAGCTATGAGATCAAGACAAGAAATCTGGTGAAGAAAATAAACCAGTATATTGATAACATCAGAGTAAGGAAAAACAGCATTGATCTTGCCCAGACAAACTATACCATGACCATTGAGGCCTACAATCACGGAACTCGTGATCTTTTGACATTACAGGCAGCCCATGACAACCTTATGTCCGCGAAAGTTAATCTTGTTGCTGAAGCAAACTCTCTTGCCTGTGCAATCCACGAACTTGAATATGAATGCGGCTGGGAATTTGGCCGTCTGACTGGAGATAGAAATGAAAAATAAAAAAAGTGCCATCGTGATCGTCGGCTGCGTTCTTCTTGTTGCCGCAGCTGGAATCTGGATCAAAAAATCGCCTAAGAAAGCCGGTGGTTTTGGGAAAGGCGGTTTTGGCGGAATGCCTCAGACCGTAGTTTCTGTAAAAACCCGTGTCGCCGAACCTGTTGTCCTTCATGATTTCATAAAGACCAACGGTGAAATTGAAAGCAAGAGCAGCATCGCGGTTTTCCCTGACATAGGCGGGAAGGTCTATACAACAAACGTCAGCCTTGGAAGCATTGTAAAAAAAGGCGATGTGGTTGCCGAGATCGATCCTAGCGAACCTGGAACCTATTACACCCACAGCAAGGTCTTTGCTCCTGTAAGCGGAACTGTCATTACCAGCGTACTTGAACCGGGTACGAAAGTAAGCACTCAGAGCGTCATTACAACCATCGGTGATGTTTCAAATCTGCAGCTTAAGATAAAGGTTGTCGAACGCCTTGTTGCTGATGTAAAGAACGGGCTCAAGGCAAAGGTCTATCTTGAAGCCTATCCGGATGAAGTGTTCGATGCGACGGTTACAAAGGTTTCTCCTGTCCTTGACCAGACCAGCCGCACCAAGGAAGTTGTTCTTGATTTTGACAGGAAAGATGAGCGGGTCAATGCAGGTATGTTTGCAAAAGTTGTTCTGTATACCGTTGACTACAAGGGAAAGGTTACCGTGCCTACAACGTGCATAGTCACTAAAGGCAAGCACAGTTATGTTTTTGTAATTTCAGCAGACGGTGAGACTGCCGTCAAAAAGGAAATCACCACAGGTCATTCCGTTGAAAGTGAAATCCAGATTGATGGAATCGAACCAGGCGAAAAAATCGTCATCGAAGGAATGAGCGTTCTAACTGACGGAAGCAAGGTCAGGGACATTACAAAGGAAGACTAATAGATGATCAGTGAAAAGACGATGCAGCATCCGATTCTGCTCCTCATGGTGTTTACGCTCCTGGGGCTTACGGGTGTTTTTACAATGAGCAAGACTTCGCTTTCCCTCATGCCGGATGTGGACATGCCGTATCTTACGGTTTCTGCGACCTACACAAATGCAGGGCCAGAATCGGTTGAAAAATCAGTCACAAAACCAATTGAGGATGCTCTGGTAAGTCTTAGCGGCCTTAAGAACATCAACTCAACTTCAATGGAAGGAAGAAGCCAGGTCAGTCTTGAGTTCAACTACGGAACTGATCTTGAGATTGCGGCAAACGATGTACGCACAAAGCTTTCAAGGATTACAAGCCGTCTGCCTGATGATGTTACTCCGAATATTTTAAAGATGGATGCAAACAGCTTGCCTATTTTGAGGATTGCTGTCCGCGGCAACAGAAGCGCCGACGACCTTAAGCAGATTGCGGATGACTATATCGTTGATGTCATAGAGCAGGCGGACGGCGTAGGTGAAGCAAGTTCCAGTGGCGGACGTACAAAGATCGTGCGCGTTGAGATCGAGCAGAACAGACTTCAGGCTTACGGTCTGACCCTTACACAGGTTGCCTCTTCCCTGGCAAGACAGAACATTGAAATTGGCGGTGGCCAGATCACCGAAGGATCACGTGATTATTCAGTACGAACCATCGGTGAATACAAATCCATTGATGAAATAAACAACACGGTTGTAACGACAAAAAACGGATACGACGTAAAGCTCATTGATCTTGGTCATGCGTTCCTAGGTTACAAGGATGCCTCAAGCGAGGTCTACATCAACGGTGAACCTGGCGTTTATGTTTCCGTAACAAAGCAGTCCGGGGAAAACTCCGTCAATGTCGCAAACGGCGTCTACAAAAAGATGGAGGCTCTCAAGGAAACACTTCCGTCTGACATCACGATGGAGATTGTCCGTGATGATACCGACAGCATCCGCGATACCCTGAGCACTCTTCTTGATAGTGCATGGCAGGGACTTGTTCTTGCGGTTGTCATTCTTTTCATCTTCCTCTGCTCAATAAAGACCACCATCATCATTGCGGTATCAATTCCGCTAAGCATCATCATCACTCTGCTTGCAATGAACATGTGCGGTATCACGCTGAACATGATGACGATGACGGGTCTCATTCTTGGTGTCGGCATGATCGTTGATGCTTCAGTCGTAATGATCGACAACATCTATGCCTACAGGATGCGCGGAACAAAAGCCCACGTTGCTGCCGTTCTTGGTACCCAGGAAATGATTGTTTCCGTAATTTCAGGAAACCTTACGACCATCTGTGTTTTCATTCCGTTCCTTTTTTTCATGAAGGATCTTGGTTTTATGGGACAGATGTTCAAGGGAATTATTTTTACGATTGTAATCGCTCTTGTATGTTCCCTGTTTGTTGCGATCTTTCTTGTTCCTGTTCTGGCGGGCCATTTTCTTCCACTTACAAACAGAAATGAAAAACCGGTCAAATCCGCAGTTTTCAAATTTCTCTACGGAACTTTTGAACGAGCGCAGAAGGCCATCGAAAAAGTGTACGGATGGGGATTGAAAAAAGCCCTCAATCACAGAATTGCGACAATCTGTGTCTGTATGACGGCCCTGGTCATATCATTAATGTTTGTTCCGACTTTGAGAATCCAGATGATGACTGGTGGCCATGATGACAGCGTTACGGTCAAGATGGTTCTCCCGGTCGGTACAAGTCTTGAGGAGACGACGGACATAGTCCAGCAGTTTGAAAAAATCGTAATGGATGAAATCAAGGGAATCAAAAATGTGATTACCTCAATTGGTTCCGGATCAAGAAATGCCACTTCATATACGGGCCAGATCCAGATTCAGCTTCCTCCAAGCGACAGACAGATAGACAACGACCAGACGATACAGAAGAAACTCCGCGCGCACTTTGGTGATTTCACTGATGTTGAATTCAGTTTTGGCCAGGGAAGACGACAGCAGATGACAGGTGCCGACATCGACATTGTGATTCGCAGCCAGAGTCTTTCAAAGGCAATGGATGTGGCAAGACAGGTTTCTGATGTTATGGAAAAAATGAGTGAGGTTGGTGAACCTACCGTTGATACGGAAGATGGACTTCCTCAGGTTCAGATAGAGGTGGACAGGCAGCGTGCCTATAACTTTGGTGTAAATGTCAATTCCGTAGCCAATGAGATCAAGGCAAGCATCGAGGGAACCACCGCAACGACATTCCGAGACAACGGAAATGATTACAGCGTCTATGTGATGCTTAGACCCCAGGACAGACAGAAGGTGATCGACCTGGACCAGATCTATGTAAGCGGATCAAAGGGACTTGTCGCACTTTCAAACATTGCAAGCGTCGTGAAAGGTCTTGGTCCTGTCTCAATCAAGCACGAGAACAGAAACAGACTTGTCCATGTCACGGCAAACATTCTCAATGACGAAAATGCAAACGTCATAGAAAAGAAAATCAAGGAAGAATGTTCAAAAGCTTTCATAGTTCCGGAAGGAGTAAGCGTAACTTATGAAGGAAGCTGGAAAGAAATGGCAAAGCAGGGTGCCATGTACGGAAAAATAATCCTCATGGCGATCATCCTTGTTTTTGGTGTCATGGCGGCGACCTATGAAAGTTTCAGGGCACCGATCATCAACATATTTACGATTCCTTTCCTGTGCATCGGTGTCATCTTCATCTACAAGATCACAAATCAGGCATTTTCACTCATGAGTGCTGTTGGGCTCATCATGCTTGTCGGCATTGTCGTCAACAACGGCATCATTCTCGTTGACTATACGAACCTTCTTCGTGAGCGCGGAAAGCCGATGCTTGAGGCCTGTTATGAAGCAGGAGTCAGCCGTCTGCGCCCGGTTTTGATGACGACACTTACGACGATTCTGGGAATGATTCCGATGTGTTTTGCTTCAAGCGGAAGTGCGGGCATGGTTCAGCCTATCGGTGTGGCTGTTGTCGGCGGTCTTGTAAGCTCGACTTTCATCACTCTGTTTTTCATTCCGGTTTTATATTCGTATGTCATGTACAGCAGAATAAAGAATGAGGAAGGTATCATTGTATGTACAGAATAGAAATAATCTCAAACAAATCGGTTCAGGAAGATATCGAGAAAGCGATGGAATACAATGTCGCCGATTTTTTCTACACGACCATTCCTCTTGTTTACGGACGTGGCGGAGACAACAGAAAGCTTGGCACGGCTACGTGGCCTGAGACCAATTTTGCCATGATAAGTTACATCAACGACAAGGATCTTGATATGGTTAAAAAAGTTGTGGGTGAAATAAAGAAAAAATTTCCTGATGAGGGTATAAAACTGTTTGCTGTCAGGGCAGAGGACTGAAATCCGGCTAAAACCGCGTTCTGCAAAATTTTCCATGAACCGCGTAAATTTTACCTCGTGGAAATTCCTGCTTCCATCGTGATGTTATAGTGGCATCATGAAAAAGAAAGCACTTTTGACGATTGTATTTGGTAGTTTGATCGTTCTTTCATCATATGCGGAAGAACTCAGAATTACGGTCTGTGATGGCGAACTTGAAATGCCTCTTGAGGGCGCAAAAATCTTTTTGAATGAAAACCGTTCCGTGTCAGTTGAGACAGATATGGATGGAAAGGCTGTCCTTGATCTTGGTGAGAAATTTGAGCAGGGTAATGTTGTCTGTCAGTTTCCCGGGTACAGCCAGAATGTGACACATATCAAGAGCGGTGCAGGTGAAATCATAATCGCGATGATGATTTCAGATTTTCTTGAAGGAAAGGAAATTGTCGTTGCCCGTTCAGCACAGAAAAACGAACAGCAGTCGGGTGTTTCCGTTGTAATGACAAAAGAGCAGATGGACACCACTGCGAGGACAGGACTTGTTGAAGATGTAATGTCTTCCGTGAATACAATGCCTGGTATGACTTTTGGTGGCCAGTGGAACAGCGAACCCAGCGTGCGCGGCGGATATCCCAGGGAAATGTCTTATGCGATGGATGGCGTCTATGTGATGTTTCCATGGCACTGGGGCGGATCATATTCAATTTTCAGTCCTAATTTTGTAGAAAGCACAAAGCTGAGCAATGGTGTTTTTTCTGCGGAATATGGACGTGCTGTTTCCGGTCTTCTTGAAGTAAACACGGTAATGCCGGACGATGAACTTCATTTCATCTTTGACCTGAACTACATCTCATCTTCATTGTTCCTTTCAACACCAATCGGTAAAAAGGCCGGAATCGTCTTGGGTGCAAAAGCAACTTATCTTGAAACACTTGTCGGAACATACAAGGCACTTGGTGGTACTGCGGCAGACATGCTTGAAGCTCCTCCTTATATCCGTGATTTCTTTGCCAAGGGATATTACCAGCCGACAGATAAACTTACATTCACTGTAAACGGATTCTTCGGAAGCGATGGCATGCACATCAATATGGATAAGGATGACGTTGAATCCGATGACGAGGTCATCAGTTTTGGTGAGATGAAGTATGATGTCTATCAGGGTATCGTTGGGCTTGGTGCAAACTGGATGCCGACAGACAAGGTTCAGGCGAATGCACGTTTTGCCTGGAGCATGATGTACGAAGATCTTTCCATGAAGATGAAGGACCAGGGAGAGATACACTACAACAAAGACTTTATTGAAAAGTGGGGCAGCCAGTTCCCTTCTGTCCATGAAGGCGGAAGCTACAATCTGGACACATTCAGTGATTACTATGAGAAAGTCAACCATCAGATGGTGCAGGGGAAAATCGATTCGGAAGTCGTCCTGAATGATTTCAGCAGGATCAAATTCGGAGCGGAAGAAGTCCTTGCATTCCAGACGACAAAGGAAAACGGTTTCATGTGGTCGGAAGTGGATTTTGGAAATGCTCCATATCCTGCATACATGCCGTTCAAGTTCAGCATTGAGGCGGAAGGAGTCAAGACATTCAACACCGCGGCTTTTGCTCTATGGAACTATGGAACCGATGAGTCGCTGCTTAGCGGTGAGCTTGGTCTTCGTGCGGAACATGCCTTGCTTACCGGGGATGGAATCGACTTGAATTCCAGGGTGGACGTCAATCCTAGGGCGACGGTGCATGTGACACCATGGCGTGACCTGGGTGAAATCAGCAAAGTTACATTTACGGCTGGTGCAGGTCTTTTTTCGGCCATTCCTTTTGATGCAGTGATGGTCTCTGAAGATGTGATCATAAATGACAAACTTAAGATGGACCGTGTTCTTTTCGGAGTTTTAGGTTCTGAAATTGAAATGAAGAACAACTGGAAATTCTCTGTTGAAGGTTACTATAAGCATTATCTCAACAGACTCTATGTGATCAACGATATGAGAAATCCTTTGGATGTCACCGCAGAAGCTGTAATGGATGGCAAAGGCTACACAGCAGGGTTTGACCTTATGGCCCAGAAGTCCATTGGCGAAAAATGGAACGGATATCTTACATATTCTTTCATCTATGCAAAATATAAGAATCCAAGAAAAGCTGAATATCCGGATCAGACAAGTTCACGCGGAGATCCTTTGAATGAATGGTATTTCCCAAGTTTCCACAGATTCAACACGCTGAACCTGATCGTGAACTATAAGCCGGTTCCGACATGGACGATTACGGTTAAAGGAACACTTGCAACGGGAACACCAAGAACTGATGGTGAAAGGTACTGTTATCCTGCAATGGGTCCCGATGGACAGATTATGCAGCGTTATACAAGAAGCCACTTCTACAGCGATACGTTGAGGACGGATATCAGCTGTCCAGTGGACATAAGAATTGCCCACAATGGAACTTTCAAAAATCATCCAAAGTGGAAGTGGGAATGGTATCTTGGTGCTGAGGACGTCTTCATGAATCTTTATTCTCCAAAGACTTCAGAAAGATTTGATCAGACGACAGGCAAGGCAACAAGCAGCGATGCAAACTTTGGAATTGGAATCCCGATGATTTCGTTGGGATGCAGAATCAGTTATTAAAAAGGAGCGTATGTAAATGAATCTTATAGAAATGTTCAATCTTGGGGGACCATTCATGTGGATTCTCCTCGTGTTCAGTATTGCAACTTTTGCCCTGATCATCGAGCGTTGCGTTTATCTTTTCTGGCATGACTGCAAGGTTGACGGTCTTGCAAAAGAAGTCAAGATGTTTCTTGTGGACGGCAAAAATGATGAAGCCTTGAAGATGCTTGAAAAATGCACAAGAAAAAAAACAGCTGCGACAGTTCTTTATGCGCTCATCGAAAATGCAGGTTTTGGAGAGAACCGTATGGAACGTGCCGCGGAAGCTGAAGCCCAGGAAAGGATTCGCCGCATGGAAAGCGGATTTAACTATCTGACCGCACTTGCTTCCCTTGCACCGTTGACCGGATTCCTTGGAACTGTAAGCGGAATGATCGGTGCCTTCAAAAGCATCGCAAGCGCAACGGATGTCAACGCACAGCTTGTTGCAGGCGGAATCTATGAAGCCCTCATTACGACAGTTTTTGGTCTGATCATCGCAATCATCGCATCCATCGGCTACAACCTTCTTGTCCAGCGTGTGGATAATTTTGCGGCTGAAGTATCAAAGACAGTCAATGATCTTGTGCCGCTTCTGCTGAAGGTAAAATCAGATGATTAAAAGACAACGGCGTGGAATAGACGAGGCTGGAAGTTCCGGCTCACTCAATGATCTTTCGTTTCTGCTGATTGTTTTCTTCATCGTCATTGCAGGCTTCAATGTGAACAAGGGATTCCTTCTGAACCTTCCGGAAAAAGAAAAACCTCGTGTCGTAAACAGCCAGGACCTGATGACATGCAATCTTGGTTCCGACGGAACTGTTTCGATCAAAGGCGAAGTTGTTTCCATGGAAATTCTTGAAGGAAAGATCGCATCCATGAAGCAGTCCTTTCCGAACATGACCTTTCTTCTTCTGATTGATCCGGACTGTCCATATCAGCATGTGATCGATATGATTCATTCCGTCAGAATCTGCGGTGTTGAAAATTTCTCATTCAGGATGGAGGATCGGCAATGAACATAAACAGAAAGCGCAGAAACTGTTCCATAACGACATCCTCGATGTCGGACATCGGATTCCTGCTTTTGATTTTCATCATGCTCATCTCCCTGATGAACCAGCGTCACGAGCAGCCCATCGAGTATACGGAAGCATTGAATCTTGAGAAGACCCAGGCTGAAAAGAATTTTGAAATCTGGGTGATGGCTGACGGCGGAGTCTATGTGGATGGAATACGGCAGACGGGCGAAAGCCTTGAGCAGAATATCGCGGCCGCTGTCGTGGCAAATCCGGGTGTGAGAATCCATGTCATCGCGGACAGGAATACTCCCTACAGATATGTTGATTCCGTAGTTCAGATACTCCAGAGACTTCAGCACAGGGTTGTAAGCTTTGTCGTGCAGGAGGTGCGGTAAATGAGAGGCCTTCTGTTGAAAATAAAGAAATCGGACATTCCAAATCTGATCCGCCTGGCAAGTGTGGTCATTGTCTGCGTTGTGTATGTGCTGTTGTTCCGTTTTGTAAAGAGCAGTCCAAAGCCGGAAAACTATGCTCAGACTGAATTCGATGCGACGATGTTCAAGCTGGTTGATGTCATGGAATATGCTCCACCGCCACCTGCACCTGAAGAAAAGGTGATCGTGATGACACAGCAGACGAAGGCGGCGGAAAAAATCATTGAAACCGAGGAAAAGATACAGGAAATTCCAGATACGACCATGGCGGGCGATCAGGAGATTGATTTTCTTCCGCAGCACAAGATTTCAAGCATCCCTGTGATTCCGACGGAAACAATCCTTAAGCGTGTTGAATATCCGGCAATGGCATTGCAGCAGGGAATCGAAGGAGTTGTTTACCTTGAGCTTTATATCGATCAATACGGAACAATAAGAAAGGCCGTAGTTCTCCGTGATCCGGGGCATGGTTTTGCGCAGGCTGCCTTGAAGGCTTTGGAAGGTCTGTCGTGCATTCCGGCAACAGCGAACGGTCAGAACGTGGCTGTAAGGTTCCGTTATCCTGTAAGATTTGCAATCAGATAGGCTGAACAGAAAAGCAGCGGAAATTTCATTATGATGTTTCTGCTGTCTTTTTTGTTCTACATGAATTTATCCATTTCCATTCTGCAGAGCTGGTCGCAGATTTCGTTGTATTCAACGCCTGCATGTCCCTTTACCCATTTCCACTCAATGTCCAGCTGGTTGTAAAGGTTGTCCAGGGCAATCCATAGGTCCTGGTTTAGGACCGGCTTTTTTGCGGCTGTCTTCCATCCGTTCTTCTTCCAGTTCTTTATCCATGAGGTGATTCCGTTCTTCACGTACTGGCTGTCGCTGTATACCTCGACATGGCGGCTTCTCCATTCCGTATTCTTTACCGTTGCGTCAAGGGCATTTATGGCAGCGCTCAGTTCCATGCGGTTGTTTGTCGTCTGTTTTTCTCCGCCTGAAAGCTTTGTGATTTTAGATCCGTCTATGATTACCGTTCCCCATCCGCCCGGGCCTGGGTTCCCGGAACATCCGCCGTCTGTATAAATAACTAAATTGCTCATGGGAAAAGTATAGTATATTAATTAGGAATTAGGAATCACTGCTGCGGTAGAACTGGCATAATGATGAAGTAATCCATTTACGGGAGTTGCTAAGGCATGAATGGATTGCTTCGTCGCTACGCTCCTCGCAATGACGTGTGTGC
>JAEDDW010000193.1 GCA_016293645.1 Treponema sp. | reverse complement strand
ACTTATAACTTCCTTTGATTCCGTAGTCGGTATCCTGATTATTCAGCGATTTAGTACCGACAAGATGAGTTTTTCCGAAATTAAAATTCCAAGTGAGCGTGGCAACGAGAATTCGGGATGCATCGCTAAAACTTTCTCTTCGGAAAGGCGCTTGTGCATTTTTGTTTTCCATAATGGTTCGGGAAACATTCTTAAACGGATTGAACGCACCTATGCCAAAAGAAAAATTAGTCGCATTGTACCGGATAGCCAAGTAGTGATAATTACCATCCTTTATGACGGTTTCGCCGTATAACCTTTCGTCAAAAGGCTGTAGCTGGCCTATCAGCATCCATTTCTTATACATTGCCAAAACATCTGCCCTGTAATAAAAATTAGAATGGGTATGCGAATAGTTGTTCCCACGACTGTCAAAGTGGTTGAAGCCTCCTGTAACCGAAAATTGCAGGAAGTTTTTTATCATCCCTACTTTCAATGTTATCTCCGCATTATACTTATTCCAATCTTTCATGTTTTCGGGCATTGTCAGGAACACATTTCCATGTTCTCTTTTCGATTCCATGATAGGATTGTGTTTGTAGTGATGATGCAGGCTTGCATTGAAAGCGAACAACCCTTTTCTGTTTTCGTAATATAAATTATTATTCAGATTCAGGTACGGTTGAAGCAACAGATTCCCTTTCTCGGCAAGATACGAGTCAAGACGGATTTCCGTGTCGGCCAACTCCATCAGGGTTGGATTCGTTTGACTCATCTCCGCATCATACCGGATAAAAGAATTATCACTGAACCGATAGCCAACCATCGCTTTGGGTAAGAAATGGTAATAGCTTTTGGTAACAGATACATTGGAAAAATGCAGGCGATTCAGGCGAAGTCCCAAGCTATAGCTGAATTTGCCCTTACTATAAAACCACTCTGCAAAAACCGACGATTCCGCCTGATTCAAATCCGATTTGAATTCCTCGCCCTGATTAATTGTCTGCTCTGTAAACGACTGAATATGTTTTATCCCGAATTTCAAATTTCCATGGGCAAATCCTTTTTCGTATATGCCTTCGGCAATCAGTGAATATTTATCGGAAAACAGTTCCGAACGTTCGCTGAAAAGAGTATCAACATCGTTGTATTCGCAGTAATTCCGCGAAGATGCTGCGTTCGCATAACTCCCCACCACATTAGCATATATTTTCTGATTTTTGGGTAAACCATACTGGTAATACAAGTCGATGGTAGGAACATTAATTTTTTGCTGACTTCCGTCAAAAATCAACCCTTTGTCCGTGCCATTCTCTTTTAGAAAACTGTTGAAATCGTTGTGAGGCTGATTGCTCAGATTATATTTCAACTTGGCATTGAAAAAAGCCGAATCGCTCTGCTGATAGTTGTATGTCAGCGAAAAATCATGCATTTGGTACGAATAATCACCTCCGGCACTGATTTCTTCCCTCAATATAGGGGATGAATTTTCAAACTGATAACTACCTGTGCGATTTCTGTTATTCGTGTTGATGCGTTGAAACGCTGCGGTGTAGTTCAAAGCATATTCCGATTTTCCTTTGTTGAATTTGGCAAAGAAAACATCGCCCCCTGCAAGGATATTCAGCGAGTTCATCAAATCCACACCAACAACACCGCCTTTATCATCCCTTACTACCACGTAGTTGATAACTTTGGAAGCATGTCCGTATCGGATACCTGCATAATCCGAATATTCTATCCGCTTGATTTGGCGGGGTTGCAAGGTCTGAATTTCTTCCGGCGTGGTATTTACGCCGTTAATCTGCAAAATGACTTTCCCGCCGTCGGATGATGAAATCGTATTCAGCATCGGATTGATGTTCAAGCCGGGAAGCATCATTGTATTCAGCAATTGCATTCCGTTGGCAGAATGGCTGATTTGCAATTTTGTCGGGAACACAATCCGTTGGTTAATCTTGTTTATTGTGGAAGAAGCAGAAATCACCACTTCCCCAAGTAACAAAACATTTTCATTCAAATACACATCTATTTGTGCTGATTCCGTCAGATTCTGTATCAAAATCCGCTTTGTTTCAAATCCTAAACAGGATACTGACAGCACATAATTATCTGTGGGAAGATTTTCAAATTCAAATCTTCCGATAGTGTCTGTCGTTGTTCCTTTCAGAAAGACTGAATCTTGTTTGAATAGAACGACATTAGCAAACTCAACAGGTGTTTGCGTATTTTGTTGAAGTACTCTTCCTGAAACATGAATCGATTGTCCGGACACACTTAGGCCGGAATACAGGAAAAATACGATAAGATATAATAATCGAGCTTTATTAAAGTCCATAC
>JAEDDW010000056.1 GCA_016293645.1 Treponema sp. | reverse complement strand
AAAAAAATAAGGGTGGTTTCGACTATGCTCAACCACCCTGGAATCACTTTGGGAACAACCTGTCAGATCTTAAGTTCTTCATCGATGTCAAAATCATCGAATGATTCAGATCCCGAGACTTCTGTCTCAACTTCTATACCATCTTCGTCATCGTCGGCAGGAGGTTCTGGAAGGGACTCAAGAAGTTTTTCATCTTCAGACTTTTCGAGAGGCCTGTCTTTCTCCTGGAAAGATTCTGATGCAAGAAAATCCTTGTAGCGTTCTGGATTTACCCTGAATGCGATGATCGGAGAATCTGGATCTGCAATTGCTCTTTTAAGTGCTTCTTCGCTTTCGTTGGCAAGGCGTGATGCCGAAATAAGTCTAAGAGATCTTGTTGAGATACCGATTGCAACCTTGTTGTTCTGATTGTTTTCAGAAAGTAGTTTGACTAGTTTATTGTGTACTGATTCCGCAGTCACAAGAGCCTGGTCTGTATTCTGGTTCTGGAAAATTGCGCTTACTTCATCAGTTCCGTGATTGAAGACAAGATCGTTGAACTTGACGATTTCAAGGATGAGCTTGCTGATTTTTTTACCACAATCAGACTTCCAGTCGATTCCTTCAATCTTGATTGTAAAAAGTGAAATGTCCTGGTCGCTTGAAGCAGATCTGAGAAGCTCACTGTCAAGACGGGTAATCATGTATTCTTCCCACCCAAATCCTGTATCAGGACAGAAAAGTCCCTTTGGTTGAGATGAGTCGGAATTTTCTGATTCATTGCCGTCGTTTTTTTCAACGGCTTCATCTGTTGCATTCAAAGTTTCAGTTTTGCTGTCATTTTCTTCTGGAACTTTTTCCTCGTTAAGGAATGAAAGAACATCATCTTCTTTTTCTTCAACGATTTCTTCTTTCTTTTCTTCAGCAGCTTCCTCTGATGGTTCTTCTGCGAGATGTTCTTCCTGTGCTTCAGAATCATCCTTTTCTGCTTCTATGTCATAGTAAGAAACATCAGGATAATCAATTTCATCTTCATCAAGGTCATCAGATTCCGCTTCAGTAGGAAATGTCCCTTTCTTGACGCAGACAATAAGATAGATGGCTGTGAAAACTGTAGCCGCAAGCACCACGATGAATGCAATGCGACCCTTGTAGAATATTGATGACGGTTTCAAAGTATAAACGGAAGCTGTCAGATTCATTGGAATTCCGTTTGAAGTAAAAACCGTCGTGGTCAATGGCTGAACAAGATGTTCGTTGATGTTGTTCAATTCCTTTAAATCTTTTGGATAGGAAAAGATAAGCTCATTGCCGTAGACAAGCTGAATGCCGGCTATGTCAGAAACATTTCCAAGGGAGATGAGAAGTTCATCATAGAATTTATCGCTTCTTGGAGTATAGGTTCTGCTGATTCTGCTTACATCTTTTGTGATGGAATTGAAACGAGACCTTGACTTCTCAAGGCCATTCTTGTATTCCATGAAAAGGGAAACACCATAAATCAAAACTGTCAGGACATATACGGAAGTGATTGTAATTATAAATGCAAGATTCTTTTTTGCTTTCATGCTATAAATTATAATATAGTAGAAAGTTGTATGCAAGACTAATATTTTCTGACAGACCATCGCCTTTCATCGCAGCAAACAAAGGCAGAAGTGTCATAAGCTCTTTTGAACTGGTGATTTTTTCTATGATCTCATAGTCAGATAGACCTTCCAGTTCATTGATTCTTTTTCTTATTGAAACCATGAGTTTTTTCAATGTGCTTTCGATCTTTGTTCCGTCGATCCTGGAAAAATTCAATTGGTTGATGTTGCTTTTTTCGCTGATAAATGAATTGTCTTTTTTTATGAGGTTATTTCTTTCAGCCCATTGAAGGAGAGTTTCTCCGTAGGATTCTAGAACTTCACTGCTTTTTCTGTTTCTACATGGATTGTCAAATATGGAATTTCCCGGCTGTTTCAGCTGTGTGCGGAACATCAATGCCGTGTAAAGATTTTCTGCACTGGAGGTTCTTGCCGATCTGCTGTGAAATTTTTTTTCAAGGTAGGTTCCACGACTGTACGGCTTGCCGTCTGAATAGGCAAAGTCAGCTCCAAAAAATTCAATTTCCCTGAAACCTGCTTTTTCTGCAAAATCAGCGGCTGCAATGGTTACGGTTCCTGATCCTGAGTCAAGGTATGGAATGCCTGTGTTTTCTGAAATGTATGCCGAAAGAGGGTGTGCGCTTCTGACAAAAAAAATGCTGTTTCCGGCTTTGTGCAGGAGCTTTACTGTCTCAGGGTTTGAAGATATGTCAAGAATGAAAAGGGTGCTGTTTTTTCCTGCGCCAAAATAATGTTCCGAAGAAACGTGCTGTGCATCAACTGTTACAACTGCATCGGGTGTGATGTTGTATGCCAGAAGAGTTCCATATGCGGTGTCGGTTGAAATTATGTAATAGGAATTTCTTTCATTGAAAAGTTTTGTCAATGTTTTTTCAAGAGAAGGTCCTGCGGCGATTATGGCGGCTTTTTTTTGTGTATCAGGCGGAACTATTGAAGTCCAGTTGCTGTTTTCTGAAATGTAATTGAGGTTCAGCAGGATGTTTCTGTGCCACAATTTTCCAAAGTGAACCTGTACCGAATAATCCGCCGAGACAAGTTTAAGAAATTCCATCAGGCATGTGTGGATCTGTTTCGAGTGTTCCGGGTTTTCAATTTCCCATGATCGTAAGAATTCCAACGTTAGGTTTTTGTACAGTGATGGAACATATTGGTTCAGTAAGATTTCCATCAGGTCATCTTTAGTGCAAAAAGTTATTTTTTTGTTGCCTGATATTTCCTTTACCTTATCAAGGGAGAGGACAAATTTAAGGCTTTCATCGTCGGCTTCAACTGCAATTATTCTGCTGATATCTGGATTGGACAGTATGTTTGCAATATGGAATCCACCTGCGATTCCCGCGATGACAAGGCATCCTTGGAAATTTTTGTCCATATTGATTTTTTCGACATCAGGATTGTATTTTGAATGGGATGGTTTTCCGCTTGCATAGACTGGAACCTGACTGTTTGTCTTTGATTGAATTATACCGGAATATATCATCTGTGTATTGCCCTCAAAATGTCATTCAGAAAATCTTTCATTCCCTCTGAAACAATACGTTGTGATTTTTCTTCTGCCGGAGTTCCTGTTGTGCGTTCAAGGACAACGTATTCCGATGGTACTGCTTCTTTTATCCAGTTTTTTTTCGTGATATTGTTTTTGCACAGCTCGACGAGTCTTTCCGTATCTTTCTTTGGATTTATGTCCCTTTCGGAATATGTAAATTCCGGTTTTTCCTGCTTATGTGATTCCCTGTTTCGGGATTCAAAAAAAATCCAATCGACATCTTTGATTGAACCCAATGTTGAATCATATTTGTATCTGTTGCTCAATCTGTAGAGTCGTCCTTTGAAATCCGTTGTCGAGAACCATGATCTGTAGATGTCGATTGAAGCCTTGTTTATGGATTGGGAAGAAATTCTTGTTTCCATGGTTCTTGTTCTTGTGTCGTGGATTGCATCGTTGATTTCAAGTTCATTGGGCTGCATGTGTACATGACCTTTGCTGAATGAAAGATCAAGGCCGCAGAAATATACATCACCGCTGGTCAATGATAATGCTAGTTCGGCGGCTGTTCCGGATACACTGCCGTTTCTGCGTGCAGGCAAGCCTTTCCCGATGGTTGATTTCAAGATGTCTTCTGAAGTTCCGTCTCCGTACAAAAGGGGAACGACGTTGTGGTCTGCAAGTAGGGAAGCAAAACATCCGCTTTCACCGCTCAAGGCCAGGGGAACTGCATTTCCATTCAAAGCAAAGGATATGTGTTTCTTTGCCCAGTATCCTCCGTCTGTTGAAATGCAAAGATCAGGATAAATTCCGCAGGCAACAAGTGGCCTTAATGCTGATGAAACAGCGATAAGAAAAAAACTGTCCCTGAATTTTTTTATGTTGTCAATCGAAGACAACAGGCTTGGACCGCTTGCGCATATGACAATGTCACATTTTCCTTTTGAAACTGCTGCGATCTTTTCTGTGAACAAAGAAAACCTCAATGCGTTCTTTGTCCATCTTTTTGCGAAATAGTTTCTCGTTGCAAGGACACTTTGGCTTTTAAGGACTGCCTTTTTGATCTCGTTCCATGTAAACTGGTGGAAATTTTCAAAAGCTTTTTCTGAAGCATTCCAGGAAATGAAAAAACATTGTGAAATGCCTTCTTCTCCCATGTAGGAAAATATTTCTTCTGAAAGGTTTTTGTTAACAGATGATTCCTCTGTTTTATTGTATGCGTTGAAAACTTTGTCCCAGATCTTGTTCCATTGATTGAAAGCGGGGGTGAATCTGACGCAGCAGAGTCTTGCCTGTGGAAATTTTTCTTTAAGTGGTTTGACGCAATAGGATAGTGCCGGTTCCGTTATAAGTACGTATTTAGGATTGAAAGGACAGACGGAACTCTCAATGAATCTTGAAGCTTCCTTTGAAGGATTGTATAGGGAATGAAGACGGATATTGTTTACTGAACATGATTGCTCGCCATTGGATGTGTTCTGTATAACGATGTCCACTTTGTCCTCCAAAAAAACAAAGCCATATTCCCCTGCAGAAACATGGCTTTGCCTACTGTCCTAAACTATAAAACTATCTGATCAGGAAAGTCCCAGTTCAGAGAAAAGTTTTTTGTATGTTTCAAACTGCTCTGACTGGGCGAACTCTGCGATCTTGTCTTCCGGAAGATTTTCAAGAAGCTGATCCATATATGAAAGAACAGACTTGATCTCTTCCTTCATTCCTGCAGGAATTTCATTTGATTCCGATGCATAGTCAGAAGGTGCAGCTGGTTCTTCGATTTCCTCAACTACAGGTTCTTCGATTACTGGCTCTTCCGAAGGTTCTGAAGCAGCATCCCAGTTTGTGAATACATCTTCTACAGGCTGTTCGCTGATTCCTGTTTCAAGACTTTCATCTTCTTCTGAAGCATTGTCATTCTTAAGGTATTCGATGTTATCTTCTGTAAGCTCTTCCTGCTCGTCGCTGTATTCTGGAAGATCCAGTGATTCGAGGGTAGGTGAAGGAATGTCGTCTTCTGTAAGAACGTCATCAGAAATGGTTTCTGCGTCTTCAGCAGTTGTGATTGTGTTATCCATCAAGTCAGTTGAAGATGATTCAACAAGTACATCATCTACTGAAGGTACTGAAATCTCTTCTTCTGAATCATCAGACTCCTCTACAGCTGAATCTTCAAATACAGGTTCTTCAAGATTTTCTCCGTCGAAATCCATCTTGAGGCCGTCATCGAGGTTTTCTCCAGTCTGTGAAGTGAATTCAGCCGTGCTGAGAATGTTGCTGAGTTCATCGCCGCTAAGTGCGATAGTATCATCTTCATCTGTTTCATTGAAGAATCCTGTATCATCTTCAGGTGCTGGAAGTTCAACTGAATCTTCAGCAGCTGTATCAGATGTCTCAAAAGGACTTTCTGTTTCTTCAGATTCCTGTGCGACACCATTCTTTTTTATTTCTGCAAATTCAGATTTCAAGTCAGAAATTTCAGACCTGAGAGAAGCAAGCTCTTCTGAAATCTTAGAAAGAACTGAAGAAGCGTCAAATGCGTCCATTTTATCCTCCGATGAATCAGCTGTCTTTTGAACAGCCTTTTCTTCTGTTGTTATGTCATTTTCTTCTGGTTCTGGAACAGCAGTAACTTCAGCCTTTCCTGCAGAAGATTCAGTTTTGATGAATACACTGTATGTTTCTGGTTCTTCTGAAGGAACCGAAGCCTGTGGAGCAGTTTCCTCCACGGCAACTGGTTCCTCTGCAGTTGAAGCTGCTTCTGGTTCAGAAGATGGATCAGGATATTCCTTGATGTTCTCAAAGTCTTCAAGGGTGAGTGTTACACCAGTCATGTCATACTCTGGTTTTTTGTCAGCAAAAGCACTGATGTTGGAATAGTCTGGTTCTGTAATGTTTTCTTCTTCCATAGTATTCAATTCCGGTTCCTCCATTATATCAGACATTTCAGATTCGTTAAAGTCTTCATCTTGTTCTTCTTCAACATTTTCTTCAATGACGGTTTCTGTCTCAAGATTATCAACAGCTGCTGCAGGCTCGATGAATTCCGTTTCTGGAGCTGTATCTTCCATAACTGGTTCTTCGATGGCAAAATCTTCTATTACCGGGACATTTATTTCCGGTTCCTCAGAGGATAGGGTATCGAATGCATCTTCCTCAATGGCGGTTGATTCCTCAAAAGCATTTTCTTCAATCACAGGTTCTTCGATGGCAGTCTCGCCGACATCAGGTTCCTCGATGACCATTTCCTCAACAGATGGTTCCGCTGCAAATGTCTCACCGATCTGTGGTTCATCGATGACTGTATTTTCAGCAACCGGTTCCTCGAAGATTTCTTCAGTGATGACAGGTTCTTCAATCACATCATCTTCGATTGCAGGTTCTTCAACGGCAGTCTCTTCGACAACAGGCTCGTCGATGACCATTTCTTCAAATGAAGGTTCTGCTGAAGTAGTCTCTTCAATTGCAGGTTCTTCAATGACGGTATCATTGCCAACTGGTTCGTCAACGGCGGCTGCCTCAGGTTTCTTTTCTTCGCGGATGATAAGGGTTCCGTCTTCGTTGTAAGGTCCAGTCACTCCAGGGCCTCCGTCTGTAAAGCCTTCGTCTCCCATGAAATCATCAAGGGAAATTTCCTCACTGTCAAAAGATGGGTCTACTGATTCAGAAGTCTGTCCAGAAACTGATTCCTCCGTCTCCTGTTCTTGAAACATAGGCTGGTTGTCTGTAACCTCTTCTTCATGCTTTGGAGTTCCGTCGAAGGAGATTGTTCCGCCATTTTCATCTTCAACATTGTTGAGAATCGAATCAATGTCAAAGCTGTCGTCAGGAGATGAAAGGTCTGTTTCCTGTTCTTTCTGGATGGCCTTTTCTGAATCCTGGGAAATATCGATCTGGATGTCATCTTCGTCGTTTTCTTCTGTTGTTTCCTCAAAGACTTCCGCCTTTGTGCTGCCAGAAGATTCCGATGGATCTTCATCATCAACATTCATTTCATAGTCGACTGGACCTGCCTTTACCTTTTGTTCTTCCTTGCTGTCTCCAAGTATAGGATTCTGGTTTTCAGGGTTGTCTTCAAAACCAAAGTCTGAAAGGTCTATCTCTTCAGAACCGTCATCTGTCTGCTGTTTTGGTTCTGGGGCAGGGGCTGGAGTTTTCTTCTCCTGTGGTGTCTCATCGACAATCTCATCAAATAGGGCGTCAAAGTCCTCGACTTCAGTTGTCTCCGACATGTCCGGATAGGTTGAGGCTGTGACGATTCCGCTTACATCTCCGCTGGCTTCTGCGTCCTGAAGTTCCACATCGGTGGTTTCAAAATCAAGGTCTATGTCCAGTGGATCTGCGTCTTCAATTTCTTCCTGTTCCTGCTTGTCGGAGGCAAATCCTTCGCTGCCCATGAAAGCTTCAAGGTCGATGTCGCCGTTTCCAAAATCAGGGGAATCACCGCCACCCATGAATGCGCTCAGGTCTACGTCTCCGTCGGCAGGGGCTGAGTCATCCATGAATGAGCTTAAATCCACGTCTCCGTCCGGTGTTGAATCTGCCTTTGGTGCAGAGTCGTCCGACATGAAGGAGTCAAGGTCTATTTCGCCATCCTCAAAGGATGGAGCCGCTTCCTCAGGTTCTGTTTCCGGCTGTGCGCCAGACACGTCTGACTCATCGGGAGTGAAAGACATAGGCTTGTTTTCTTCATGAAGTTTGTCCAATGAAAAATCGTCAAGGGAAATCTCATCTGGAGAAGGAACGGATTCCTCCTGCTCAGGAACGGCTTCTGTCTGCATGAAGTCTTCTACAGATGGTTCTTCCACGACCGGAGTTTCTTCCGTTATGAAAGATTCTTCACTTATATCCTGTGTTGAGCTTTCGTCGATGACCGTTTCCTGCGGGTCGAAGTCTGAAACTGATGTTTCATCATCGGCTGCAATTTCTGTTTCGTCTATTGCAAGAGAATCAATGTCGAATTCCGCAAGATCCTGTTCAATTACCTGATCAGATGCGGCTGCCTGCTCTATGAACGAAGCGTCCACAACAGGTTCTTCTGCAGGGGTGTCAGTGATTTCGTTTTCTACCGGTGGTTTCTTGACCCACACACCGTATTTGTCGAGTTCGCTTTTGTTATCTGAAAAATCGCTCATTTATGACCCCTAAGTGATACAAAAAGTTGTGGAAATACAGGAGAACTGGGACCGTTCGATAAGTATTCCTGCTAAGATCATTGCGCCGCAATGTCGAAATGACCAATGGTACTATGCGTGGTGGTTTCGACTACGCTCAGCCACCTTGAAATTACTTTTGGGACAGCCCCGACAATCTACAGTTTTCCTTTCATATTTTCGGCAGAAACCATGAAATTCACCATATCTATTTTATTACAATTATAGAAATAAAACAATGGACACTTTTAAAAACTGTTCTGGATGGCATGTCATGAAAAAAAGACTCATTTTCCAGTAAAAAGGGCTTGGAATAATGCCGAAACTGAAAACATCATGGAAAGGTTTAGATTTCTTGTTGCGGTTTTTGCAGGAACCTTATTCTATACTTTGATTGCAATAACAGGCGGTCGGGACGGAATGTGGGCATGCGCACAGCTTCAGGAACAGAAGCAGTCACTGAGTGCTCATACTGCTGGAATTGAAAAAACTAACGGTGAATTGTCTCTTGAAAAAATAGCCCTTGAGAAGGATCTTGATGTCATTGCATCCTATGCAAAGAAACTGGGCTATGTTTCTGAAAGTGAGAAACTTGTGAAAATGAGTGGTCTTGCCGCAAGGGAAGTCCACATCTTCGATCCGGGAACAGTTGTCCGCCACCATGATGTGAATTACATTCCAGAATGGATCTGCAAATTCTGCGCTCTGGTCATTACCGTCCTTGTTTACCTTGTGCTTGTGCTCTTTGACCTCCAGAACGGACATATCCATCTTCCTTCTTTCTTAAGCCATAAAAAATCCATAGGCGGAATCCAGGTTTATGACATGCAGCAAGTCTGATGAAAGTATAGAAAAAATTGCCGGAATTCTTAAGGCCGGGGGAGTTGCGGTGCTCCCGACGGATACAGTATATGGATTCAGCGGTATTGTAGACCTTAAAGATAATAAATTGTTAAAAACAGAGGACCGCATAAGAAGAATCAAGGGACGCGAAGAAAGCAAGCCTTTGATTCAGCTCATCTCAAATCCAGACGACATAAACAGGTATACTGACTGCAGGATTCCGGAGAAGATACTTTCACTCTGGCCTGGAGCCCTTACTGTCATTGTTCCTGTAAAGAGGGACAGTCCTCTTGCAGAGGAATGCGAAACCGTGGCTTTCAGATGTCCTGGTGACCTGTGGCTGAGAAAGATCATTGAAAAATGTGGCGCACCGATCTACAGCACCAGCGTGAACAGAAGCGGAAGTCCTGTTCTTGAGACTTTTGATGAGATAAAGGCGGAATTTGACGGTGAGGCGGATATCCTTGTAGATGACGGGGATAAAAAGGGCGCTTTGCCTTCAACGCTTGTGCTGATTGAAGAAAATGGATACAGGGTATTGAGGAAGGGCAGCGTTACCGTTGCTTGACCCATGAAACGTTTACAACACCTTCAGAAACTCCCGTAGAGGACTTCTTGTCAGCTACGAGGGTTTTTTTTGTTCCGGCCAGAGTGTTTCCGTCAAGTTTCAGCTTCCATTCGATGGGACTTGCTGTGGCGGCGATCTTCAGGGCCTCCTGACGTGGCAGTTCCGGGAAGAAAGAAGCATTTGATTTTCCGTACTGTTTCACCGTGACCGATTCGCCTTCTATCGAGACCGAAATGGTCATGCTGGCTCCGTTCTTGAACACGATGAAGCCTCTGCCGCCCCTTAGGATGAGGATCTTTTCAATAAGTTCTTCTCCTGACCAGGTGCCGGCAAGCATGTCCATGGCCTGGTTTTTTGACCTGTCAGCTGCTTTCTTTTCTTCCTCTTCGCCTTTTGTCTCTGCTGCCGTCTCCGTGTCTGACTGTTCCGGCATAGGGATGTTTCCGGAAAGGTTGAGCATCAGGTTTTCAAGGGAAGCCTTTGAGTCCAGAAGAATTTTGTAGTAGGTATCGTATTTTTTCGTGAAGCTGAAGTTTCGTTCGTTTTTGAAGGCATTGAGGGTGCAGATCCATTTGCCGTCGGTGTCTTCCTGGACTTCGGCATAGAACGCGATGTTTTTTGTTCCGGCCGGAGATGTAAAGGATTCCGATCTCCTGTCGACAACGGAATAGCCGTCCATGGACTGGAACTGGGTGAAAAGAAGGTCTGTGGTCATTTTGATCATGTTGTCGTCTGCAGACGATGAGACAGTGGCATAAAAATCCACGGTCTCGGCAAATGAAAATGCCAGTGATATGAGAATAGAAATAATTGCAGCAGCAAATTTCCTGTTCAAATAAAACCTCTAGCCGTCCTGCCTGTTTCTGAACTCGCGGGCAATCTCACGTTTGACGTCCCTGTCCTTTATGTCGGCACGTTTGTCAAACTCCTTCTTTCCTTTGCACAGTCCAAGCCTGACTTTTACAAGTCCGTTCTTAAGGTAGAAGTCAAGCGGAACAAGTGTGAACCCCTTTTCATCAACCTTTCTCTGGAGCCTTTTTATTTCCTCACGATGAAGCAGAAGTTTTTTCTTTCTGTCAGGATCGTGGTTGAAAACCGATGAATATGAATATTCAGAAATGTGGAAATTCTGGAGCCATACCTCGCCTTTTTCCAGAAGGGCAAAACTGTCGGTGAATGAAATGTTTCCCGACTTTACGGATTTTACCTCGGTGCCCTCAAGGACAATTCCACATTCATAGGTGTCCGTCACGGTGTAATTGAATCGAGCCTTTCTGTTTGTTGCGATGACTTTTCCAGTTTCTTCCATAACTTATAAAATATACAGTAATTCCGGAAAATGTTCAAATGTTCCGTGGGGGAGAAG
>JAEDDW010000055.1 GCA_016293645.1 Treponema sp. | reverse complement strand
ATACCCACGCGCTCCAAAATTGGCAGATTTCTAGAAGCCATGGATGGCGCAGCATTAAGCGCGATCAATAGGGCCGTCAAGTTTTCGCAAGAAAACTTGAGGAACACAAATGACAGGACGTCATTTGTGTGGCCAGATTTCTAGAAGCCATGGATGGCGCAGCATTAAGCGCGATCAATGGGGCTGTCAAGTTTTCGCAAGAAAACTTGAGGAACACAAATGACAGGACGTCATTTGTGTGGCCAGATTTCTAGAAGCCATGGATGGCGCAGCATTAAGCGCGATCAATGGGGCTGTCAAGTTTTCGCAAGAAAACTTGAGGAACACAAATGACAGGACGTCATTTGTGTGGCCAGATTTCTAGAAGCCATGGATGGCGCAGCATTAAGCGCGATCAATGGGGCTGTCAAGTTTTCGCAAGAAAACTTGAGGAACACAAATGACAGGACGTCATTTGTGTGGCCAGATTTCTAAAGGCGCAGCATGCAGCCGTAACGCCATGCAATCAAAACTTTATTGAAAGAATACCCGAATGGGTTTATAATTTAAGGGCTGTCCAATTGGGACAGCCCCATTTTTTTGCTGCATAAGGAGTATTGTTGTATGGCTGAGCAGAACGAATCAGAGCTTGATATTTTTGGTCGCAAGATATTTTTTTTAAATCCGGCATATCCAGTAAAAAAAGAAATAATGTCCAGACTGCAGGCACAGGAGTATGAAGTCTACACGATTGAAAGCTACCGTGAAGCAAAACCCCTGTTACGCAAAAATCCGAATTCACTTCTGTTTGTAAACATAGACGCACAGCTGACCCATGCTGCCTGGTTCAACTACATAAGGACCTATGACAGGGATGACATACTCGCAACCATAAAAATCTGTGTGATTTCAGAACGCATCAAAGCTTCCGACGTGGCGATATTCAACAAGTTCGTAAACATGGTGTCGGATGTCATCGAATTCAACGAGGGAATTGAAGGCGTCGCAAAACAGATCCAGAAGATTCTTGACGAAACAAATGCTAAAGGAAAGCGACAGTATGTTCGTGCAAATCTCACCCATGACAAAGACGCATCCCTTTTCTGGAACCACGGTTCAAAAATGCACCAGCTTAAACTCCTTGACCTCAGTTCCGTAGGAATGGCGGTAAAATGTCCTTCCGTACTTGAAAACCAGATCATCGCAAAAAACTTTCTTCTTCAGGATGTCACAATGCGTCTTGGGCCAAAGCAGATGGTTGTGGAAGCCGTCATATACGGAATCAAGTCAACACCGGAAGGAACCCTTTGGATTCTCCTGCTGCTGCCATCAACACCTCCTTCAATAAAGGAAGAAATACGCACATATGTCTCAAAGACCATCGAAGAGAAAATGATCACCTCCATCAACGGAGAAAGAAAGGATGATGAAGACTATGCGCTTCTCAACTATTACAATCTTGCAACAAAGACAAAGACGAAATCAAAGATAAGTCCATTTGCATCTCTTCCGGGAAGCAACTTCTGAACTGAAAGGGAAAAATACAATGAAGAGATCCGCATTTCTATTAGTCTTATTTGCATTCCCGGTAGTATTTCTCAGCTGCAAGGGAGAAAAAAAAGTTCATAATGGCCGAAGTCAATCCGACGGAATCCATGGCATGCAGGATGGACCAGTTCTTCTGCGATGAAGTGAAGGCTCTTTCAAAAGGATCCATAGAGATAGAACTTGCCGAGGATTTTCTACAGGAATCTGCGGAAGGACCAGACGGACTTGTCGGATTGTTTTTTGCGGAAGAAGGATTCAGACATTTTTTCTCGACAAAAAAATTGAGCACCATTGAAGATTTTAAGGGACATCGCATACGAATTACTCCTGACCCTGTATTGACAGGTGTTGTAAACGACATGAATGCAGTTCCTGTTGAACTCAAATTCACTGATCTGATGAAAGCCATGGTGCTCGGCAACATCGATACGGCAGAACATCCTTTGATAAATTACAGCGCAAACCATTTTGATTCCGTCGCAAAAAATGTGATACTTGCAGGATCTGCCGCAGCTGACTACGGAAGGAAAATTGTCGAAGACCAGGAAAACGACACGATTGAAAAACTGATTATAGAATCGTCCAGCAAGAATGAACTGAAAGAAAACTTTGATAACCTTACGGGAAAAATAACACTCCTCTGCATATCACAGATTTTAATCTTCATAGTCATAGTGGTTGTATTCACGCTGAACATCAACGTGATCATAAATCCGATAAACAGCTACATGAAAGCGATAAAGGAAAACACAAGGCTCACTGAAAAAGGTTCATATGAACTGCGCTGCCTCGCCAGGATATACAACAACTACTTTGACCACAAGGCAGCCACCGAGCGAAGATTGAAGAAGAATGCGGAAACTGATTCCCTTACAGGAATAATGAACAGGCATGCATTTGAACAGATCTGCTCGACTTTCAAAGATCCTCAAAAACTGATTTTTCTTATTGTAGATGTTGACGATTTCAAACATATCAATGATACTTATGGCCATACTTCAGGCGACAAGATCCTCAAAATTATTTCAAAGAAACTGGTGGATGCATTCAGGAAAACCGACTACGTCGCAAGAATAGGAGGAGATGAATTTGCCGTTCTTCTCACTAATTTCCGTGGAAATATTAATTTCACCCTAAGAAATAAGATAAAACGCCTGAACAAGGAATTGAGTTCAATTGAAGACTTCGGTAAAATATCCATCAGTGTCGGTGCTTCCGTGTCTACAAATGGATTTTCCAAGGACATGGTAGAAAAGGCAGACATAGCTCTTTACAAAACTAAGAATGAGGGAAAATGCGGTTACAACATGTATGACAAGGACAGTCCTTCATATGTAAAAGTGTAATTTTTATTGGAGTGAAAATATATATTTATGAACAGAGAAAAAATCGTAGTACTCGATTTCGGCAGCCAGTATGCACATCTTATCGCTAAAAGATTCCGTGCCCTCGGTTACTATTCAGAGATTGCCCTTCCTTCAGCTGATTTTGAAACATTTGAAGGTGCAAAGGGAATCGTATTCTCAGGCGGACCTGCTTCCGTATATGACGACAAAGTTCCAGAGTTCAACTCAAAGATTCTTGACCTTGATGTTCCAATTCTTGGACTGTGCTACGGTCACTATATCGTTCAGCTTGGATACAACGGAAAGGTTGGTAAGGCTGAAACAGGTGAATTCGGTTTCGCAACCCTCAATCTCAATCCACAGGTAAAAAGTCCCCTCTTTGAAGGAATAGAACCAAGCCAGCAGGTATGGATGAGCCATCAGGACGGAGTTCTCCAGATGGGAGAAGGTTTTGAAGTCGTTGGAAGCACAAAGGACTGTCCTTATGCCGCAACACAGAACCTGGCAAAAAAGAGATTCTCTCTCCAGTGCCACTGCGAAGTAAAGGATACCCCTTGCGGAAACCAGATTTTTGAAAACTTCGCAAAGTTCTGCCAGATGCCAAAGAACTGGGATGACAACGCCGTACTCAACCATATCATTGAAAGCATAAAGAAGGATGCTGAAGGCAAGAAAGTTCTTCTCTTCCTTTCAGGCGGGGTTGATTCGACTGTCGCATTTGCCCTCCTCAACAAGGCATTGGGGAATGACAGGGTACTCGGTCTCCACATCGACAACGGTTTCATGCGCAAGAATGAAAGCGCAAACGTTGCGGCAGCATACAAGGCACACGGATTCACAAACTTCCTTGCCACTGACGCAAGCGAAAGCTTTCTCAAGGCAATCGAAGGACTTACGGATCCGCAGAAAAAGCGCATGGCTGTTGGAGAAAATTTCATTACAGTTCGTGACAAGTTCGTTGAAGAACAGAAGCTTGACCAGGATCCAGTTCCCTACATGCTTGCCCAGGGAACACTTTATCCCGACATCATCGAATCGGGTGGAACAAAGAACAGCCACACCATCAAGACCCACCACAACCGTGTTGACGGAATCCAGAAACTCATTGCACAGGGACTCATCATCGAACCTCTCAAAGACCTTTACAAGGATGAAGTACGCAAGATCGGCAAAATGCTTGGTCTTGAAGATGAACTTGTAATGAGACATCCTTTCCCAGGTCCTGGACTTTCAATCAATGTTCTCTGCTCTGAAGGTGTTCTTTCCGCAGAAGACAATGAAGAAATAAAGAAGGCGCGCGAAGAATTCGATGCAATTAAAATCACAGAATTCTGTGAAAACTGCACGGCCTCAATGGAAAAATCAGTGCTTCCTGTTAAGTCAGTCGGTGTCCAGGGAGACTTTAGAACATACAGATTCCCAGCATGTCTTTCTTTTGCCAAGGATGAAAATGGATTCTGCCATGTTCCAAAGGTACATGAAAAAGTAGAAAAAACATCAAGCACAATCACAAACAACGCTAAATATCTCAACAGAACAATCCTTAAGCTTTACCAGAAACCTGGCGTCAAAGATGAAGACATGATGCTTCAGAAGGCATACTGTACAAAAGACCGTCTTGACCAGCTTCGCGAAGTTGACAACATCGTGCTTACAGAACTTCATGCAAGCGGATGGTACGACAAAATCTTCCAGCATCTAACGATCGATCTTCCATTTGCAACCGACAACGGCAAAGCAAGCTTTGTCCTGCGCCCTGTTGTTTCAGAAGATGTAATGACGGCACGTTTTGCATGGCTTCCACTTGATCTTCTGGACAGAATCGTCCACAAGATTGCAGAACTGGACTTCGTCGATGCACTCTATCTTGACTGCACAAACAAGCCTCCTGCAACTTTTGGATGGGAATAAAAACACCTGGGGGAGTATGCCTTACTCCCCTATAAAAATTTATATCGATTGTTATTCTTATTGAATTTATGGCATAATAGAAAAGGGTTGAGGGGTTTGTTTCTTTTCATATGTAAAAAGAGCAATTAAAAATAAAAATCGGGAGTCCTAATGATTCAGGAACAATACTTCAAATCCATAATGGACAATCTGTCCACTGCAATTCTCCTTGCAGAACCTCTCTACAACGATGATGAAAAAATCACCGATTTCCAGATCTGCTACATGAACGAAAGTTTCCTAAGACTTTCAAAGGACTTCCTTAAGGAAAACGAATGCTTCTCGATTTTTAAAACAAGACTCAGCCCTACTCTTGCCTGGTTCGAAATGGCGGAAGAAACACTGCGGAACAAAACAATCCTCACAGATACGATCTATTCCTACAATTTTTCAAAGTGGCTTCAGATCACGATGAACTGCGTAATGGAAAACTGTATTGCAGTAACCTTTTCAGATGTTTCAAAGGCAAAAGAATATGAAAATGCCCTTACCCAGCAGAATCAGAAACTTGAGAATCTTGCAGCTGAACTGGCAGACAACAGAAGCAGCCTTGACACGCAGCTCAAGAATATCCAGAAACTCAACAAGCAGCTCCTTTTCAGCGCATACCATGACTCCCTGACAGACCTTTACAACAGAGCCTGGTTGAACAGTGCAATGAGGGAAATCAGCAGGCAGCAGAAAAACGACGGAGAAAAATTCGGACTTCTTTTGTTTGATATCGACAACATGAAGGATGTAAATGACTCTCGCGGACATACAGCAGGAGACGAACTCATCAAGCAGGTTGCAACAATTCTCAGAATGTTCGAATCAAAAAACACGATTCCTACACGCTTTGGCGGAGATGAATTCATACTTCTTTTCAAGAATATCAAAAACCGTACCGAAGCAATGAACATTTCTAAAAAAGTCCTGGGTTTCATGAACGCAGAAGGAATCGGAATTTCCGGGGGAATTTCAGTTTATCCTGACGACTCTGAAAAATATGATGATCTTTTGAAATTTGCAGACATGGCAAAACTTGAGGCAAAGAAAAAAGGAAAGAACAAAATCACTGCTTTCCAGACCCTCATGCAGGAAAAATTCCTCAGCAAGCTTAACATCGAAACAAAACTTTCCAAAGCCATGGTCGAAAAGAACTTTCAGCTTTATTACCAGCCTCAGTTCTATACACAGACAGAAAAACTTCGTGGCTTTGAAGCACTTTTGAGATGGCACGATGATGATCTTGGCTGGATAAGCCCGGAGCAGTTTGTTCCACTTGCGGAAGAGACACATCTTGTAATTCCTCTTGGAAACTGGGTAATCGACACAGCTTTAAGAACCCTTTCGGAATGGGAACAGCGTTTTGACTTTGAGGGAATCATGTCGGTAAACGTTTCTCCAATCCAGTTTTCACAGGAAGATTTCATCAGCAAATTCCTGAAGAAAATTGACTTCTATAAAATCAACCCGCGCCATCTGGAAATTGAGATTACGGAAGGTGTCCTCATAGAAAACGTAGACAGTGTGATCTCAAAACTCAACGAAGTTAAAAATCTTGGAATCGGTATTTCGCTCGATGACTTCGGAACAGGATATTCCTCATTGCGATATCTGCAGATGCTGCCGCTTACGACACTTAAGATTGACAAATCTTTCATAAAGAACATTGCGACGGATTCAAAACTCACAGAAGGCATCCTCACTCTTGTCTCAAAGATGGGGCTTGATACAATCGCAGAGGGTGTTGAACGTGAAGAGCAGCTTGACATTCTCAAGAAATTCAACTGCAATACGATTCAGGGATTCCTTCGCGGTAAACCGATGCCAAAGAACCTTTGCGACAGACTTCTTGGCGGTGACCTGAGTGCAATCCTTACAATTGCAAACTCATAAACCGATTTTATATTCAACGTAACGGACACGACCGTTTTTTACAGCATCCCTTATCTGCTTCTCGTGTCCGTTAAGTTTGCTTTGTCCTGTCTTTATCTCGATGAAAACAACTTCACTTATTTCCTTGCCTTCCGTAATGCCAGGGAAAGCAACGTAATCCACAGGTTTTCCAAGAAAACTCACATCCCCTGGATTGCATGGGAACCCTGGCAGATATGGAGCAAGCTGTTCCGCAACCTGACCGCCTATCACTGCCCTGCTTTTTTTTACCGCATCAAGCCTGTGTTTTTTTATGGAATTTCTATCGATCAATTTCTGAATCAGGCGTCCGACTATGGTTCCGCATATGAAAACTGCTGCTGTAACCCCGGCTATAACCAGATGGTTTATTGTTAAAATATCGTGCATAGACTATTATTATAGCAGTATCGAGGTTTATATGAACAGAACTAGAAAAGCCATATTTGCAGCCGTTTTTTCATTTCTTCCTCTTTCATTTTTTGCAGAGGATTTCATTACAGACGGAACTCCGGTTCATCTGGCTTTCAAATATAAAAAAGGCGACATGTACCGCATTCTTTCAACTGTAGACGAGGATGTTTACGTAAATCACCTCATAAACCACCATTCAGTCATTGTGAACCGTGTTTCAGCCGAAGTTACTGATGTTGAAAAAGACGGAAGCGGAATCCACAACTGCACCTTCATGACAACCGAAGATTCAACCGGATCCTACACGGGATCAAAATTTTCCTATGGCGAAGAATACAAAAGTGTTTTCTCAAGGGACCCTCACGGAATCTATACAATCAGTGACGAATATTTCATGCCGACTGTCCGTGATGTTCCGGTATTTCCGGACAAGGAAATTTCAGCCGGAGAGAAGTGGACTGCAAAAGGACACGAGGCACACGACTTGAGGAGGGGCTTTGACATCACAAGGCCTTACAAAGTTCCATTCAACGCTGAATATACATACCTTGGCGTTCAGAAAAATACCGGGCTGCATGTCATCAATGTCAAATATACGCTTTTCATGGAAAGTCCAAAACCCAAAAGCATGTCTTCCATGGCGGAATATCCTGCGGTTACAAAAGGTTACAGCGATGAAATAATCTACTGGGACAACGAAAAAGGCGCCATCGACCATTACACGGAAAATTTCAGAATCCTCATCGAATCTTCAATAGGCAATATCTACGAATTCTCGGGAAAAGCAAAAGCTGAAGTAACTGAATTTGCAAGAACAGGAACCAATGAAAATGTTGAGAGTGTCCAGTCTCAGATTGATGGTCTTGGTCTGAAAAATGTAACCGTCACAGCCGGAGAAAAAGGACTTACAATCGCACTTGAAGACATAAAGTTTGAACCTGACAGCGCAGTTCTGATGGAAAGTGAAAAAATAAAAATCCAGAAAATTGCAGAAATTCTTGAAGCCTGGCCAAACAACGACATTCTTGTCTCTGGTCATACAGCTCTGGCCGGAACAGAAAAAATGCGTCAGCTGTTAAGCGAAGAAAGAGCTAATGCCGTCGCAGACTATCTGATTGACCTTGAAGTAAGGGACAGATTCCATATTTTCACACAGGGATTTGGAGCAAAGAAACCTGTAGCATCAAACAAGACTGAAGCGGGAAAAGCAAAAAACCGCCGCGTAGAAATTACAATCATGGACAAGTAACAAGCTGTGCCATGGCTTCAAGCTCACGGCCGCCGCGAATGCTTTCCTCAAGGACAGAAACAATCTTCACATTTACTACTGTTCCCTGGGGAATGTGTTTTTCGCTTTTGAATTCCACATGAATGAAATTGTCCGTAACGGCGTGGAAAACATTTGAAGCAGTAAGTCCAAGACGCATGGATCGGCTGTTTTCAACCACGGCTTCAAAAGTTCCGCCTGTGCAATTCTTTATGAAATCAATCTTACCTTTCACGGCATAATCGGAAAGCACCTTCACACGTTCATTTTTTATGCGTTCCGGAATCTGAGGTTTCATATCCCTTGCTGCAGTACCAGGCCTAGGAGAATAAGGAAAGGCGTGAATCCATGCGAAATTACTTTCTTCGCACAGCTTTTCTGTAAGTGCAAAATCTTCATCGGTCTCAGTCGGAAAACCGGCGATAATATCGCAGGAAATAAAACATCCTGGTTTTGCATCACGCAAAAGACGCACTGCATTTGAAACGTGCTCAATTTTATACGGACGGCACATTTTTTCCAAAATAGAATCACTTCCACTCTGTATGCTCAAATGAAAGAATGGCTGTACTCTGTTATCTGCAAGAACACTGCACAACTTTTCCGTCACATGCTGCGGATAGAAACTCGAAACTCGGAATTTCACTTTTTTTGTATTCTCAAGAAGAACTGCCAGGAGCTGTGAAAAAGAAGCAATTCCTCCATCATTCTTTCTTCCGGCATACTGACTCAGATTAACTCCGGTAAGAACAATTTCCACAGCCCCGTTCTTTTCAAGTTCAACAGCGCGGTTTACAACATCGTTCACGTCCAGTGAAACAGATTTTCCTCTTGCAAGATGAATCCTGCAGAAAGAGCAGTTGTTGTTGCATCCATCCTGAATTTTCAAAGATGCCCTGGAATGCTTTTCAAAGACAGGGGTAAACAAAGTGAATTTATCCAATGTGGCAGTCTCTTTCGGAGACTCATAATTGTCTATGAATTCATCAAGATGATTTTTATCAAGAAGATTCTTTCCACAGTCCAGAATTCCACCGACAGCCTCCTCAGCAATTTTTGACAGAAGATACTTTTTTTGTCCTGGAAGAATGACTATGCGTTTTTCATCCATGAGTGTGATCTGAGCTCCATCGAGTTCAGCATAACATCCGGTAACTATGACGGGAGCTTTTTGAAACTTCTCAAGAAGAAGCCTTATTATGCGGCGGGCTTTCTGTTCAGCCTTGCATGTTACCGTACAGGTATTTATCACGCATAAAACGACTTCATCGGAATATTCTGTAGAAGCTGAGACCGAATCCAGATCAACATTAAAGCCGGCGTTGGAAAAACAACGGGCTGCACCCTCAGTTTCATCCTGATTAAGACGGCAGCCCAATGTCTCAAAGTGAATTGTTTTTTTCATTTATTACTGTATGTGGGATTTGCAGTTGTTCTTTCCTCTGATTGCATCATAATGTGATGAATTAAGTGCAAGAGCCTTGTCATAAGCAACAATCGCATTCTGCCAGTCACCGTTCATTTCCCTGGAATATCCAAGTCTGGTCCACCAGTGTGCGCTATGAGAAGGTTCAAATCTTACAGCTGCGGAGAAAGCAATGTCAGCATGCTCAAACTTTGCCTGACGGATGTAAATTTCACCCATGTAGTAGTAGGCAGTTCCGATTCTTGCCGCTGCTTCTGAGGAATTGGCTATATAGCGTTGGAACATGGCAAGAGCTTCATTGTTCTTACCAAGATAGTATTTTGCCTCTCCAAGAACTTCCATCAGTCGAATATCATACTGATTGATTTTTCTGGCTTCTGTCGCACGCTGTTCAGCCTCATTGTACTGCTTGTTTGCAACCAAAGCCCAGCATAGAACGGCATGGGAATCCATATTTGTAGGATTTGCAGTAATTTCTTCCTCACAAACAGCAATGGAATCTTTGTAGTTTCCCTCACGGTAAAGTTTGAGGGCATCAGGTTTACCAGACTGTGCATAAAGCGAAGGAACAAACAAAAACAAAATTAGAACTGACTTTAGAAAGCTAAACTTCTTCATATCTACCACTTACTCAGACATTGTACATTTTCCGGAAAAACTTGAACCTGGTTCAAGAACCACCTGCGATGAAGTAATATCACCTTTGACGGTGCCTGTGGATGTCACATAGACAAGTTTCCTGCCATTGACATTACCTGTCACCTTGCCTCTTATCAAGACTCTTTCAGTTGAAATATCAGCATTTACAACAGCATCAGTATCAATGAGGAGATCACTTGTTGCCTCTATGACACCATTCATTTTTCCTTTTATCATGAAAGGTTTTGCAAATCTTATGTTTCCAGTAAAGGAAATGTCAGAAGCCATTACTGTATCGAAATCTTCCTCTTCAGTGTCAAAACCTTTTGAATCTTTTATGTCGTACATTATTCTATTTTATTGAGTAATCTTTTTGAAGTCAATCGGCGGAAGTTCATGTCCTTTAGATGCCGTCATCTTCCTTAACTTCCGCCGCAAGAATTGCGGGGGCAATTCTTGTACAGGCTGTTTTGTAATTCCCTGGGCGGAAGTTTATGTCATTTAGATGCCGTCACCTTCCTTGACTTCCGCCGCAAGAATTGTGGGGGCAATTCTTGTACAGGCTGTTTTGTAATTCCCTGGGCGGAAGTTTATGTCC
>JAEDDW010000054.1 GCA_016293645.1 Treponema sp. | reverse complement strand
CGCCACCTGCTGCTTAGGAGGCAGCCGCTCTATCCATAAATGAGCTACGGGATCGGAAAAGACATAAAGATTTACTTTATGTCTTTTCCGATCCCTACAAGAACTGCTTATTCGCTTCGCGAGAAAGCAGTTCTTGCGGGATTTTATTGCTATTCCACATCCTGCACGAAAACGACTTCGTGCGGATTTCGTAAAAACTGCTTATTCGCCTTGCGAAAAAGCAGTTCCTGCAGGAAAATAAAATTATTATTTATCCTTTGCGCGTTCTACGAATGTGCCTTCGCGTGTATCGATAACAATGCGGTCATCTGTGTTGCAGAAAAGTGGAACACGAACTTCAACACCTGTATCGAGAGTTGCAGGCTTGAGTGACTTACCAGAAGTATCACCCTTCACACCTGGTTCACAGTAAGTGATTGTGCGAACAACCTGTGTTGGAAGATCGATACCAACTGGCTTTCCTTCGTAGTATGTAACATTAACATCATAGTCATCATCTGGAGAAATCCAACCTGCATTGTCGCCAAGGTCATCTCTTCCGAGGAGAACTTCGTCATATGTTTCCTGATCCATGAAGTGGAAATCATCGCCGTCGATGTATGAAAGCTTTACTGTCTTTGATTCAAGTTCAACTTCCTGGAACTTTTCACCAGCGTCGATACCAAGATCCTTTGTTCCGCCTGTAACGATGTTCTTAACGCGAAGATTAACTGTGATTCCCTGGCGTCCGCCCTTCTGTCCAAGCTTCTTCTGTACGATAAGTGGTTCACCTTCTACGATGAATGCTGAACCTACTCTAATTTCGTTTGTAGAAATCATTCTCTATTCCTCTGAAAATTAAAAGTTTATACTATTGTATTAAAATCTAAGAAAAAAAACAAGATAAAATGCCGATAATTGGACAAGGGAGTCCATCTTGAAAAAATTTTGCAAAACCGTAGCCGTATTTTCCATATTTTCATGCACGTTCTTGTTTTTCTCATGCATAAAAAAAGCACCAGAAGCCCAGATTATTCCGATTGAAAGCACTGATGAAGTTCCGCCTGAAGAAGAAAAAATCGAGGAAAAAGCAACCGAAACTTTCGAACCGTCTCTGGTACTTGCCGCAAAAACAAGCCTTTGCCTCCTTGGCCGCGATGAAAAAATGCACAGGATCTCAAGCCTTTCCAAGGGCGCATCATTTTCACTTCTTTTTTCAGACGGAACTCCTGAAAGCCTCTGCGTTGAAGGCAGGAACTATCTGCATGCGGTCTGGGATTCCGTAGACTACTGGATCAGCGGGGATGACATTGCATCAAACTGCCGCCTTGCACTGGTCATAAAAAAATCAAGGCTCTACGCAGACATGAATCTTTCACTTTCCACCGATGAAAGAAATTCTCCAGTTCCATTCGGGTCCATAGTTGCAGTTTCACAAAAGGAAGGCGACTGCAACAGTTCCGCCTGTAAAATCTGGTATTTCGACAAAAAAGAAAAAAAGACAAGATACGCATACATTGACGCAGACAACATAAGCACCCGTATTGATGACATTGTGGTGATGCAGGTTGTCGAGGATCTGAGGATAACAAAGCGCGCGACTCCAAGAAACGAACTTTTCAAGAAGGCCGCAAAATACAACCCGTGTGAAGCAGTCCTTGCATGTCTTGAGGCTGAGAAAACTGAAAAAATCGAAAACAACTATCAGGATGTACTGAACGCCCTTCCTGGAGCCAGATACAAAGTCAACGTGAAGGAACTGATGACCGTGGATCAAAGCAAGGATCCATTCCAGTAATTTTTTTTCATCATCAGCAAAAAGATGCATAATATTTCATTTCAAGTTTATATAATTATGGATGAGATATTTATTTCTGACATGGCTGATGATGTTCATGCCTTTTCTTTTACATTCTGAGGGAAAAATCAAACTTAAATCAATCGAAGTCCACGGAGAAACATCCCTTGATCTTGATGTCTACAAGGACAATAAGATAGTCAGGGATGAAAGCAAAGTTTCTTTCGCATACGGAATCAAAACTGAACTTACAAATTTTTCCGCGATCTACGGATGCAGTTTTCCTTCGACAAAATTTTCCGTACTGAAGGATCTTGCACCTGGTGAAATAATTTCACGGGAAAACAGATCATGGGGCATGAGGCTTGCCATTCCACTACCAGTTTACAGGACGGAACTTTCTGCAGGCACATTGAAATTCTCAGGTTCAATTACAAGACTAAAGAACCCTGTCTTCTCAAGCATCTCACCATTGAAAGTACCTTCTTTTTTTTCCTGCGGAACAAATGCGGCACTTCCATCATGGACTTCATCGTCATCAGAAAAAGCCATTGCTGTCAATCTTGTTCCGGATAAAAACTTTTTATTTCTGCCATCAGTTCAGTTTTCCATTCTAGAAGGTAAAAATCATTTTCTTTCATTAAGCAAACGTTTTTCAACAACCCACATTCCATCAGCATTGATCTGTTCCACATTGGGTTTGTTTTCAATCGGCCATGAGCTGAACGAAAGCTGGTATCAGGACAGAATCTATTTACCTGAAAGGAAAAACATGGCATCAGAACTTTGCGTAAATTTCAGATGGCCTAATTTCATTTTTTCTTCTGCGCTTGGAATCCATGAAACTCCATTCGGGAAATGCAGTGGTTGGATAAAAACCCAGGATCACCTTATCTTTGGAAATTTTACACTGGGACTTTTCTATTACAAAGGTGACAGGAATCTTATTACGGCAAGCGGATCCACACCCCGTGTGGTCTCGCAGATTTTTCTGAATCCTCAATACAGATTTTATCTTGGCAAAAGCGCTGTTGCTGCAGGAATAGGAGCAGGAAATACAAAAAAAGAAACAAAAGAAAGAGTACCTTTTCCTGTGGTGGAGAAAACTGTCAGATCATCGGTTTCAATAAAAAGGCCTGCTTTTTCAATTCTGCTTTCCGCAGACACATCAAGATCAACGGAAGACGATTTTCCAGATTATGGCAGTTCCGTAAAAGTCACCGTACCGGCAAAAAAAATCACCGCCACTTCCACACTTTCATTTAAGAATGAGGATGACATAAAGAACACTTTTGATTTTTCCCAAAAAATATCATTCAGAAAATCATTCATCAAATACATGTCCTTGGGTTTTGAAATAAAGGAAAACAATGGAAACTATAAATTCAACGCGACGGCCGCAGCGGAAGCAGTTTTAAGATCAAAGAAACTCATATTTTCAGGAAAGATAAAGGTCCAGCTCAAAAAAAATGAAAATCTGTAGATGGGTCATGATGTGGCAGTTGTTTATTTGCCGGCAAAGATTTCCTTTATTTTTGAAACGAGAGTCCCATTGCTTTTCCTTCCGGAATCAGATGCGTCATGAGGGAGAGTAAACTGAAAGTTGCATCTATTTTCATCAATAAGACTGTCCTTTGCATCAAACAGTTTTGTCACAAGGTCATAGGAAACAGGATTTTCTTTTGTTGAAACGATGGCGGGAACAGCATCCGCACATGTCAAGACTTTTTCACCTGGAACTCCTGCAGTCATTTCGCAGGCAATGATTCCCGGATCGGAGGATAAAATCACAGACTGTGCCAGATAACAACCACAGTCTGCGCAATAAGCATCCAAAAACACTTCCGTCTCAACGTGATTTTTTTTTGTCCTGACGGAAACGTTTTTTATCAGCATCGGTCTAGTTCTCGAATTTTGCAGTTACGGAAAGACTTCCTGTTGACTTTACAGCAACGGAAATGTCACCAAGGTCTGAAACAACCGGAGATGTGACCGCAGTAGCCTTAGATGTAACTTCAGAAGAAATTAAAGATGCATCGCTTCCAGATCCTACAGCATTCAAGGCAGATACGGTCACAGTGCTGTCCACTCCACCAACAGAAGCCTTTGCCATTTCTGTACGTGGACTTGAAGGCATGAATCCAGAAACACTTGCTGTGCTCGTCTGTCCTGCCGCAACAGGAACTCCTTCGCCACCGACATCTTCTGTAGAAGCAAATGCGTCTGCATGCTGTTCTCCTGACTGTGAATCGTCCCCGGAATCGGCTACTGCTTCATCTGAAACAACATCCTCATCGGCAGATTCCGTATCTACTTCACTTGAAGAACTTTCTGCAGGACCAAAGGCGACAAGACCTTCTGTGACAGTAAGTTTTCCGGAAGATGAAACAATGAAGGCAGTACCACGGACAGAAGCGGTTGCAACCGGTGAACGTACCTTGAATCCCGTGCGTCTTCCGCCTTTATTTGAAACATTGGCGGCAATCGATCCTGAATCGATGTAGATCTGTGTCGTATCTTTGTTTCCCTTTGTCACAAGATTTTCAATGGTGACGCGTGTAAGCGGGCCAAGAGTAAAGGTAGAATTTTTAACGTCGACAACAAGTTCAGAATTGAAGCCTGTAGAAATGACGGTTCCTTTTTCGATGATGTCACCTTTCTCAACAGGAACCCACATTCCGGCTTCCTGAATCTCAACTTTTCCTTTTACGGAAACAACTTTTGCTTCAAGTGAAAACATCGGAATCATCGACAATGAAACAATAAAAATCGAAATAATCTTTCTAATCATATGAACTCAACCTCCCGTTTATAAGGCAAGAGCAAGACCAAAGGAAACATCAGTCCTGCTTGCTTCTTTGTATTTTCCTGTGAAATTGGACAGGGAAAGAGACATTTTCAAATCTGAAAAAATCCTATAGGTTCCGGAAATTCCAGCCTGGAACCCGTAGAATTCCGTCGATGAACCCGAAAGCTTGTACACGGTATCAAATCCTGCGGCCACAAAAATCTTAGGCACAGGAAGGAAAGAAGCGCTCGCACCAAACTTCATGATTTCGGAACACAAATCCTCGTTTCTCGAAAGGCACACGACAGATTTTGAAAAACCGGTGAATGCCTTGATTTTTCCATTTGAAGAAGATGCGTAAAGTCCGTTCAAACCGACTGTCGTATTTTTGACAGGGACAAAATAATTCAAGGAGAACTTTCCAAGAATTCCAAAGTCGGAAAAATCTTCCGTCTGCATGGTTCCAGAAATTGAATAGAACACAAATGATGACATAGGACCTGCAAGACAGATCGTTCCATAAAGGCGGTTGTCATCGTCCTTAAGATCTGCAGGACCTGCGACATTGAACATGCCCATACATTCAAAGGATATGGTCTGATTCTTGAAGAAATATGGAGCTGAAACAAAAAGGGATCCGACGGCATAAGGAGACGAAAAATCATAGACATCCTTTTCATCTTTAGGAGCCCACACAGCACCTTTCGATGTAAGGATAGAAACATTTTTTACGTTCTGAAGTCCTGTATAGCCACCATACACAGAAGCCTCAAGTTTTTTTCCACCATACTTGAAATACAATCCGTCATTTGGCTGGGAGAAAACGATGCCGGTGACATCCGAATAATAAAATCGGCCTGCGGAAACCTGAAGATTCTTTCCACCCTCAAGCTTTTTCACCGTTGAAAATTTGAAAAGAGTGCAATCGGCGATTACAGAGTTTTTACTGGAACTGTTGTCACCGGTGGTTTTCTCCAGTTTATGCTGCACGGAACCTTCAACAGAGAAAAAAGACAGTCCGCTGCCACCGACAGGTGTAGTAAAGGCACCGGTAAAAGTTTCAGTCTGCTTGAGTTCCGGATCCTTGAATTCACCGTTGTAGAATTTCAATGTAGTTCCGTCTGAAACAACTGCTGAAAAATCATATGCAAACAGAGACGAAAGGGAAAACAATGATGCAAGAATAATAGGAAGCCTTTTCATTTATTTTCTCTCCCATGATCTGATTTCATATTTTGCAACACAGTCCGTTATTACGGCAAGGAGTCTGTGACCATCAGGAACATCATCTGGGTCCGCGGAAACATCTATGACGGAATCCGCTTTCATCTGTCTTAAGGCATATCGCGGGCTTTTGAAAATCTTCAGCATAAGACTGCCATCAACATTCCATGTGTTTGCACAAAGCCATGCCAGCTGTTTCATGGTGATGGCATCAGATGCAGAACAACCAGTCTTCAATACACCTTTCTCGGAAAACAACCTGACGGTCTCATCATAGGTAGCATTTTCCCCGGCAATTCCAAGGGCAGTGGCAGCAATGTATGATGCCTGTCCGCAGGTAGCGCGGCTTGAAGCAATTATGTCGGAAATTTTGTCCGCAGACTGCGCGTTCAACATGATGGAAACAGCAGATGCAGCCAACAGCATAAACAGTCTTTTCATTTCATAAACTCCTGTAGTCTTGAAACTCTCCTAATCTACTGTAATTTTAAGCGCAGGACCTATAAAATTCAAGGCAAAGAAAGAAAGTTGTCTGTTTCAAAGATTTACACTGATGAAGAAGTAGTTTAAAATGTATTTCTCTACAGGAGGTCAGACTATGCCATTAAAATTGATAGGAACTCTCATCCTTGTTGTGCTTGTTGCAGTTCTCACCGGATTCAACCTTTCCAACAGGTGTACAATCTGGTTTTTCCACAGTTTTGAAAACATTCCGGTATTTGCCGCATTGCTTGGTGCATTCATAGCCGGTGTTGTTGTCTCCATGCCTTTTTTCCTGTTTGGAAGAAAGAAAAAGGATGTCAAGAAAACTGAACCTACAGATCTGACATCAGGGACAGACCAGGAATGAAAAAAACAGCAGCGACACTCATACTTCTTGCAGCCACAGTTCTTGCTTTTTCCCAGGCAAAAAAAACCGCCATGGAAATCAAGAAGAAGGCTCTGGAACAGGAAACGGTACTTGATACCATAGACTATCTGAAGACAAACACGGAATTTGCGGCGACCGCAGCAGACAGACGTGCAATCCTCTATTTTACAGCTACCCTCCAGGAACAGCTTGGACTTTACACCGATGCAAGCACCTGGTATGCAAAAGCGGCAGGAACACCTGGCGGAGAGGCAACGAACATGCCCAAGGTTACAACGGAAGAAATCGTCATAGCTGCCGCACGTTCTAGTCTGTCAGCAGGAGACTGGGAAACTGCGGAATCCTATCTTGCCAACATCCGTTCTTCAAAAAACGAAAAAACAGCGGCCTTCGTAAATCTTTACACGATCTGGTGCCAGCTTTGCAAAGCATCGTCGGTAAATGAGACTGGAGATTCAATAGCGATGCTGCAGGCATACAGTTCCATGCAATCCATGAAAACTGTAAGGCCACAGGTGCTTCTTACATTGTGGTATCTTACAAATGACAAAAAATGCGGCGAGACACTCAAAAGAGAATATCCGGCAAGTCCTGAAGCTTCAATTGTAAAAGGAACAAGTCAGATCATGAGTGTTCCTTTCTGGTACTTTGTTCCACGCGGAGGATCACCTGTGGCAGCTGAAATACCGAACTCAGGTGACAGCAACGTAAGAAGTGAATTTGTTCCGCCTAAAAGAATTTATTCTGAAGAAAACGCGGAAAACGCGCCAATATTCAAAGGGAACTCGACTCCTGCAAAAGAGGAATCCATTCCGTTGAGAACAAAGACAGCCGGGAAAAAACAGCAGCTGGGACTTTTCAAGTCAAAGGCAAATGCCGACGAACTCATTGTCAAGGCAAGAGCAAAGAATTTTGATGCCTACGCCTACAGCGAAACAAGAGCCTCTGGAACAACATACTACATCGTTGTTGTCGATGAAAATCCGTCGCTGACAATGGGCAAAAAACTCAAGGATGCAGGTTTTGACTGCTACACCATCAGCAACTGAAATTTCCGTCTAAAGGGTGAAGGCTTTCATCTTGCCCTTACCCTTTACTTCATACTCATTGACGACATCAAATGTAACATGCGCCATGGTTTTGTTTCTTACAGCTTCCGTCACCATGATGTGACCAGGTGTACAGATCGATTCCATGCGGCTTGCAACATTGACAGTATCTCCCCAGAGATCATAGATGAATTTTGTCTTTCCTATGACACCTGCGACAACAGGACCGCAGTTGATTCCGACTCTTATCTCAAAAGGAATCTTAGCAGTCTTGTTGTATTCATAGAGATCCGTATACATTCCACGGGCAAAATCAACCATGACCTGTGCATTTCCCTCACATCGTTCAGGAAGTCCGCAGACCGCCATGTAACAGTCTCCAATGGTCTTGATTTTTTCAACCCCCATATTCTTTGCGCGTGCATCGAATCTTGAGAAAAGATCATTGAGGGCCATGACTATTTCATCAGCGGAATGACTGGCTGTGGTTTTTGTGAATCCGACAATATCTGCAAAAAGAACGGAAACATCATCGAAAGTATCGGCTATGGTCTGGTCACCAAACTGGTTTTCCTTAAGACGTTCCGCAATAGGATCCGGAAGAATATTCTTGAGGAGTCTGTCTGAATTGTCCTTTTCAATCTGAAGGTCTACGGTCTTCATGTTGACCATCGTCTCAAGCTGAAGCTGTCTTACCATCATTGCCTTTTCCCTGGCCTTGATGAATGAAACCACAGTGCCTATTACAGACAAAGCCACCACAACCCAGAACAACGGAACCTGATAGATGTAAGGCTTTATCCTGAATGATACGACAGCCGGAACATCACTCCAAAGGCCATCACTGTTTGCAGCCTTTACAAGAAACCTGTAGTTTCCAGGTTTAAGGTTGGTATAGGAAACAGTCCTTATTGAAGTTATGTCGGAATAATCCTTATCAAATCCCTCAAGCATTGTCTTGAAGCGCACCAGTTCCGAAGAAACAAAACTGAGACCGGTATAGGTAATGTCGATTCTTTTAACGCCAGGCTGAAGGACAACACTGTCATTGTCGTTCACATTGATCTTCTTTCCATTGACATTAAGATGTTCAATATGAATATTCGGAAGTATCTTGTTGCTTGTGGCCTTTATAGGATCGTAGATCGCAAAACCGTCAATGAGCGTAAAATAAAGTCTGCCGAGGGTATCTCTCATGGAAAGCGACGTGGAAGTAACACCACCCGTTTTCAGACCGTCGTTCTTCGTAAAGAACTTAGGATCAAGTGCTTTTTTATCACCTGCAATGTATTTTTCGAAATCAGCTTTTGATATCGCAGAAATTCCACGATTGCTGGTCATCCATATTGTTTCAGTATAATCTCCCATCATCTGGAAAATCGTATCTACTCCAAGGCCATCCGATGCATTGAAGTTTCTGAATGAAGTACCATCGAATCTAGAGATTCCCGTTCCTGTACAGAACCAGAAAATTCCTTTTTCATCCTGGGAAATCTTAAACACAACGTTACCGCTCAGACCAGACTGAGTATTGAAGGTGCGTACAACCTTGTCATTTTCGAGAACATCAATTCCGCCGCCGTCTGTTCCAATCCAGAGCCTGTTTTCAGAATCAACAAAGAGACACATTATGTAGTCATTGCAAAGCCCCTGGTCGCTGTTGAATGTCTTGATCTGACCGTCAGGACATACACAGGAAAGGCCGGTAGTCGAACCGATCCAAAGTTTTCCGTCTTTGTCATCAATACAAGTTCGGATCTTGTCACCGATGAGTCCGTCCTTCATTGTCCAGGAACGGATTCCGGATTTTGTCTTTCTCAACTGTCCAAGCTTTGAATAAGCACTTACAAGCAGATCTCCGTTACGGGCAAGAGCAATATGCCTTATACGGATTCCATTAGTCATTCTTGAAAGCTGGTCGTCAACAAGTTCTTCGTCCCTGTAGCACAAAAGTCCATTGTCGGTTCCAACCCAGACATTGCCGTCAAGATCCTGGCAGATTGCGTTTACACCGGAAGGAGTCTTGTAGGTATTGAATTTTCCAAGAGACAGCTTCTCGACTCCACCACGGTCAGTGGCAAACCAGATGTTGCCTTCCCTGTCCTCAAGAATATGATTTATAGTGTTGTCCGTAAGTCCCATGTCTGCGGTATATTTGGAAACTTTTCCGTTTCTCATCAGGTATACACCTTTATCTGAGAGGAACCAGAGATTTGATGAACGGTCAAGATAGATTTCATTTACAAGGCAGTCGGGAATCTGAGAAGAAAGGACGTTGTTGAACTGAACTCCATTTCTTATGAATACCACTCCCCTCTGGCTTATACCAAAAATAAAATTGCCGGCATCATCCTGTCCGATTGCAGAAACTGTAAAATCGCCATATTGTTTTTCGAGGAAATCAAGACCTTCATACCGGTGGAATGACCCCTCGCTGTAGAAATATATTCCACCATGCCTCGATGTGCTGAGCCAGATTCTTCCGGCTGTATCACAATAGAGGCAGACTACCAGAACATGTTCCCTTTCTATATTATCAAGACCTTCCGGAGTCCTGACATTTCCTTCAGTATCAATGTAAACGATGCCGGCTGCTGTTCCAATCCAGATGTTGCCAAGCTTGTCCTCGACAATGTCGCGTATTGAATTGTTCGGCATTCCATTTTTTACAGTGTAGCTGTCTATTGTTCCGCCGCCGATTCTTGTGACACCTTCGTCATTTGAACCTACCCAGAGATTGCATTTTGAATCTTCGAATACGACTCTTGCTGAACTGAAGCTCATTTCATCGACAGTGTTGCGGTTGATGATGCTGAAATCAATTCCGTCAAAACGGACAAGGCCATCATAAGTCCCCAAGTAAACATAACCATCCCTTGTCTGGATGATGTCGGTAATGGTGTTGCCTGGAAGTCCGTCAGCGGCGGTCCAGATGTGGCTCACATAGTCAGTAGGAAAATTCTGTGAAAATATGAAACTGAAAACAGAAAGCTGAAATGCGGTAAAAAGTGTGAAAAATCTCTTGGATATCATGAGGTTGATTATAACACAACTTTTTGAAATTGAAAGAACGGAATGAATGCCCTCTGAAGCTCACATAAAAAAAATACCGCTGCTGACGGGGCTTCCATACAAGGAAACATTTCCCGCCACAACGGTAGTTCATGAAAAGAATCCTAGATCCTCAATTTTACTTTACGAATTCCTTCTTGAGGAAGTCGAGATCAAGTTCAGGATAAAGAACGTGTGCGCCAAGGAGCTTGTTTACCCTTTCGCGGGCAGCAGCCTTTGTCTCGTCGCTGATTACGATCTTTCCCTTTGCAGGCTTTCCTTCTTTTGTAACCCCAGGCTTTGTATTCTTAA
>JAEDDW010000192.1 GCA_016293645.1 Treponema sp. | reverse complement strand
AAAATTGACGCGGACTGCGGCAAAGCAGGTTCTTGAGAGAAAAGGCAGGCGAAGACTGGCTTTTCTCCATGCGCCGTTGCAGTTGCTGAAGGTCTTGCAAAGTAATCAGACCTAACTTAAACTAGGTTAATGAAGGCTCTGTTCGAAAGGACAGAGCCTCTTTTATTGCTACTGTACAGCCGTCAGTAGAAAAAAATAATAGCATTTAGAAATAAACAAGGGATGCAGTATAAAGAACCTGCGGTTTTCACGAAGTGAAAATTGACGCGGACTGCGGCAAAGCAGGTTCTTGAGAGAAAAGGCAGGCGAAGACTGGCTTTTCTCCATGCGCCGTTGCAGTTGCTGAAGGTCTTGCTAAATAATTTTAGTAAATCCTAAGTTAATGAGGGCTGTCCAATAAGTATGAGTCATTGCCGTGCTCGACACGGCAATCTCTTGTATTGCAATTAAATGGATTTTCGGGTCAAACCCGAAAATGACACTTTTTTGTACTTATTAGTCATCCCCCTGTCCAATATCACAGCATAATACAAGTTCCAATTAGTATTCATCAGAAAATATAAAAACATTACTTTTTTCACATATCTTATGGAAAAATTCCATAACATTTATCTTCTGAAAAATATATATTCAGGAGCATCAAAGCAGCAAGGATGCTGATTTCAAGCAAATCGCAACTTGCTGTTTTTTTTGTTTAAAAGCGCCAATTAAACAAAAAAAATTGTGAAGGAGTAACTTTATGAAAAAAATTCTTGGATTAGCATTTTCTGTATTCATGCTTGCATCATTTTCTTCTTTTGCTGAAGATTTTGAAGTTCTTCAGGGAAAGGAAGACGGCATTGTAGAAGGCCAGTACTATCTTGGAACTGCCTACGAAAACATTACATGGGGTCGTCTTCCAAACAAGGATTCAAAGCCTGTAATGACAGTCCCTTCTGGAGCAACAGTTACAATCGATACACTTTCACACGAAGGTGTTCTTGAAGACCAGGGGAAGGATCCTGTAAAGTACTTTATGTCTAAGGGAGTTCCTGAAAATCAGATCCTTAATATAGGAAAAGAGCTCACAGCTTCTGACAAGCCGCATGACTTTGACAAGGATGGTCCTCATGTTGTTACAGGTCCAATTTATGTTGAAGGTGCAGAACCAGGAGATGTCCTAAAGGTAGAAGTTCTTTCCCTCTACCCTCGCGTACCTTACGGTGTAATTTCTAACCGCCATTTCAAGGGTGTTCTTGCAGGTGAATTCCCGGAAAATGAAGGCCGCCTCCCGGGAGCAGACAAAGACCATCCGGAGCGCTACAACAACATTTCAATCTTCACACCGATTAAAAAAATTGGCGATGAATATTTTGGTTACCTTAACGAAAATGGACATGAACTTTCATTTCCACTTTTTCCATTTCTTGGAATCATGGGCGTTGCAAATGCAACATCCGAAAGTTTAAGTTCAATTCCTCCTACCCGTCTTGGCGGAAATCTTGACATCAACGAACTCGGAGTTGGCTCCACACTTTATCTTCCAGTTGATGTAAAGGGTGCATTGTTCTTTACCGGAGACCCACACTTTGTTCAGGGTGATGGGGAAGTTGCCCTTACTGCCCTTGAAGGTTCTTTGCGCGGAACTGTTCGTCTTACAGTTTTGAAAAAAGGCTCATCAGCAATTCCAGGCAACCCAGAAAAGTTCGACATGTGCTTTGGAGAAACAGAAGACTTCTGGATTCCAATCGGCTTGAACCAGGACCTTGACGAAGCTATGAAGCAGTCGGTTCGTGAATCAATCAACTTCCTGAGCAAGCAGACTGGCATTGACCGCAAGACTGTTTATGCATATCTTTCTGCAGCTACAGACTACGAAGTTTCTCAGGCCGTAGACAAGACAAAGGGTATCCATGCCCTCATTCAGAAAAGAGACTTCAAGGAATTCATTAAGGTTCTTTTGACAGACGGAAAAACAACTGTGCCAGCAACCATTCAAAAAGAAGGCCTTTTTGTAAACATCAAGTCACTGGCTAGACTGACAGGTGGAAAGGTCGCTGTAAAGAAGGATTCTGCAACACTTACATTAAATGGAACTTCATATACTTTCACAGCAGGTTCAAACAGATACTCAGCAAAAGGATCAACTGTAATTCTTACGAAGTCACCGTATATTGACGGAGGATTCTACATTCCAACTGATGTAATCCTAAAGATCATGAAGATGCCTTTGACATGGTCATCTGACGGAACAGTAATTACTGGTAAAATCGGATTTTAGAGTCCATTAAAAAACATATAAAGACAAAAAAGGTGCCTGATTTTAGAGGCCACTGAAAAAGGTGTCATTCCCGTGCTTGACGCGGGAATCCATTTGCGCA
>JAEDDW010000191.1 GCA_016293645.1 Treponema sp. | reverse complement strand
TTGGCGGTGAAGAAGAAAAGACAGAAAAGGAATGCCTCAAGATTCTCGGAACTGTTAAGAACGGAAAGATTGAAAATGCAGCTCTTCCTGTTGTTTCTTCAACATGTACTCGTGTTCCTGTAATCGATGGACACACAGCATGTGTATCCCTTGAGTTCGGTGACAAGAAGCCAAGCATGGAAGAAATCAAGAAGATCTGGGCAGCATACAAGTCTGTTCCACAGGAACTCAACCTTCCGTCTTCACCAGAACAGCCGATCGTTTACCGTGAAGAAGAAAACCGCCCACAGCCACGCCGTGACCGTGAGACAGGAAAGGGTATGGCATGTGTAGTTGGTCGTCTTCGCCCATGTAACGTATTTGACATCAAGTTCGTAGCACTCAGCCACAACACAAAGCGCGGTGCTGCAATGGGTGGAATCCTCAACGCAGAACTTCTCAAGGTAAAAGGATTTTTTGATAATTTATAGAAAAAGTCGATGCGAGTTTCAACGGTTTCGCGGCGCAGAAATGTACGCGGACTGCGGATAAGTTGAAACTCGGGTTTTCAAAATCGCAGGACGATTTTGAAATACATTCTTCTGTCATTCGCAAGGGATTTTGTCCATACTAGACCTCAAAAATCGAGGCCTTTTTTCTGAATAAATTCGAATTTCCAGTCTCTTACAGAAAACTCATCATGCTCCTTGAAAATCAAACGGACAAGACCTTCGCTGATTTTTATATTCTCATTTTCCTCAAGCATTTCTCCATCAACAACCATCTTCATAATTTCCGCTTTCTTCTCATTCAAGTAATTCACCTCTTTATTATAAGGGACAAAATCACTTATGAATTAGTTTCTGACACATGTATATGGTAAAACGTCTGTATATATGAAACGGTCTGTGGTATAATATTCTCATAGTTTTTTATTATCAGAATATCTGGATAAGTTTATGACAGAATACAAGATACACCATAGTAGAAATGATTTTGATTCACTTTTACCGGAACAGAAAGCTCGTGTAAAAATTAATCAGATGTTGAAAGATTCCGGCTGGACTGTTGTTCCTCGAGATGACTTTACACCTGACGCTGTAAATGCTCAGGCTGTTGAAGAAAATCTTATGAAAGGTAATCTTGAAGCTGACTACATTTTGTATCTTGATGGAAAGGCTATTGCTGTTCTTGAAGCAAAAAGAGAAGAAAGTAAACTTGGGCTTGAAGTAGCCGAACAAGCACAGAATTACGGAAATATTCTTCCTGATTGGGTACAAGCCTGGAAAACTCCACTTCCTTTTATTTTTCTTTGTAATGGAAATACGTTGCTTTTTAAGGATATGCGGGAAGAAAAGCCTAGTTATAAAGTTCTTAAAAAGATGCTCACTCCTAAAGAAATTGTAAATCTTGCTGGCGATGATATTAAATCACAATATGCTAAGCTTCCAGCTCTTCCTCCTGTTGGACCTAAAGGTTTACGTGAATGCCAGTTTGAAGCAATAACAAATCTTGAAATATCTTTTAAGCAAGGCCTTAAAAAAGCTCTTATTGTTTTGGCAACAGGTGCTGGAAAAACCTTTACTGCTTGTACAGCCGCCTATCGTCTATTAAATTACATGGGAGCAAAAAGAGTTCTTTTCCTTGTAGATCGAAATAATCTTGGAAAACAGGCCGAAGGTGAATTTGGAACTTACAAACTAACAGAAACAGGAAATGCTTTTTCTGATGAATATATTGTTCACCGTCTTAGAAATGTTGAAAAGATTGGAAATGCCAGTGTTGTAATTTCTACAATTCAAAGACTTTTTGCAGCTCTTACAGGTCAAGAAGTTGATGAGCCTGATGATGACGAAGAAATGGAGCACGATGAAGACACTCCAGGAAAGCAGGTACAGCTTACAGGTAATGTTCTTTTGCCTCCAGACTTTTTTGATGTAATTATTATTGATGAATGTCACCGTTCTATTTATGGAGACTGGCAGCAAGTTCTGACATATTTCTCAAACGCAAAAATCATTGGTTTAACAGCAACTCCTACTCCAGAAGCAGAAGCTTTCTTTAATAAGAATCGTGTTGTAAATTATACTCTTGAAAAATCGATTGCTGATGGTGTTAACGTACCTCCAAGAGTTTATAGAATTAAGACTGAGATTTCAGAAGCTGGTGGAACTCTTAAAGACGGCGAAAAAGTAAAGAAAGTTTCGAACTGGACTGGTCAATCTCAAACACAGAAACAAAAAGAAGAAAAACAATTTACAAAGACAGAAATTGACAGAAGTGTTGTAGTGCCTTCTCAAATTGAAACTGTAGTTAGAGCATATAAAGATGCAATTTATGAATCATTATATCCAGAAAGAGAAAAGAACTGGTATATGATTCCTAAGACTTTATTTTTTGCTAAGAAAGAAAGTCATGC
>JAEDDW010000190.1 GCA_016293645.1 Treponema sp. | reverse complement strand
CCTGCCGTAACACTGAGCGACAAAGAATATCAGATGCTCAGAACTGCTGCCCTCAACATCATTTCCTCCCTCGGAATGGAAGGCGGATGTAACTGCCAGTTTGCATTGAATCCTGACACATTCGAATATGCAGTCATAGAAGTCAACCCTCGTGTAAGCCGTTCTTCTTCCCTTGCATCAAAGGCTACAGGTTACCCGATTGCCAAAGTCGCAACCTTGATCGCCATCGGTTATACACTTGATGAAATTCCAAATGCCGTAACGCAGAAAACCGCCGCATGTTTTGAACCGGTTCTTGATTATGTTGTCGTAAAGATGCCAAAGTTCCCCTTTGATAAATTCGTCTATGCAAAGCGCGACCTTGGAACTCAGATGAAGGCAACAGGTGAAGTAATGGCCATCGGCCAGACTTTTGAGCAGGCAATCATGAAAGCAGCCCGTGGAGCAGAAATCGGAGTTCAGTCTTTAAACCTCAAGGCCTTTGAGGAACTTGATGATAATGAAATTGAACGCCGTGTCGGTGAATGTACCGACCAGCGCCTTTTTGCGATTTTCCAGGCAATCAAAAGAAACATACTTTCAATTACACAGATCCACAGGATTACAAAAATCGACCTGTGGTTCCTTGCAAAACTTGAAAACCTTGCTCTTATGGAAAAAGAATTCGCTGGTGTAAAAAACGGCGACTGTGAACTTACTACGGAACTTTACCGCGAAGCAAAAAATCTCGGCTACCCTGACAAAGTTATCGAACAGATGACAGGCGTAAAGATCGTTGGTTCAGGCGGAATCCTTAAGGAAGCAAAGCAGGCCGCAAAACTTGTGAAGGCCGGAAAACTTGCCCACATCCCTGCAAGCTACAAAATGGTTGACACCTGTGCAGGTGAATTCAATGCTGAGACTCCTTACTTCTACGCAACCTATGATGCAGAAAATGAGGCAGAAGAATTCCTTGATGAACTTAAGGCAAAGAGATCCAATGCGGAAATCAACGACGCTGCCGCAATCCTTGCAAAGCTTTCAAAAGGTTCTAACAATGCTGAACTCAAGGAAGCTGCAGACAAGGTAATTGCTCTTTCAAAGGAAAATAAGTCCAAGGGAACAATCATCGTTCTTGGCTCAGGTCCTATCCGCATCGGTCAGGGAATCGAATTCGACTACGCTTCGGTTCAGTGTGTATGGGCACTCAAACGCCTTGGCTACGATGTAGTTACGATCAACAACAACCCGGAAACAGTTTCCACAGACTTTGATACATCCGACAGACTTTACTTTGAACCTCTTACACCGGAAGATGTAATGAGTGTCATCAACACTGAAAAGCCAATCGGTGTCGTAGTTGCATTCGGTGGAGGAACAGCAATCAAACTTGCAAACTTCCTTGCATCCCAGGGAATCAAGATTCTTGGAACAAGCGCAGATGCCATCGACCTTGCAGAAGACCGCGAAAGGTTTGATGAACTTTGTGAAAAACTGAACATCAAGCGTCCAAAGGGTCTTACAGTCCTCACAGAAAAAGAAGCATTGGAAGCAACGGCAAAACTCGGCTATCCGGTGCTCTTGAGGCCTTCATACGTTCTCGGCGGACAGAACATGATCATTGCCTTCAACGATGACGACGTCAAGGAATACATGAAGATCATTCTTGCCCAGGGAATTGAAAATCCTATCCTCATCGACCAGTACAAAATGGGTATTGAACTTGAAGTCGATGCAATCTGTGACGGAAAGGACATCCTCATCCCTGGAATCATGGAACACATCGAACGCACAGGCATCCACTCCGGAGACTCCATCGCAGTTTATCCAAGCTGGAACCTTAACGACATCCTCCGTGAAAAAATCGTCAAGCAGTCCCGTGAACTTGCCCTCGCTTTTGGAACAAAGGGTCTTGTAAACATTCAGTATCTTATTTTCAACAACGACCTTTACATCATAGAAGTAAACCCGCGTTCAAGCCGTACAGTTCCTTACATTTCAAAAGTTACTGGAGTTCCAATGGTTGAACTTGCAGTCAGGGCTATGCTTGGAGAACGCGTAAAGAACATGGGCTTTGGAACAGGTCTTTACAGACTTCCTCCATATTTTGCAGTCAAGGTTCCTGTATTCAGCTTTGAGAAACTCATGGACGTTGACACCCACCTTGGACCGGAAATGAAATCCACAGGTGAAGTTCTTGGCATCGCATCCACACGCGAAGAAGCAATCTTCAAGGGACTCATAGGGGCTGGCTACAACATGAAACGTTCCGGCGGAGTTCTGTTCAGCGTAAGAAAAACCGACCGTTACGAAATTCCTGATCTTGCAAGAAAATTCTACGACATGGGATTCAAGCTTTATGCAACAGAAGGAAATGCGGAAACTCTGCGCGACTTTGGAATGGAAGTCGAAGTTGTAAACAA
>JAEDDW010000013.1 GCA_016293645.1 Treponema sp. | reverse complement strand
AAGCTCCGCCGCCATATGCAATGACCCTGGCATGAATACTTATTGGACAGCCCCTATCGGAGTTTTTATATAAATAAAATGTTATAAGAATTTCAACTTTCTTTATTTTCCCTGGCTGAATTTTGCGTCGAGGACAGTTTTCTTGTTAGCCTCAGCCTCATTGACTTTCTCGGCATTAGGCTTAAGCTCAATGATCCTGTCATACAGGGCAACGGCCTTATCGAACTCATAGTTCATGTAGTAAGCACGAGCGAGGACAAACATGGCATTGGTGTCCTTGACCTGTACTGAAAGGAATTTCTCAAGATGCGGAATTGCTTTTTCGCTTTCATCAAGAACAAAAACATAGAGAACACCAAGTCCGTACATGGCACGGTAATATTTGGGATTGATTCCCAGCGCACGGATGTAGGCTGTTTCCGCAAGACGAAGATAATTCTGTCTTTTTTCCATGCTGCTTGACGAAGGTCCCTGGGCTTCAAAATCCATTGAAGAATTAGCAAGGTAACCCGCGCAGACCGCAACGTAATAATAGAGATTGGCATTGTCAGGATAGTATGTAAGGGCTTTCTGGAAGCATTCAAAGGCCTTTCCGTAAAGCTGCTGATCAAGGTAACGGGTACCGAGAATTTTATACCAGATGCCTACCTGAGCTTCTGTAGTAGCAAGGTCAAGGGCGCGGGCATCAAATTTCTTGATGGCTTCCTGCAGTTCTTCCTTTGTCGTAGGATTATGCACTCCTTCCTCGATTTTCTGCATTCTTTTCACGGTGTTGTACGATGGAGTGCAAGAAAGAACTGCGAAAGAAACTGAAAATACGGCAACACAAAGCATTGCATTACGGAATGATTTTTTCATACTGAACTCCTGTCCTTATAAAAGTCCGCCAGTGCGGTTTTAGTTTTCCTTGCTTTCATGTCCAGGGAAATAATCCCTGTGATAATCCCTGAGCTGACCGTCATCAACATGGGTATAAATCTGGGTCGTAGAAAGGTCCGAATGCCCAAGCAGTTCCTGAACGGAACGCAGATCGGCACCACCGGCCAGCAGATGGGTTGCAAAAGAATGCCTCAAGGTATGAACCTTGGCATCAACTCCGCTTTTTACCCCCAGAGCTTTGAAGTTCTTCCAAATTCCTTTACGGGAAAGAACCTCACCGCGGGAATTGACGAAAACCTCATCGATTATTTTCTGCCCGACGATTTTAGGCCGTTCCTCGAAAATCCATTTTTTCAGCCAGAGTTCCGCATCCCCTCCAAAAGGAATGATACGTTCCTTTTCACCTTTTCCGCGTACCATAAGAACCTTCTCCTCAAAATGAATGTTTGAGATCAAAAGTCCAGATGCCTCGCTTATTCGAAGCCCGCAGCTGTATATCACCTCATAGAGAGCCCTGTCCCTTACACCTAGAGGACTGGATACATCGATGGCCGAAAGAAGTGAATCAACCTGTTCCACCTCAAGAACTTTAGGCAAAGCCCTTGAAACTTTCGGCCGCTCCAGGTCTTCCACATGGTTTTTCTGCCAGACCCCTTTTCTGACCAGAAGACTTCCAAATTCCCTTAAAGCCGTAAAATCCTTTGCGACAGTCAGCTCGCTCAAGCCTTTGGTCTTTCTCCATGCTGAATAGTAAAGCACGGTCTGGGAATCCGCCGACTCAAGGGGAATGGACTCACCTTCCAGATATGAAACGAATTCCTTGACTGAGAACAGATAGGTCTCTGCCGTAATCGGGGAATGATTTTCCACAAAGATGATCTCATTGTAGAATTCCCGTAAAAGGTTTTCCGATTCCACTTTATCCCAGTTTATTCCGAAGTAAGATCGATTGAACGGTTCAGATGCTGGAGTTTTGCCTTGTTTTTCCAGTAAGGAGGCACATCAGGATCATCGAATCTGATATTCTTTGGTGGTTCCTTACCAACATAAGGTTCTTCCCTGTATGAAGATGAAATTCCCATTCCTGCACCAGATGAAACAGGAGCAGCAGGAGTTTCGTCCACATTGCCGTCAAATACTGAAGGAGAAGAAGTAGTTTCTGCTTTCGGTGTCTCAACGGTTTTTACAGTCTCAAAGCTTCCGATGACATCGTACATGGAATTCTTGCCCACTGTGCTGTATCTTGGCTCTGGAGCCCTGAATTCACTTGCTTTTTCCACAGGAGCTTCCGGAGCAAGGCCACCCTTGATGATATTGTTGAAGTCTTCCATGGAAACAACAGTGTCATCCTTGTCTTCTTTCTCTTTGATTTCAGCTTCTGTAACAAAGTCATTGTCAGATGCATCGAATTCTGTGGCAATTACCGTGACGGCAAGGTCATCGTCTTCCATGTTTTCGTTTGTTGCAAGGCCAAGGATGATATTTGCGTTTCTGTCTGCAGAATGACGGATAAGGTCGGTGATCTCCTGTGTTTCTTCAAGAGAAATGTTTCCATTCGTAGTGATATTGATGAGGATTTTCTTTGCTCCGTCAATCTGACGGTTTTCAAGGAGAGGATTGAAGATGGCACCCTCAACAGCCTCATTGATTCTATTTTCGCCTTTGCCTTTTCCAACACCGAGAATTGATTCTCCGGAACCACGCATGATTGCGCAGACATCGGCAAAGTCAACGTTGATTTCACCTGGTTTTGTGATGATTTCAGTAACACCCTTTACACCGGCGCATAGAAGATTGTCTGCGAGAACAAACTGCTCACGGAATGTAAGTCTCCTGTCTCCTGCAGGTTTCATTGCCTTGAAGATCTTGTCGTTTGGAAGGACGATAAGGCTGTCGACATTGCTGCGAAGCTTTGCAAGTCCGTCCATGGCATTTGTCATGCGCACATTACCTTCAAATTCAAAAGGAGTTGTAACTACTGCGATTGTAAGGATTCCGGCTTCATGGGCAAGCTGGGCAACAACAGGAGCACTACCGGTACCGGTTCCACCTCCCATTCCGGCTGTGATCACAACCATGTTGGCATCCTTGATTATGAGCTTAAGTCTTTCAGTGTCTTCCTTTGCAGCTTCTTCACCGACTTTCGGGTTTCCGCCTGCACCAAGTCCACCAGTGATCTTCTGTCCGATAGGAACACGATATTTTGCTTTTGACTTGAAAAGAGCCTGCTTGTCTGTATTGAGGACGATGAATTCAACTCCGCTTACACCGTCATCGATCATTCTCTGAACGGCACTTGATCCGCCGCCACCACAACCGATGATCTTGATTTTTGTTGGATTTATTGTATTGAGTTCATCATCAAAATTAAGTTCGTCTTTTACAGAACCCGCAGCAACATTGCCTGCAATCCCCTGAGATGTCATTGTCTGTGCTGATGCAAGCAGACCATTAGATGCAGCATTTTCCTGCGAAGACACCGAGTCCTGTACATTTGTAAATTCAAGCATTTTTTCCTCCCGACCCAACTTCCGGCTGTCTGAAGTTTCTTCAGAATATCCCCCTTCCGAAAAAACGCAACCAGAAATTTTCAACGCTTTACATTGTAACTAATTTAATTTATTTAGTAAATTCTTCAGGAAACTCTTTTTAGGTTCCGAAGTCTGTTTTCTTGCTGTTTTCTTCAGTGAACTTTTGGAATCCTCATCCTTGTTGCAAAGGACAAGACCAATAGCCGTAGCAAAATCAGCATTGCGGTAACTTGTATCCGCTCCGCCAAAATCAGCGCTTGTTCCGATTCCGACTGAAGAAGAATTCCACACTGCCTGAACAAGAGTAACGATACCGGGCATATTCGCACCGCCACCGGTAAGGACAATCGTTCCGCTGAGCTTTGTAAGTCCTGAATGACGGACAACTTCCTTTCTGACGGCCAGCATGATCTCCTCGACACGGGCAGAAATGATTTCCGCAAGGATTTTTTTATTGGAAAGCTGAGGTGCCATACCGCCAACACCCGGGATGATGACCTCATCGTTTTCCTCTTCCGGCTCAAGCCAACATGAACCGTAATCAAGCTTGAGTTTTTCCGCGATTGAAAAAGGAACTCCCATGACCGTGGCAATATCGTTTGTAACCCTGTTTCCTCCAGAAGGAATCGACGCAGTGAACACAGGAGCACCTTTATTGATGACAATGACATCAGTTGAACCGCCACCAAGATCGATGAGGATTGAACCAAGCGCCATCTCGTCTTTATGAATTGTCGCTGTCGCCGCAGCAAGAGTTTTCAAAGTGATGTTTCTGAGTTCATAGCCTGCACGGAAAATACATTCAGCAATATTTCCTGAAGCCGATTTTGAAACCTTTACAAGAAGTGTCTTTACCTCAAGACGTACACCGCTGATTCCGATCGGATCCGGATATTCCTGACCATCTACTATATATTCCTGGGGAATTATGTGAAGAAGAACTTCATCATATGGAATGAGCATGGACTTTGCCGATTTCAAGGCCCTGTCCTTTGTCTCATATTTGATTTCCATTTCACGGGTCGAAAGGCCCTTTGGATCCACTCCAACAATTCCGTTGGACTTCATGCTTGAAACCTGGGATCCGCCAAGAGATGTGTTAAGTTCAACAACTTCAACACCCGCCATCTGTTCCGCTTCTTCGATAGATTGCTTTACGGCTTCTTTTGTCGCATCAATGTTTACGATCACACCATTGCGAACACCCTGCGACGGCTTCTTTGAAAGACCGATAACTTCAATGTTACCTTCAGAATCTATTTCAGCAATTACTGTCCTGATAAAACAAGTTCCAATATCAAGACCAACAATTCGGCGGCTCAAATCATTCCTCTCTAACGGCGTCTGTAGGAAACTGCACCATAGCGGAGGTCAATTTCCGAAACATCCGGTTCAATTGAATTTACGACATCAAGAACAACCATCATGTACTGAAGGGCATCCTCGTTAAGGTTGCGGTCTGTAAGAACCTTAACCTTTGCCTGTGAAGGATAAAGGGCAAGTTCATAGTTACCATACTCTTTTGGAACAACCTGAATTTCAGAAATTGCAGCAAAATATTTATGAGGAAGCTTTCTGATGTCAGAGATCTGATCCATGAGAACCCGATATTTTGCTGGAAGACGCATGCCCTCCTGAAGATTGTCTACTGGAAGTCCAGAGATAAGCGGAACAGAATAGTCGGTCGCAACGGATGCAGAATCAAGACTGAATAATATACCATTTTCATCAATTTGAATAGACTTTGACTTTCCATCCTTGCAGATAATGGATTTTGCGACAGGATTTCTTTCCTTTACATTGATGGAAATTCTGTTCGGAAAATGCTTGTCGACAGAAACAGTCTCAACGCATGAAATAGTGCTGATCAGTGAAACAGCCTTTTCCGTACTGAATGCGCCCCATGTTGAGACATCAAGTTCAGAAAGTTTTTCATTAAGCTCGTTTTTTGTAAGGTGATTCAATCCGGAATATGTGATTTCTGGAGTTGAAAACAAAGGAAGAACAAAACTGTACAAAAGAGCCTCGATAACCAGAAAGGCACCAAGAATGATTACTATCGCCTTGAGTGCAACAAGTTTCTTATCCTTTCCTGTATTTTCAGCAGTAGACTCCACAGTGTTCCTGTTTTCAAAAGAGATAAAAAAATCATCAAAATCTGTAACTGCAAGCTCGCTCATAACTCAACCACCGTCTCTCCAAAACTTTCTTTTTCTTCTATATTTCTTTTTTTATTTCGATCTCCGCCATAATCATTATCGGCATCGCAATGTGAAGCGTTAATCACAAAGCCGCACATGCACAGCGTCACTATCAGGGAAGAGCCTCCGCTCGAGAAAAACGGAAGCGGAATTCCTGTCGTAGGGGCTGCGCCGCAGACAACAGCACAGTTTACAACCGACTGTGTTGCTATGGTAAATACGCATCCAAAAGATGCAAAAGAAGCAAATTTGTTGGGACAGTTGAAGGAAATCACCAGTCCACGGAAAAGAAAAATTCCCAGAAGCAGGAAATAGGCAATAACACCGACAAGTCCCATGGCTGTTGCCCATCCGGCAAAAATGTAGTCAGTCTGGATTTCCGGAATCGATGAAAGTTTCTCAAGTCCGCTGCCGGTTCCAACACCCCAGATGCCACCGGCACTGATGGCACGCTCAGAAGCAAGAGCCTGATAACCGGAAGTTGAAGTATAGTCACTTGGCTTCAGGAATGAAAGGATTCTTAGAAGCCTGTACCTGTGCGTAAGGGTCATGAGAACTGCTATAGGAATTATGAGTGTGATCAAAGGAATGAATGCCCGCAATGGAGAACCCGAAACAATGAACATGGCAACACCAATACCAAAGATCATTACGCTTGTTGAAAGATCCCTCTGGATGAACACAGAACCTGAAAGAATCACAAGAGCAATGGCAGGATACATGAACTCCCTGTTGTTCTCCTCGTATTCCTGAAAGTGCTTGTCAAACAGATTGGAAAGATAGAGCACCATTGTGAATTTAATGAGTTCCGAAGGCTGGAATGTGATCACATGTGGAATCGATATCCATCTTGGAGCACCATTTCTCGAACTTCCGATACCAGGAAGAAGAGCAAGAAGACAAAGGAAAACCGAAGCAATGGCAAAATAGAAAGTGATTTTTCTTATCATCTTAACCGGGAAAACGGCAAAGAAAACAAGTCCCGCAGCTCCAACAACAGAATAAGCAAGCTGTCTCCACAAAAAATAATATCTGTCATGAAAGAATCTTTCACCTACTCCCTGAGTGCAGATAAGAATCGTGAAAATTCCTAGTCCCCACAAAAGAAGAACAGAGATGAAAAACAGAGCGTCACATTTCTTGTAGACAAGAACAGGCCTGTCGCCGCGGATCACATAATCACTCACAGTTCACCGCCTTCAAGAAGTTTAACAACGCGTTCAAGTCCCATACCTCGGGAACCTTTAACAAGAACAATGGAAGATTCAGGAACGGATTCAACAACCTTTGCTGCGATTGCCTTCATTGAATCGTCACTGCGGCCTTCAAAATAAAAACATGTCTTTCCTGCACGTGAGCATGCATCATAAGCAGCCTTCATTTCATCACCGGAGAAAACAACCACATCTGCGGATGATTCAGAGGCAAGAAGACCTGCCTTCTCATGTTCCTTTGCAGAATCATCACCCAGCTCAAGCATGTCACCAAGAACAAAAATTTTTTTGCGCCCGTCACTGACAGACGAAAGGAATTCTATGGCCTTTTCCATCGAGTCAGGATTTGCATTGTAGCAGTCCTGGACATATGTGTATTTTCCATCGATGACCTGACTACGCCCAAACATCGGCTCAAGATTTCTGATACCGTCTGCGATCTGCTGTGATGTAAGACCAAGAACCTGGGCAAGGGCAATTGCACCGAGGGCATTCTTATAATTGTACCTTCCAGGCAAAGAAAGAACTGTTTCGATTCCGTCCACAGAAAACCTAGTCCCCTTGAGACCAAGATCAGCAATGAACTTGACTGAATCAGTGTCCTTTCCGTAGCGGACAACCTTTCCCTCAATCTTGCTTTCAAGGAAATCAGAGAAATCATCGTCACATGGAATGACGCCTGTTCCAAAGTTGTTGAAATGATCAAAAACTTTTGCCTTTTCCTCGGCTATGTTTTCACGGCTTCCAAGAAGTCCTATGTGCGCCGTTCCGATGTTTGTCACGATGGCAAAATGAGCCTTAAGTACTGCTGAAATTTCTCCGATCTCATTTTTACGGTTCATACCCATTTCAAAAATTCCACACTCATGTTCTTTGCGGATGTTGAATACGGAAAGAGGAAGCCCCGTCTCACTGTTGAGGTTACCCTTGTTGCAGATTACATTGTACTTCTGCTTCATGAGCGAAACGAGGATTTCCTTTGTTGTTGTTTTTCCGCTGGAACCGGTAACTGCGATTTTTACAAGATGAGGAAATTTTTCCACATAGGCACCTGCAGCTTTCTGGAGTGCGGTAAGAGTATTGTCGACGGCGATGAAAGCAACACCGTTGTGTTCCTGATAAAGATTTACAAAATAACTGCTGTCTGATTCAAAATTCTTTTTTGCTATGAAAATGACGCTTGCACCCTTCTCGATTGCCTGCGGAATGTATTTGTGGCCATCCTGCATTTCTCCAATAAGCGGAACAAAAAGGGTATCCTTTTCAACATTGCGGCTGTCAGTCTGAACAGATGTAAATGTAATTGAAGAAGGTCCAAGAACATGAACACCGTCAGTGGCCTGGAGAATCTGTTCCAATGTTAAAAGACTTCTATCTATACCGATCATTTTCTGTTTTCCTTCTTCGCTGTATTAACGTCAACCCTGACGATTTCCTCACTTTCTGCCTGGCGCATTCCAAGATCTTCTTCCGCGATTTTTTCAATTCTGTCAGAAGACGAAAGAAGACTTATGTCCGTAATAAGCTTTTTGTTTTCTTCGATCAAAGCTTCCTGTTTTCTCTCAAGTTCGATCACTTCTTTCTGGAGTGTGCGGTACTTGCTGGACTGGATTCCGCTAAGAATCAAAAGTCCTGGAATTCCCAGGGCAACCAGACAGAAGAAGAAGTTCTTGATGAAATTCCGGATTCTCTTCTTCATCACATTGCCTCCACGCCATAAAGACGTTTTTCGTCAGCATCACGAAGCTTTCTGACTACACGCAGTTTCGCACTTCTCGAAGGTGAATTCATCTTGATCTCCTCTTCAGTAGGCTCAACCGGTTTGCGTGTAAGAACCTCAGCACAGGGTGTGCCGCCACAATTACAGAGGGCTACTTCAGGCGGACACACACACTGCTTGCCAAGATTTCTGAAATAATTTTTAACTATTCTGTCTTCCAGTGAATGGAATGTGATGATACCAAGTTTGCCACCAGCTGCAAGAACATTGAATGCGTCATGGATTGCTTCAGGAAGTCTTTTCAACTCGCTGTTCACCTGAATGCGCAATGCCTGGAAAGTTCTTGTGGCAGGATGGATGTTCCCGTGCCTGTATTTGGCCGGAACTGCATTGTATATTATGTCCGCAAGCTGCTTCGTCGACTCTATCTTCTGTGCCGCACGAACCTTGCAGATTTCAGAAGCTATGCGGCGTGAATATTTTTCATCAGAATAAAGGTAGATCATGTTGGCAAGTTTTTCTTCCGCCATCTTGTTGACGATATCAGCTGCACTTTCTTCAGTGGCGCTGTTAAGCCTCATGTCAAGAACTTCATCGTGACGGAAAGAAAATCCGCGGCCACTGCGTTCATAATGGAACACACTGATGCCAAGATCAAAAAGAATGAGATTCGGACGTTCGGCATCGGCAGGGAAATTCCTGTAGAAATCATTGAACCAGCCATTGAAAAAGGACATTCGGTCACCAAAAGGAGAAAGACGTTCCTTTGCCCTGGCCTGAATGACGCTGTCAGCATCAAGCCCTTTTACTTTGAGAGTTGGATATTTTGAAAGAAAATTGAAGGAATGCCCACCCTCGCCCAAAGTCGAATCGATGAGATATGCATCAGACTCAAAGGGCTCTCCGACCGGAGAAAGATATTCGAGACATTCGTTTAAAAGTACAGGAGTATGTACGGCTTCCAATTTCTATTTCCCTTTTTTTCAGCAGGACGGAACCACGAAAGTCCGACCCTGCTTCCTGTTTGTTTTTAGAGAAGGATATCACCCATTGACTCAGACGCAGCCTGAAGGAATGAATCCTCTGTTTTCTCAAGATATTCACTGTACTTCTGGGAATCCCACAATTCCATGTATCTATTGATTCCAAGAATCGTGCATTCACCCTTAAGTTCAGCATAATCTCTCAAGCTCTGGGGAATAGAAAGACGACCTGATTTATCAAAGGCAATCTCCTGAGCAGGAGAAATGAAGCGCCTCAAAACCATTCGTTTTTTGTCATCAAAAAGAGAAGCAGACCCCATTATTTTTTCATTTAATGAGGTCCACTCGTCCACAGTAAAAAGCATGAGACAGTTGTCAAGCCCGCGTGTTACAACAAGGCTTTCCTGCTGCAAAATGGAACGCAGCTTAGCCGGAAACTGAATGCGACCTTTGTCGTCCAGTGTATTGTTGTACTCACCACAGAGCAAATTCATGCCACTACTCACCACTTTTTCCCACTATTTCCCACTTATCTCCTATTTTAGCTAAAAATTCGTTAAAGTCAATAAAAAAATGCACCGACAATGAAAAAATTTTCCACAACGAAAAAAAACAACGGAAAACAGAGAAAAAAGCATGATAAATACTTACAACGAGACGAAACTGCACAAAACCCTCAAGGAAATATATGCAATGAAGCATGACGGTGCCCGTACAGAGGTTACATGCGGAAAATACATAGCCGACATTCTTCTTGAGGACGGCGGAATAATCGAAATCCAGACAGGAACACTGGCTTCCCTTGCCCCAAAAATCGCTTATTTTCTTGCCGAAAAACGAAAAATCCGGGTCGTTCACCCACTGGCGGTAGAAAAATATATAGAAACTTTCGATGAAACCACAGGAAAGACGAGACGAAAAAAAAGCCCAAAAAAAATCACGGTCCCATCAGCCTTCAGGGAACTTACAAAACTCCACCCTTTTTTACTGGACAGAAATTTCACCCTTGAGCTTGTTGAAACAGTGATCACGGAAGAAAGAACCGACTACGGCAGTATTGAGAAATCAGACAACAGCCGTAGAAAGTTCCGCAAAACATGGAATAAAACCGGGAAAAGACTCGATGAAATCGGAAAATCTACGGAACTCCACGGAAAAGCAAGCTGGAAAAAACTGGTTCCGGCTGAACTGCTGAAAAAAGGCGCTGAATTTACCAGCACAGACTTTCATAATAAAATAACAATTCTTTATCCAAAAACTAAACGGCAGGAATCCTCAATAATGCTCTGGGTCTACACAAAAATGGGATTTTTTGAACGGACAGGAGAAAAGAAAGGCAACGCTTTTGTCTACAGGGCGCTGTGACAGTGGGTTATGGCTCCGGCAAGAGCATCGGCGGCATGATCAGGCTTTGGAACTTCCTTGAGGTTCAGAAGAATTTTCACACAATGCTCCACCGTTTCCTTGTCAGCGGTCTTTGTTCCGCTTACAGCATACTTGATCTGGTTTGGAGTATAAAGATGAACCGGAATGGCATGCTGGGCCAGGCACAGGGTAATGACACCTTTGGCCTCGGAAACAGCCATGGCGCTTGTCGTATTGCGGGCAAAATAAAGAGTCTCCATTTCCGCGCAATCAGGCCGGAACTCATCGATGACAGCCAAAAGACGGTTATATATCGATAGAAGTCTCACTTCGTGGCTTTCCGTGCTTGCCGTTTCAATGACACCGTAGCTTACAAGAGACAATTTGTTGTTGTTGAAATCAACCACGCCAAAGCCAACATGGGCAAGGCCTGGATCTATACCCAATACCCTCATGCAAAATCCGGGAATGACTCAGATAAACAAAAAAGCCACGAATTTCCATGGAAAAACGTGGCTCTCAATCAGGAATCAAGAATTCCCAATCAATTATTCTTCGTCGAAGTCATCTGGATATTCAACTGTAGACCATACAGCCTGAACATCATCATCTTCTTCGAGCTTATCAAGAAGCTTCTTAACCTTTGCTGCTGTGTCGAGGTCAACAGCTGTTGTCATCTGTGGAACCATTGAAACGGCAGCTGAGAGAGAAGCCCACTTTTCTGATTCTGGAGTTTCTTCTTCCTTTGGAGAAAGGCCGGCATCATGCTTTGCCTGGATAGCTTCAACAACAGCTGTAAAGTCGTTAGGATCTGTTGTGATTGTGATTACTCCGTCTTCTGCAACTACATCTTCTGCACCTGCATCGAGAGCAACTTCCATAGCCTCATCTTCTGTGAGCTTTTCACCGTCAAGAACGATGACACCCTTGCGGTCGAACATGCGGCTTACAGAACCAGAAGTTCCGAGGTTTCCGCCGTTCTTTGAGAAAATGTTGCGAACGTTTGCTGCAGCACGGTTGTTGTTGTCTGTAAGAACTTCAACAAGAACAGCTACACCACCCTGAGCATATCCTTCATATACAAGTTCCTGATAAACAGCTGCACCAGCACCTGCACCAGTACCCTTGTCGATTGCACGCTTGATATTGTCCTTTGGCATTGAAGCTGCACGTGCCTTAACAATGGCTGCACGGAGACGTGGGTTTGAATCTGGATCTCCACCACCCATGCTTGCTGCGATAGAAATTTCCTTAATCAATTTTGTGAAAAGTGCACCACGCTTTGCATCAGCAGCACCTTTGGCATGTTTAATTGTCGACCATTTATTGTGTCCTGACATGTATAACTCCTATAAATTGTATGCAAACTGTATCATAAATTATCATAAAACGCAGTATATCGTCAATGACTAGAAGACTTCATGTTAGAATGGAAGCTTCCTTTTCAAGGCATTTGCGGCATCTTTTGTTCCCAAAGGAACACCTGCTTTCTCCAAAGCTTTTGTCGCCTCTGCCCCGGCCTTTTTCTTGATTTCTGCCTCAACCTGAGATTTCTTGTTGTCAAGAAGTTTCTGGATAGATGCGAAATTTGCATTCTGAACATCAATGTCACCCTGGATTCCGGCGAATTCCTTGATCTTGTTCATGGCCTCAGACGATGAACCGTTTATCTTTTCATTGATTTTTGCAAGAGCCTGTTTCTTTGCATCCTGTCCAACTTCTGAAACGGCAGCCATGAGAGCCTTGCCAAACTGATCGGCAAAATTACCGTTCAAAGAAAATCCTACGCCGTCCTTTTCCGTGTAGGAAGCCTTGTATCCGGCAGTCAGTCTTGTAACGGAAGCAAGAGCCGTGTTGTAATACTTAGTTACAATCTCATTTCCAAGTCCGTCAGAAGTCAGTTTTACCGGATTAAGATCAACACTGCCGGAAGCATCGAAACCACCCATGTCAAAGGCACCCTTAACAGAAAGGGAAGCTGTACCTTCGATTGACGGAATTCCACTTGCAGATGCGATTTTGCTTCCGTCAATGTTCGCACCAAAACCTTTTCCAGAATAACTGACTGTAACAAGTTTTGCTGTTGAATTCTTTCTTGCATCAACGACAAGGTTAGCAGTATGTGAAGTCTTTCCAACAGAAAAAGCACCTTCTCCCTTCATAGGTTTTCCAAGAAGATTCTGGTCGTTTGAAATGTCGTTGATCTTTGCCTCGAAATTTGGGCCTGAAGCAAAAATGCGTTCGATAAGGAATGCAGGCTTTGTAGTTCCGTACCAGAAGGTTGTTCCCTTGAGACGCTTTCTTTCAACCTTTGCCTTCTTTTCCTTCTTAGGCTTTTCTGCCTTTGGCTTTGATGCAGAGGCGGCCTTCATCTGTTCAGCATAGGAAATTCCTTTCTTCACATACGGATAATAATTTCCAAGCATGCTGCATGCAACGGTTTCAAGAGCATCATTCATGAGATTCTTTGCGTTCTTTACCGTATCAACGGCAGACCCGATTGTCTCCTGGGCAAATTTCTTGTCGGCGGCGACAGCGCCAGTAACTGACTCCCCAAGACTGTTGACTTTTTTTGCATCGGCCTTGATCTCGTCAGCAACACCGGCAAAAGTATTCTTCACGCTCTTGCTTTTTTCAATGGCAGTGTTCAAAGACTCGAGGGTACTCTTAAGCTGGGCTATGTCCTTTATCTTTGAAGGATCAAGTTTCTGCAGGTCCTTGACAGATGCGGAAAAGGACTCAACTTCTTTCTTCATCTCGTCAGGCTTGCTTTTCCACTTTGCGATCATTGCCTCGCTCTGGTCCTTTGCATCTTTTACAGCGGCAGGAGTCTTGAGCTGGGATTCAAGGTTCTTAACTATTTCTTCAGGACTGGAACCTCCAAGCATTGTGGCAGCCTGTGTCTTGAGACGCTCCATTGCTGTATTTGAACGTTCCTTGACGGCGATCATGAAAGCACTTTCAGCATTTTCCTTCTCTGCCTTTTTTTCCTTAAGCTTCTGCAGAGGCAGACGGCAGCTTGTAGTTCTGTCGGTATTGAAAGCCATTCCAGACACTTCAATATTCTTGCAGTCGAATCTTCCGCGCAAAGCCTGGGTAAGGCTGAAGGCAACCTCGATTTTTTCAGCTTCAAAAATATTCTTCATTTCCGAGTTTTTATTGCCCACAGAAATATGGTTGACGGTAAGCGAAGTTCCAAAGATCTCAAGGTTCACGGAACGGATTTCAGTCTTAGCACCTGCCATGCTCTCACAGACAGAAACAAGAACTTTCTTTGCGATCGGATTCTTGAACGCCGTAACGATGACACCGACACCAACGATGATACCTACAACGGCGGCAAATGGTACAAAACTGAAAATCGACTTCTGTGCCTTTATCTGCTTTGAAAGCGATTTGAAGTGCTTGAGTTCAGCCTTGGTAAACTGCCTTTCCCTGGACATGGCCATAAGTTCCGGCTTCTTTGCATTTGCTCCCTTTTCAAAAAGTGCCATGACTTCTTTCTTGTCAGACGGAACATAAAGACGATTGAGGACTTTCTTCTCAAGTTTTTTTTCAGAATATGATTTCTTGAACATTCCCGGCATTTTTTTTGCAGGAAACTTCTTTGCCTCTTTCTTTGGCTTTTTTGCTTTCTTTTCCTTATCTGCCATTTTTTATTCTCCCATCATCCCAGCGATTTTTTCTACAAGCGGAATATTCTTGAGCACGGCGGCAATCTTAAGCTTCCTTACTTTTTCCGCAAGATACTTTCTCCATGCCCAGACAAAAAGCCTTGCCAGTACATAGAGTGGAATATAGGCCGCAACTCCGCAGACAAAGGATCCCATGACAACGGTGTTATTGAACTTTGTAAATGCAACAAAAGGAATATCAAGAAGAGACGCATAGTACGGCTTCACGCTTTCAATCGTGAGGATGCTGTACCCTACAGAATCAAAAAGCGGATCCAGGAAAACTGTGAGTGCCGCACCTAAAAGTATGGACAGGGCATAGGCACCTCTCTGGATATTCATGAACAGGATGAAAATGAAAAGAATATACCAGAGAAGATTGTCCTTTGGCATAAAACCTAAAAGAACACCGCATGATACTGCATGGGCGATGGCTCCGGGCCTTGTATTTGAACTTATGGCCCCCAATAATTTTGCAATAGCTTTCAACATAATGACTTATTCTAACACAAATAGCTGTAAAAAAAAATAAAAATGAAATTCAGATATACTAAAGGAAAGATGAAATATTCGTTATTTTTTCACCAAACATTGCAAAATCCCAAAACCTCGCTGATAATTATAATTGTGGATTTTTCCGCTGATTTAAAAACAGTCATTTCTAAACATTCCCATAAGGAGCAATCTTATGAACATCGGTATCATCGGTGCAGGAAGCATCGCGGGAACAATGGCACGGACAGTTGCTGCCATTCCGGAACAGGCACAGATCTATGCGATCGCATCAAGATCTCTGGAAAAAGCCCAGAAATTCGCCGCAGAATACAACATTCCAAAGGCTTACGGCGACTACGAGGAAATGCTGGAAAATCCTTCGGTTGATCTCGTCTACATCGCCACACCGCACTCACAGCACTACCAGAACATGAAACTTTGCCTCAAGCACAGAAAAGCTGTACTGTGCGAAAAGTCCTTTACGAGAAACGCCTATGAGGCAGAAGAAATTCTCAAGGAAGCGGAAGAAAAGAAGGTCCTTGTGACGGAAGCCATATGGACACGATACATGCCGTCAAGAAAAATCATAATGGATGAAATCGCAAGCGGAATCATCGGAGAGGTTGAGCACATATCGACAAACCTTCACTACAGCATCGCGTTCAAGCAGAGAATGACACAGCCGGAACTTGCCGGTGGTGCCCTTCTTGACCTTGGAGTCTACACGCTGAATTTCGCAATGATGTTCTTTGGAAACGAAATAAAGAAAATCGAATCATCAGTAATGCTTACGGATTCCGGCGTCGACAGGTTCAACTGCATAACTGTCTTTTTTGAAAACGGAAGGACAGCAGTGCTTACATCAGGATTCACAAACAGATCCGACAGAGGCGGAACTTTCTATGGAGACAAGGGATATGCGGTGGTCGCAAACATCAACAACCCGCAGTCCATTTCCTTCTACGACACCGATGACAGACTGCTCAAGAAAATTGACTTTCCGGAAATCGCAACGGGATATGAATACGAGGTTCTTGAATGCAAGGACATTCTTGCCCAGGGAAAAATCGAATGTCCATCAATGCCTCACGAAGAAACAATCCGCATCATGAAGATCATGGACAGTCTCAGAAAACAGTGGGGCGTGATTTATCCTTGCGAAACACTCTAGGCGATCAAACCTCACATGGATTCTTGAAATGTTCCGGTAACGGAATTTCAAAGGTCTTTGGCTTGCCATCAACAGGAATGGTCAATTTTGTTGCCGCAAGCTGAAGCCTTTTGATTCCAGCCTTTCGCGCAAGTTTGTTCAGCTTGAAATTGCCGTGTTTGTCATCCCCAGCCAGAGGTGCGGAAGACTTTGCCATCTGGATTCTTATCTGATGCATGCGGCCTGTTCCAAGGGTAATCTTTACAAGACTCAGATCAAGATTTTTCTCAGTCCTCTCACCAGTCTCGGCATTCTCAGAAATTATTTTTTCAGTCCACTTCTTTTCGACTTTGAAAAAAAGTTCGGCATTCTGCGTGCGGCCGTGAGCTTCCACTGTTCCTGAAAGCTTGCCTTCCATGACAGGTTTTCCCTTCACCTGGGGAATGCCAAAACAGACGGCAGAGTAAACCTTCTGAACCTGTTCCGTCTGGATCAGTTTTGTCCATTTTGCGGCGGCACTGGGATTTTTTGCGACGATAAGAATTCCGGCTGTCTCCTTATCAAGTCTGTGCACAAGATGGATTCTGCAGCCAAGCTGTTTAGGAAGTTCCTCATCAAGAGGATGCGCAATGCCAGCACCCCCCTGAACAGAAACACCAGCTTCCTTATTCACCAGGATAATCTCATCGTTCTCATAAATTACAGAAATAGTCTTCATTTTCCGATTATCATAAAAGAGGATCTATAAAATGACAAGATTTGCATATAAGTTATCAAGCCTTGCGGCAGTGCTCTTCATGGCATCATCTCTTTTTGCCACAAGAACGAATTTCAACGGATTGAGCGGCAACGTGTGTGTCGACCTCCCGGAAGGATTCAAACTCGAGTCCTCAGCCGGAGACAGTTCATTCCAGCTTCAGAGCACCATAGCCCCGGTACACGCAATAATTAAAATTTTTCCGGCTTCAAAATACAGCGGAACAGAAAAAGCAATGAAAGACACTGTTTCAAAGCTTGGACTCAACGCCGATGTAGACACATTCAAGTGGCGGAACAATGACACGGCCATGGCAATGTTCTCAGGAAACATACTTGGAGTTTCTTCTCAGGGTTACGGGGCAGCCGCTGTAATTCCTGAAAACAAAAGCATAATCCTTGTGCTCACATGGGCTGCAGAAAAGGATGCGGTGGCGGCAAACTCATACATGGCAAGTCTCATCGATTCAGTCTACGTAGACATTGAAAGCTATTTCACAAGCGGAATACTCACTTCATACACTTTTCCAGCCCAAGGACAGCAGGATATAAAGCTCAACATAGGCGGAACAAAAATAGCCACAAAGCTTGACGGTTCAGACAAGGAGGCGGCTGACTATCTCATTGACAGGGAATACAGGATGCTCCTTCTCTACCAGAAAAGCGACCTGTGGAAAGAAGCCTGGCAAAGATATTACAGGATTATTTTCCGCGACTCATGCTCAAGATTGCGTCAGGCCGCCTTTGACATTTCAAATGCCCTGGCACCAGGATGCAAGGACACGACAGAATACGCACAGAAACTTCTCACCTGGACCCAGGATTTCAAATATGAGCGCGAGAAGAACACAAGCGACTTTGCTTCCCTTCCGTCGATACTTCTTGGTGGCGGTTCAGACTGTGACAGCAGATCCATGCTGATCGCCGTTCTTCTACAGGCCATAAATGAAGACGCAATAATTTTTGTAAGTGCAGAATACAGCCACGCCATCGCAGGCTTTGTTTCCAACCATCCGGGATTCGGTTTCACTGTAAACGGAAAAACATATCTTACGGGAGAGACTACGGCAAAAGGTCTTACCTGGGGAAAGATAAGCGGCAGTCAGACAGATCTTGAAAAATGGATTCCAGTCGTACTGCCTTAAAAAAGCAAAAAGCCTGCCTTGCATGACCAAGACAGGCTTAATTATTTTTCAAACACGCATCCATTACTGGATGAGAAGATTATATGCTTCCATTGCCGACTGGGCATCAAGAAGTTTCTTGTAGAGGTCAGGTTCCCTAAGTTTTGTGCTCAGATGGGATAAAGTCTTGAGGTAATAGCTGTGCTGGTTGAATGCGGCACCGATCATGAACAATACACGCACCGGAGTCTCATCAACAGGCTGGAAATCGATGATGTCGCATTTTGAGATTCCGACTGACATGACAAGGTCTGTGACAGAAGAAAGACGTACATGTGGAATGGCAAGTCCGCGACCTATTGATGTGGACATAAGTTCCTCACGCTTCAGGATCTCAGCCTCAAGTTCCTTGGCATCCTTTACCTGTGGAGCTGTCGCAAGATTCTGTGCCAGCTGAACAAGGGAATCATGCTTTGTCTGATGATTCATGAAAACAATGCGCTCAGGAGAAAGAATATTCTTGATCTGAACAACTATATCTGAAGAAGATTTTGTAGAAGATGAGAGACGTTCATTGACCCACTTTTCAATCTCTGACTTCTTGAATCTCCATACTGTACCAATTTTACCGCTAGGAATTTCACCCTTCTGAGCCCAGTCATAAACCGTACGCTCGCTTACACGAAGGTATGATGCAACTTCTTCAATGGTAAGAATATCGTCTTCCATAACTAACCCCTATGTACAATTTCACATTAATTTGAGTATTTTGCATTCTTTACGTTTCTTTGTCAATATTCGCAATTCAAAGAAAACTAAAAAAAGGCAGGAAGTTTACTGCAACCTGCCCCAAACCTTGGATGTCTATAGGATTTCTATTCCTTCCATGGGAAAATAAAGCCCTTTAATGTCCTTGGACCAAGTGTCTTGCGGTCCTTTGCAATCAGATCTTCCCAGGGAACATTTTTTCTCTGTTCGAGGGAAATGCCCGGATTGACTTCAAGCCAATCGTATTTATAAAGACAGATCCTCAAGGCATTGACGTTCGTGAAGATAACACCTGTCATTCCTGGATAAAGTCCAAAAGTCACAAGAGTAAGCAGAGTGTTGAGGAAATTCACGAATGTTACCCAGAAAGTAAAGCTCATGTTGTCAAAAAAAATGATGTAGCATTTCTTGAGGCATTTCAGGTAGTTGTTTTTCATGATTGCCCTGACAGGTAAAAACCACTGGAAGGCAAAAACAGTCGTAAGGATAAACCAGAAAATCATAACCATGAAGACAAGCCAAAGAGGGCTTCCATTGCTTCCGTCTGAAGGTCTCCACATCCTGTAGTAGAAAGGAAGGCTCACACAAGCAACCGTAGCAACAAGACCAATGAAAAGACCTGAAAAAGCTCCGTCTTTGAATGAGGGAAGAATTCTTTTAAAAAAATTTCCATATCTTGGGGAATTGAAATTTGCTGCGGCAACGGCATTTTCACTTCCGGCAAAAGCAATGGTACAGATCAAAATACAGCCTGCAATAAAAGTCACAAATAGAACAGGATATCTGTAAATCTCCGGGATCTTGGAAAAAAATTCAACTTTCATGGCAAAGGCCGTAACTGAAAGTGCAATCAAAGAAAAGAAATTGACTATGACAACATAAAAAATATTATCCCAAACATCACAAAGGTTCTTCTTGAAAAAAAATCCAAACATGCAGACATAATAAGGGTTATACAAAAAAAAAGCAATTTGAAACTTTTAGATCTTTCGGATAAACTTTGAAAATGGAATATAAAATCGACTCCGTAGTTTCACTCATCTCCCACCTGCATTCAGTCACACAGGATTTTACAAACAGACAGCTTGCGCAGGAAGGGAAATTTGTATCATCCCACGGATTCATACTGTTTCTTCTTGCGGAAAACGGAAAACTTTCAATGGGTGAAATATCAGAACGCATAAACAGAGACAAATCCACCACAACAGTCCTTATAAAAAAACTTACGGATGAAGGCCTTGTCAAAACGGAAGTCTGCCCAAAGGACACAAGGAAAAAATACATTTCACTCACAGAAGAAGGTGAAAAATACAATGTACTCACTTCCGGCATTTCAAAAAAACTGCTGGATGTATGCTTCATGAATTTCACAGATCAGGAAAAGGAACAGCTGCTGAACCTTCTTGTCAAAATGAATTCAAATATTGAAGAAAAGCTATGAATGCACAGAAGTATTCGGCTTCAAGCCGGAACTCAAACCACTTTTGCGACTGACTTTTAGCCAGTTTAAAACACAAAACCGGTCCTGAAAATTCCTTCAGAACCGACTTTATGAGAACAAGCTGGAACAGCTTACTATTTCAAAGATGCACTGATGCGCTCAAGAACCTTCTTGCGGTCAAGAGGCTTAACAATGTAATTCTTTGCACCGGCAAGAAGAGACTTCTTAACAAGTTCTTCCTTACCAAGAGCTGATACCATAACTACGCGTGCATTCTTATCAAAAGCGATAATCTGCTCAAGAGCCGTGATACCATCCATGCGAGGCATAGTAATATCCATTGTTACAAGATCAACATTTGGACAGAGCTCCTTGTACTTGTCAACTCCGTCTTTTCCATCTGTTGCTGTAGCAACGATTTCATACCCATCGCTGGTAAGAATCTGAGTAAGCTGCTTTGCAACGAACATTGAATCGTCTACAACAAGTACACGATACTTTGTTCCGTCAACTCTTTCTCCCTCAGGAGGACGTGCGTTGATGGCTGGAAAATCTTCTTTTGTTTTCATTCTATGCTCCTTAAATTATGCGCGTTCTCTGATTGCAACATTAACTTCAACTTTGCCACAGTCTGTAACAAGAGGTACGATGAGAGCTTCAACATTTTCAGAAGTACCTCCCAAAGCTGCAATTTCCATGTTCTCACCAGCAAAAAGAGCTGGAGGAGTAAGGTCAAACTTGAATCCAAGCTCGTGAAGCTTAGTAACAGCCTGACCGGTAATGATATTTGCAAGTTCACTGATTGTAGCCTTAGCCATATCATCAAACTTTGTCATTGTTTCCATATTCATCTTTGAAGCGATGTTCAATGCTGTTTCAAAAGTCATGTCAAAAACAACACGGCCTTCAACATCACCTGCAAGACCAACAAGAGCAGCAACACCCATAACCGGCATAGCTGTTGACTTAAGATAAAGGTCTCCACGTTTAACTTCGGCACCGTCAAGAACTTCCTTTAGTACTCTATAAGAAGTTTCTACAAACGGATTAATATACTCAACTCTCATTTTAACCCCCTGGATTATTTTTGTTGTTTTATTCAGAACTCAGCAAATTGATTCAAGTCTGACTATTTGGAATATACCGTTACACTTCCGTCTATTTTTTTCAGACCGGCTGCGGTAATATTCTCATTTTCTCCTACTATTATAACACCATTTCCTTTAAGTTTCTCACTAAATTCAGATAAAACTGTATTTTGTGAAGATTCCGGAAGGAAAGACAGCATGTCGCGTGAGAATACAATATCAATAGGAGGAAGGTTGTTTGTGTTGACACAATCGTGATACTCAAACATCACCGAATCCTTGATTTCCTTTGAGAAAGTATAATCTCCGCTTGCCGTTCTGGTTGTATAAGGCTGATACCAGCTGTTGCTTGCCTCGTCTGAAAGATTCATGAGAGGTGCGTTAGATACGCTCAAAAGATCCGTATCATGACCGTATACCCTTATCTTTGCATTTGGATAGCGTTTCTTGAGAATACAAGCCAATGAATAAGTCTCATAACCCTTTCCACAACCAGGATTCCATACAACGATGTTCTTGGCTGAATTTTCAGGGAGAGCCCTCATGACTTCTTCCGCATATTCCTCTGACCACCATGTGCCAGTGAACTTTGAATAGAATGGAGAAAGGAACTTTTCAGCGTCACTTTCATTCTGAAGCTGAGTATTGCCCTCACCTTTTTCAGATACCCATTCTTCATAACGTTTTTTGAGCCATTCTTCCGTAATGGAATTAACAGAGAATTTTTTGAACGAAGCAAGAGACCCACCGATAAACCTCAAGTCATCAGCAGCTTTTTTTGCCTTGTCTTCAACTGTATTTGCTGCATTTGCGGCGGCAGCTGCAGCCTGTTCACTTGCGGCAGCCTCCTGTCTCATCTGCATCTGAGCCTTTGCAGTTTCAGCAAGTTCTCTTTCCTCTTCCGGTGTACGAAGGCCAAAAATCCTGTCAATGTCCAAAAGAACATAAAGGTTGTTTTCAGCTTCAACCACACCATAGATGTACTTGATGTTGATGTCACCAAACAAAGGATGTGGAGGCTGAATGGAACTCTTCTGGATTCCAACAACCTTGTCGATTGCATCTACAACAACACCAAAAGTCTGCTCACCTACAGTAACGATAAGCATATTCTCCAGATAATTCTCATCATGCTCAGGAACTGGACTGTTGAAGAACAACCTGAGATCTATGATAGGAATAATGTCACCACGAAGATTATAGACACCAAGAACAAAAGGAAGTGCATTCGGTACATACGTAAAGCAACCGGCCTTTGCAATCTCCTTTACCTTCATGATGTCGATGGCATAATCTTTTCCCGCAAGAGAGAAAGTCACCATCTTATAGTCAATTACAGAGAGCTTTTTCTTTTCTTCATTGAGCTGTTCATTTGTAAGATCATCTGCTCTTTCAACTGTATTAGCAAGAACGCTCAGTTTTTCCTGAATTGTTGCCATTTATCTACCCTCTTGCTGCTGATTTGATAGCTTCTGCCTCGCGAATCTGCTGGGCATCAAGCTCCTGTTTTACACCAAGCTCAAGAAGCTGGTTGACGTCAACAATCAAAGAAACTGAACCGTCACCAAGAACCGTTGCACCGGCAATGCCAGGAGAAGAAGTAAACTGAGATTCAAGAGGCTTGATAACAACATCTTCTTCACCGATAAGTGCATCTACCATGACACCAATCTTCTTTTCTGCTGAACCAACGATGACGATGAAACAATATTCGTCTTCATCGCTTTTCTTTATATTGAACAATCTTCCAAGACGAAGGATTGAGATGACCTCATTACGAACATTGAGAACTTCATAGTTGTCAATCGTATTGATTGTCTCTCTCCTTACGCGCTGGCTTTCAATAACATTTGCAATTGGAATAGAGTAGACTTCCTTGCCGACACGAACCAGAAGTCCCTGGATGATGGCAAGAGTAAGTGGAAGCCTGATGGAGAACTTAGATCCCTTTCCAAGTTCACTTGTAACGCTGATTGAACCCTTAAGCTTTTCAACCATGGTCTTAACAACATCAAGACCTACACCACGTCCTGAAACATTGCTGATCTTGTCGCTTGTCGAGAATCCAGGAAGGAAAATAAGGTTGTAGGCATCCTGATTTGAAAGGACCTTATTAGGACTGATGAGACCCTTCTGGATAGCCTTATTGCGTACCTTGTCAACCTCAATACCCTGACCGTCATCAATGATGTCGATGACGATCATGTTTCCTTCGTTGGCAGCCTTGAGGATAAGAGTACCGGTCTCTTCCTTTCCGGCGGCAACACGTTCTTCCGGAGTTTCAATACCGTGGTCAACAGAGTTGCGGACACAGTGCATGATAGGATCGAGAAGATCATCAACAACAGTCTTGTCAAGTTCTGTCTCTTCACCTTCAATCACAAGATTGACTTTGCGTCCAAGATCACGGCTAAGATCACGAACAACACGTGGGAAGCGGTTGAAGATTGTTCCGATCGGAACCATTCGAATCTTCATGACACCTTCCTGAAGCTCACTTGAGATGCGGCCCAGGTTCTGTGTTGTTGAACGATATTTAGTCGACGAAATCTTGAAGTCATTTTCAAAAGCATCAAACCAGTTTGCGACAGTACCAAATTCCTCAAGATACTTCTGTCGGATTTCCTTCATAGGAATTCCGTTCTGGAGCATCTCAAGATACTTTGGAATGGCTTCCGCGATACGATGCTGTTTTTCCTTGAATGTAGTGTTCAAAGTCTGAAGCTTGACCTGAAGGTCAGCCATGTGGAGTCCGTTCTGGTTGAAGGCAGCCTTTGTAATTACAGTTTCAGAAACAAGGTTCATGAGATTGTCTACGCGCTTGGAGTCAACACGAAGAATTGAACCTGTCTGTGTGGCATGTCCTGTCGAAGCAGCTTTCTTGGCATCTGCCTTTGGAGCTTCAGACTTTGCTTCTCCTGAAGGTGCCGAAGGTTCAGCAGCGGCCTGTGGTACAGGTGCACTTTCTTCAACAGGTTCTTTTCCCTGGACTGCAGGAGCTTCAGAAGCTGGCACCGGTGCTGCAGGAGCTGGAGATGCGGCAACTGGAGCAGCCTCACCTTTCTTGGCAAGCTGTGCATCAACTGCGGTCGTAACGTCATCAAGGAATGCGGCATCCTCAAGATCACCACCTTCACATGAAGCTGCTACGTAATATACTACCTGAGGGTGATATTCATCCTCGTAAAGTGCCTCGAAATCAGGAACTGTCTTAAGGACAGTTCCACAGTTTTTGAGTGCGGCAAATACCTGAATTCCGCCTACACTGTTCATTGGATTTGATTCATCGAATGTGACGTTTACAGTCCAGAGTTTCTGGTCTGCACCAACAGCATCGTTGAGTTCCGCAAATTCATCATCCGAAAGAACAGGAAGTGGAGGCATCCCGTTGTCAGCCTGTGCTGCAGGTGCAGGTGCTGCAACTGGTTCCGGAGCAGCAGGCTTTGCGCCAACCATACCGGCAGGAAGTTTAACTCCGCTTGAGCCACTCTTTTTCTTTTCCTTTGCAGGAATATATGAATTGATTTTCTGAACAAGAGGAGCAATGTCACCATCATAAATCGAACCATTGCTTCTTGCTTCCAGCATTGATTTGATCGTATCAATTGAAGTAAGAAGTGTATCAACAATCTCGCCAGTCACTTCAACCAAATTACTGCGCAATGCATCAAGCAAATCTTCAACATCGTGACAAAAAGATGCAAGCTCCGCCATTTCAACAGTAGCTGAGCCACCTTTCAAAGTGTGAGCTGCGCGGAAAATTTCATCAATAGCATCATGGTTTGAAGGATCATTCTCAATAACAAGAATATTGCTTTCAAGAGTCTCTACCTGCTGTTCAGCTTCGGCAAAAAAATCTTTGAGAAGTTCTTCATTATTAGCGTCAAGATAATCACTCATACTATATATTTTAATCGGAAAAAACCATAAGTCAAGTTTTGACCAATTTTTTTTTAAGATTTTTTTAATGGTCTCTCCAACAATGCCGTTTACTGCAGGCAACATCTCTTTTACATAATTTTCTCTGTTAAGCCAATAAAAACTTAAATTTCATGTTTTTTTTCCGAAAATCTAATGGGGACTTTTTGAAAACTGTAAAAGTGGAATCATTGCCCCACCGGAGGATGACTTGAAAAGAACATTATGCGCTGCATTGTTTTCTCTTATGGCAGCATCATCGATATTTGCCCTTGAAAAACCTTTTTTCAGCGGAGCCGTAGGCCTTCTGACAACCATCGCAAACAAGACAGACTCGGACAGCTTTGATCCAGGCTGTGGAGCAGAATCCTATTTTGCAGGCCAGCTGGATTTTTCAGGAAGGCTTTTCCTTCGCGGAGAGTTCTATGTACTTGCAGACGACATTTTCAACGCACGTATATTCAAATCGGGCAGTACAGAGACAAACGCACAGTTCAGAATGGAAGAACTTTCGGCAACATGCGTCTTCAACGGAGACAAATCAAGCCATTATATAAGCGCCTTCACCGGATGCTACGAACCGATTGGATCCGACATTTTTCTCCAGAGACAGTTTGGAATCAAACCTATTCAGTCCAACTTAACAAATAGTTATCATGGAGTTCAGGGAGCATCATTATTTCCGGATTATACAATGGGACTTTCCTACACCGGCAGATTCTCAGGAGACAATGCCCTTGGTCTGACGGCAAGCAAGGGAAAACTTGCAGTGACAACCGGAAACGACGTTGATTCTCTGAATTTCGACGCACGTTTCGCAAAGCTTTTCAACAAGGCGACAATCGACATGGTTGCAGGTGTTGCAGTTCCGCTAAAAAAAGACGGAGACAACGGCAAGAACCCTCAGCTTCACATGGGATTCAGCGGTCTTTTTGGATTCAAGAAATCTTACATGCTCTACACACAGCTTGGAATCAACAGATTCGTGCTGAAAAGGAGCGCAGACGACTCTTCAGTCAGATTTGACGACATCTATTTCCTTGTTGAACCAAGAATTCCTTTTGGCAGCCTGTACCTTAACATCGCAGCTTTCAGCATTCCGCTTGATTCAGCAGCAGAAATGGTCTACCTCAAGCCGATGGTAAGAAAAAATCCGACAAGCCAGAGCATAACTGGAATCAACATCAATTTCGTGCAGGAAGATTGTCGCATCAACACGACAAAGTTCACATTCGGAATCCACGGAACTGTTGGATTTGCAGGACTTACAATGGATGATGTCATAGACGACCTTAGGGACAGCGACAAGATGATCCTGATAACTCCATATACAAACGTAGAAATCAGCGGAGGAAAACTCAACGCTTCAGTCAGCCTTGCTGTGGATGATCTTGCAGACGATGCAAAAAACGCAGTTTCAGTAAACCTTGGATTCAGGACAAGTTTCTAAAGACAAAGGAAACCATTTTCTGAACTGAATTCAGATTGCTTCTTCAAGGGAGTAGCCCAATCCACGTGATGTTCTTATCATGACATGGACCCTGAGCTGCTCCATTTTTTTTCTAAGAAAAGAAATATAGACTTCAACATTGTTGTACTCGGCGTCGCTGTCACCACCCCAGATCTTCTCAATGATATCTTCCTTTCTTATGATCTGACGTGGACTGTCGCACAAAAGCCCAAGGATCAGAAGTTCCTTGAGGGAAAGCTTTATCACATCTCCACTTTTATTCCTGATCTCGCAGGCACCTTTGTCAAATATGAAATCGTTGAAAGTGATCACATCGTTCTTTATCTCGCCCTTACGCCTTGTGAGGGCAACAACCCTGGCAATGAGCTCATCGGGAGAACATGGTTTTCTGACGTAATCATCAGCTCCGGCATACAGGCCACCGACAACATCCGCATCTTTCGTTTCATCGGAAAGGAACATTATGGGAACGCTTTTATTTTCGAGACGAAGTTTCTGTACAAAGGAAATTCCGTCCATATCGGACAGTGTTTTTTCCAGAATTATTATGTCGTGACATCCGGACAAGGCGTATTTCATGCCCTCCGAGGCAGAATAGGCCGTATCAACACCAAACTGGCTTTTCTTAAGCAATTCGGTGACAGACTGTGAGGTCCGCACATCATCATCGATAAACAATACTCTCATAAAAAGGATTATATTTCAGAATTTTTGAAAAAAAAGAAATAACCCTATAAATTTTCTCATTTCAGGAAGATTGCATACTTATTGTTATTACAAAAACAAAGAATCAAACTAATTTAATTTTTTGTTCTATATAAGGTTCTCTGATTACAAGCACGGAACAATGGGCGCTGCCTATGATTTCGCTGTCCTGTCTGGAGATTACATTACGGACGGAATAATGAGTATCCAGATTGTCGTCAGTTCCGCCGAGAAGGATCACATCAGCCTTATAGTCATCCGCAGCCTTTATTATCTCAGACCAGACGGAACCATAACAAAGCTGGGTTTCGATCTTTACGCTTTTTGTTTTTGCGATTTCAGTCACATAGTCAAGTTTCTTTTTTCCGTCGGATTCAAGATTGGCTGACAGTAGTTCCGCCTCTTCTGATACCATGAACTTGGAAATTGTCAGCTGCTTAATTGAGGAGACATCAACAACGCAGACTACTTTAACGCTGCACCTGTAGAGTTTTGCCATCAGGATGGCATACAAGACAGCATGAAGAGATGACTTTGAACCGTTATAGGCCACCAGAACTTTCTGAAATAAGGGTTTAAGCAACTATTCCCCCTGACGTTTTTTCAAGGACTTCATTACAAAGACATTGTCGCGTTCCCTTTCCTCAAGGACGCCTTCTATGTATTTTACGGTCTCCCGGTCCTGTGGTATGACCATTTTATCAAGGGCATTTACGCGGCGCTGGGTTTTCTTTACCTCAAGTGCAAGACGCCAGGCAATGGTCCTGATGCTTGCCATTTTTGTAATGAGGGAAAGATACTCAAAGAATTCCTTCATCACCTCATCGCTTTCCGCAGTGGAACCAAGGAAGGAGGAGAACAACTGGCGCTGAGGGAGGTTCACGTCGATGGTGGTGAAATTCATTCCGCCGATGTTTACCGCCTTTCTTGTAATGTCGAAGTTGTATTCAACTCCGTGGGCAATTCTTTCAACCCTATCCCCACCAAGCTGCATGAGCATCTTTTTCAAGGCAGGATAGGCCTTCGCAGTGCACTTGTCCATCTCCGCCTCAAGAAGCTTAACTTTTTCAACGATGCGCATCAGTTCCATGACAAGGATCTCACGCTTCTGTTCAAGAAGATCATAACCTTCCGTAGAAATTGCAAGCTGTTCCTTTATGGCGAGAAGATTGGATTTTGTCGGTGCAATGTTAAGTTTTGCCATATGCTTACTCACTTTTTGGCAGATATTTATCAATAAGCTCATCCTTGATTCGGTACAATTCCTCACGAGGGAGAATCGAAAGGATTTTCCAGCCAAGATCGAGAGTCTCCTCGATGCTGCGATCCTCGTATTCGCCCTGGGTAAAGAACTTTGCCTCAAGTTCATTCCCGAATTTCAAGTAAAGCTGATCCAGCTGGCTGAGTTCTTCCTCACCGATGATGGAGGCAAGATTGCGGATAGTCTTTACCTTGCTGTAGGCCGCAAAAAGCTGGCTTGAAACTGGAGCATGGTCTTCTCGTGTCATACCGGAACCGATACCGTCCTTCATAAGTCGGGAAAGTGACGGAAGACCTGCGACAGGAGGATACATGCCCTTCTGGCTCATCTCGCGGTCAAGAACGATCTGACCTTCCGTAATATAACCCGTAAGGTCAGGAATAGGATGGGAAATGTCATCGTTAGGCATGGAAAGGATTGGAATCTGGGTGATTGAACCTGTTGATCCCTGTACCTTTCCGGCGCGCTCGTAAAGTTCCGCAAGGTTTGAGTAAAGATATCCAGGATAACCTTTTCTGCCAGGAACTTCTCCACGGGTTGTGGAAATTTCACGAAGAGCCTCGCAATAGTTTGTCATGTCCGTCATGACGACAAGAACATGCATGTTGCATTCGTAGGCAAGATATTCAGCGGCTGTAAGAGCACAACGAGGTGTGATTATACGCTCGATTGATGGAGCATCCGCCAGAGACTGGAACATGACAACCTTTGAAAGAACTCCCGATTCCTCGAAAGTATGCTTGAAGAACTGAGAAACGTCGTACTTGATGCCCATGCCGGCAAAAACCATTACGAAGTCTTCGTCGCTGCCCTTGAGTTTTGCCTGGCGGATGATCTGGGCCGCAAGTTTGTTGTGCGGAAGACCGTTGCCGCTGAAGATAGGAAGCTTCTGACCGCGGATAAGTGTGTTCATTCCATCGATGGAAGAAATACCGGTCTGGATGAAGTCACGCGGATAGACACGGGCGTATGGATTGATAGGACATCCGTTTACATTTACCTTCTTGTCGCTGATGATTTCCGGATAGCCGTCGATAGGCTTTCCAAGTCCATTGAAAATACGTCCAAGAAGACCTTTTCCTACACGGAGTTCCATAGGATCCTCAAGGAATTCCACGGTGGTGCTTTCAAGGTCAAGGCCTGTCGTACTACCAAAAATCTGAACTACCGCAGCATCCTCGTTGAGGTCGATGATTCTTCCGGTACGTTTTTCACCAAATTTATCACGAACATATACAACTTCGTCAAAAGAGGAATTTTCACTGCGCTTAACAACTACAATAGGTCCGTCTACAGATTCAAGACCTGCGTATTCAATACCTTTCACTTAGAGCCCCTCCCTGCGGTACATGCGCTTAAGTTCCGTCATCTGGTCATCAAGATGGCTTCTTATCGTCTTGAGCATGTCCAGTTTGTCATTTGGAATGGTGCTTTTTGCACGCACAATCTCGTTGCGCACAGGAAGCTCGGAAATTTTCATCAAAGGACATCCATTCTTTATCACCTCAAGGGCATGGGAATAGAAATCCATGATGAGAAGAAGAATGTCCAGCTGCTTTGCAGGAACTGAATAGGCATCGATATCATCAAAGGCATTCTGCTGAAGGAATCCGTTCTTTATCATTTCACAGACAATGAGGACAAGACGGTCGCTTTCCGGCAATGCATCGGCACCGATAAGACGGACAATCTGCTGAAGCCTCTGTTCCTTTTTGAGAAGATCCAGCGCTTTGATACGGACAGAAGCCCAGGCAGGATCAAACTTGTCCCACCACTCCTTTATTTCGCCGGCGTATTCCGAATAGGAGTCGATCCAGCCGATGGCAGGATAATGGCGGGCGTTTGCAAGCTCACGGTCAAGAGCCCAAAAACAGCGGATGAAACGCTTTGTGTGCTGTGTGACAGGTTCAGAAAAGTCGCCGCCCGCAGGTGAAACGGCACCGATTACGGATACGGAACCTTCCTTGCCGCAAAGGGAATTTACGCGGCCGGCTCTTTCGTAGAATTCCGCAAGTCTTGTAGGAAGATATGCAGGATAACCTTCTTCCGCCGGCATTTCTTCCATACGACCGGAAAGTTCACGGAGGGCTTCTGCCCAGCGCGATGTAGAGTCGGCCATGATTGCTACGTGGAGTCCCATGTCGCGGTAATATTCCGCAAGAGTAATACCTGAATAAAGTGAAACTTCACGGGCGGCAACCGGCATGTTGGAAGTATTTGCGATGAGGATCGTGCGTTCCATCAAAGAACGTCCAGTCCTTGGGTCTATCAAAGTCGGGAACTCAGTAAGAACGTCTGTCATTTCGTTTCCACGTTCACCACATCCGATGTATACTATGAGGTCTGCATCACACCATTTTGCGACGGCATGCTGGGTCATTGTCTTTCCTGTACCGAAACCACCTGGAATTGCGGCAGTTCCGCCTTTTGAAAGAGGGAAAAAGACATCGATTACACGCTGACCAGTAACTAGAGGCTGGTTCACCTCAAGCTTTTCAAGGAATGGACGAGGTTTACGAAGCGGCCAGTACTGAGAAAGCTTAAGTTCTTCACCAAGTTCCGTAGTACCGATGACTTCGTCTACAGTATATGATCCGGCACCTTTGAATGATGCAAGTTTCTTTCCTTTTGTTGCAGGCGGAACCATGATCTTATGCACGATGGAACCAGTTTCCTGAACCGTACCGATGACCTGTCCTGGAGCAAGTTCATCGCCTTCATTCACTACAGGAACAAAATCCCATTTTCTGTTTTCATCGATCGCAGAAGTACGCTGGCCAGGCAAAAGGAAAGCACCCTTGTCCTCGAACATTTCCTTAAGAGGACGCTGGATTCCGTCGTAGATTGTACCGACAAGACCAGGGCCAAGTTTTACGGAAAGAGGTCTTTCACTTGAAACAACACTTTCGCCGATGTGCATTCCGCTTACATCCTCATAAACCTGGATGGTAGCCTTTCCTTCATTCTGGCGGATAATTTCACCTATGAGTTTTTTCTCACCTACATCGACAACATCATAAAGACCGCATTTTTCAAGGCCCTCCGCATAGACGATAGGACCGGAAATTCGGGTAATCTTACCTGTAATCATTCAGGCAACCTCCCGCCAAAAAGACCAAGAGCAAGCTGCTCACGATTCTGGCTGAGCAATTCATTTATTTTTTCTTCAATAGTAAGACGGCAGGTAATCTTGCCATCTTCAGTTGAAAGTATAATTCCGTATGAGAATACGTCATTTTCATCGCTGTTCTTCTGCTTGGAAACACCAGTACAGGCGGAACCATACACAGCCTTCAGTATTTTCTCCGCTTCCCCGGTAGAAAGGCTTCCGCATGCAAGAGCATTCACTCGGGAATCTCCCGTAACGGATTTGGCTTTTTTGAGAAGTTTTTCTATGATCTGTTCCTTCTTTGAGGAATCTGCATTTTCAAAATATTTTTTTATCGCATCAACAACAGAATCGTTGATGTACGAAACAAGGCATCTCTGCTTTTCAAGAGGAAGGGAAGCGTTCACATTCCTTCTAAAAATATCAAGACGGTCTTCCGAGGCCTTTCTTGCGTCTTCCTCTGCTTTTGAAATGCGTGAATCGACATCATTCAAAAGAGCTCTGGCAGTTTCCTCTGCCTTGGCAAGAATTTTATCCGCTTTCTTCTGGCTGTCTTCACGGATTTCCTTATCCAATATGTCAGTAGAACGTAATTCTTCCATAATAAATTCCTAAACGTTGATTCCAACAGCTTCACGAATTGAATCTGTAAGTGTTTTTCTTCCCGGGATGTGTCCGTTAAGCCCTGGAATTTCCACTATCAATGGAGATTTGCCTTTCATCTGCCACGACTGCACTTCAGCCGAAAGCATATCAGCAACATCTTCCGTCAAAATGAGAATATCAGGTCTTTCTGATTCAACAGCAGCACGCACAGAACTTACCTGACCTGTATGCAGGTTGAATGAGTCCAATGCATCCTGTCTGTTTGAGACGGCCTGTCCCTGGACACCAGCAAGGTTGAATCCAAGAACAAGTTCCCGCTCGCCTATAACAAAATAGTTCATAATTTCCTGCCATGCCATGGAAGGCATGTATTGGAGAAAATAATATCAAGTGAATGAAATTGCCACGAAGGGCAATTTCATTTCCTACATGATGATGATGAAAAGAGCTACAAGGAAGCCCCAGAGACAGATACCTTCAGCAAGACCAACGAAAGGAAGAGCCTTTCCTGAAAGTTCAGCATTCTCTGCCATTGCACCCATAGCTGCGCTACCAATCTTACCTACAGCTGCACCACCACCGATACATGCGATACCAACAGCGATGGCAGCAGCAATGTACTTGATTGCTCCACCGATTCCGCTTGCAGCAGCCTGAGCCTTTTCTGCATCTTCAGCAAAAAGACATGCAGCTCCCATGACCATCATTGTTGTCAAAACAGTGATAAATTTCTTGTTCATAAAATACTCCTATATCTTCAGGATTTCCGAGTCTGTCGAAGTGCCTGAAGTTTTTTACGGACCCTTCGACTGCGCTCAGGGATCCTTTTATTTACTAATATATCCAATACCCTTATGTTTTTACGGACCCTTCGACTTCGCCCTTCGACTTCGCCCTTCGACTTCGCCCTTCGACTGCGCTCAGGGACCGCTCAGGGATCACTCAGGGATCACTCAGGGACCACTCAGGGATCCTTTTATTTACTTATATTCAAATCTGTACGGCTTGAATTCACGACCAGTTTCGCTGAAGAACTTTGAGAAGAACTCATAGTACTGCAGACGCACAACCTGGATGGCAACAATCATGCCTTCAAGAACCACGACAATCGCGTTTCCGACAACGGCAACGGCAAGTCCTCCTGCTCCAGGCGTAATCTCAACAAGCGAGTTGATGATGTATCCAAGAACAGCATGTGCAAGAGCAAAGGCTCCGACACGGACAAAGCTGACAGTATTTGATAGGTAAGAAGAAACAATCTCGATTATTTCAACCACAGCGGCAATGACAGCTGAAAGAAGTCCGTTTTCAAGAACAGGATGTTCCCCTTCCATGAGACGCTCAAGAGGTTCACCAAAAGCAGAGATCAGAAGCGTACCGATGATGATGGCAAAATCAACAACGGAAGGCGCATGCTTGAAGAACGCAACACGGAGCGCAAAGGCAACAACATACCAGAAGAACACAGCTCCCGAGATACCAGTTTTACCGAACAGAGCCTTGCCCCATCTTTTAAGTGAAAGCTGATTGATGATGTTGATGACAAGACCGCATGAATTGATGAGGAAACCAACACCGATGGTAAATCCAAAGAACATGAACATGCGTGTAATCGAATGAGGATCGCTTGAAGGCATCATGTGGAGGATCGGTGCATGTGGCTGGCCAAAGAGTCCAGTCACCCACATGGCAAAAGGTTCAAGTATTGTTTCGTTGGCAAAAAACTCACCGGTCAGAAGTCCCATTATTGTTGAACTTACACCAATACAGCAAAGGACAGGACCGAATTTCTCCCATCCTGAAATCTTCATTTTTTTGAGGCAGCAGAGGATACCGACAAGAAGGAAACAAAGTCCCTGGCCCGCATCGCCGAACATGATTCCGAAAAGCACGGTAAAGAAAACAGCGACAAAGGGAGTCGGATCAATAGTTCCATAGAGAGGAGAACCATAGCTGAAAATCATGCGCTCAAAATTCTTTACGACGGCACCATGCTTTACCTGAACCGGAACTTTTTCTTCACCTGATATTACCGAGGAAACTTCATCAGGCATGTATTCCCTCAAGGCAGCACGGCTTTTTGTAAGCTCATCAAGATCCTTTGAGACCTGCCTTGTCTCATAGGCCGGAATCCAGCCCGTGATTCTGTAGACATATTCAGTGGACTCAAGGTTGTTCTCGACTTCCACAATCTGCTTTGAAACGGAATAGCACTGCAGAAGTCTGTAAAGTTCATCTTTGTGCGTCTGGGCAAAGTTTCTGCGTTCAGTCTGAATTTCCTCAAGGGCTTTTTTTGCTTCTTCGGAATTCCTTTTAAGGTTATCAAGAGTATCCTGAGGAATTCCCTTAAAGTCCTTTGGGATCTCAAGTTCAACGAAACCACATTCCTTGAGCTCACCATCTACGGCAAAGCGGGCCTTTTTTGAACATGCGGCAAGGATTCTTGATCTGTCATCACCAAGAGCAACAACAGAGGCACGCAGTCCAACCCTTCTCTTGAGCTCGTCGAATTTCTCAGGATCAATTTTTCCGATTCTGAGGGTGAGGAAAGACAGGGATTCGAGTTCTGAATACGAAACCTGCAGATTTGAGAAAGCAAGAGCCTCATTGTATTCTGACGAGGCACGCTTGGATTCCTCTGCGGCATTAAGTTCGCTCTGATGGATAGCTTCCGTCTTTGAGCAGATGTTCTCAACAGATTCCAGATCCTTTTCTTCCGGAAGATTCACCTTACCTTTGTAGCCGTCAAGATCTTCCAGCTCAAGGTCAACCCTGGCTTTCTGAAGTTTCTCAAAAACCACCTGATCCGGGTTTTCCATCTTTGAATCCGAAGACAAAGAAAAATCCTGCTGAAACTGAAAGTCCCCGAACTCTCCAAGGTATTTCAAAACATTATGTATATCCTGGCGGAGAATCATAAGTTCCACCAGACGCATAGCTGTTGTTCTAGCCATTGTTTACCTCCGCGATTCCGACAATCTTCATAGCCTGCTGGGAATCAATGTTCAACCTCAGGCTTTCAGACGCAGTCCTTATATTGTCAAGTTCATTCTGCTTGATTATGAACCAGCACACCATGGGGCAACTGGTAAATGGATGCTGATGGAACAGCCTTCTTGCCTTTTCGACATGAACTGCCTTGTAGGCGTTTGAAATCCAGACAGGATCAACAGACCACACAACACCATCTTCATGAAGGTTAAGCAGCTTACTGAACCTGGATTTTTTCCAGCTGTCAAAGTCATCAAGAGCCCAGTCCAGAGACTTGAGCGCATCCTGAACAATGACATCACGCTCGCTTTTTTCTTCCGACGTATATGCAAGAAGCGGAACAATCTGTTCCCTTTCCATTCCGTAATAAAGGCGAAGTCTGATTGACCAGACAAAATTGTCGAGGCTCAGTTTCTCAGCGAAAAGATCGGTAAGGGCCTTTCTGCACGATGATTCGGTTTTCTTCAATGCATTCCAAAGCTCAATCACATTCTGGCTGTCGATCTTGTGGTTTACAAGGTGAAGGTCTTTTACAGACGGAACTTCATCATACCAGGCAAGTGGACCTTCCGCCGTCATCTGCTTAAGGTCAGGCCACTTATCATAGTTGATTATGTTGAAAGGATAGACCTTCTGAATCTGAGGTAATTTTTTTTCACCAAGGGACAAGGCCGCAGCAATATCTTTGAGATTTTCATAGTCATAGCCATGAAGAAGCGAAAGAAGGATTTCCTTAGGCTTTGAATAGTTTTCTATCAGTTTTTTATACTGAAGGACAAAGTCATCGAATGCTTCCTGCTCAAGAGCCTGGGCAAGAAGAGTTTCAGGCACAAGGGGAACTTCCTTCTTGAATAGATGAGACCACAATTCCTGTAGTGTATTGAAAGAAAAGAGAATCCTTGCGCGTTCACCCACATGGGATTTTGCCAGCATGCCGCTGGCTTTTGCGTAAACGTAGGAATCCGCTGCAGAAGTATCCATTGCCATATGAATTCCTACTCGAAAAGAAGTCTATCCATAAGGGATTCAAAGATTTCGAAATTCTTGTTTGTACCGTTCAAAGAATCCTTGTATCCTTCCACTTCTGACAGATGATCCTGGGAGATCTTTTCCCTGGCGGAATTTTCTTCGCTTTCCAGAGACTTTACAATGGAACCATAACGTTCATGGAATCTGGCATCTGCGGAACTTCTTGCTTCAGCAATCTTTTCATCTGCCTTTTTCTGTACTTCAAGCAGCTTGTCCGCCGCCTCACGTTCAATCTCAAGAAGATGCTTAATTACATCAATTTCTTCCGCTGCCATATTTATGCTCCATTTCTACGAAATCTATTCTTCCGCCCTGCAGAGGAATTCGCAAACTTCCTGTGGAGTCTCAAGTTGCTGCAGCCGGGGAATAAAATCTTTATCCTGCAGGACAACAGCCAGATCCTTAAGCACTTCAAGGTGAAGTTCATCCTCGCCTTCTCCACACACAATCAGGAACACAAAATGAACAGGTGCACCATCAAGGGACTCATAGTCGATACCTTTGCGGCTTATACCTATGGCACCGACACACCCTTTCACGGATTTGCTTGTTCCATGGGGAACCGCAACTGAATGCATGATTCCCGTGGTCATTTTGCTTTCCCTTTCACGGATTGAAGCAAGGGCTTCCTCGCGGTCAAAGTCAGGATTAGCCGAATAGATTGCCTGCGCAAGCTCTTCAAAAAGCTCATCCTTTTCTTCGCTTTCTATATCCATTATAACACACTTTGGCGAAAATATCCTTTTAAAAATCATAATTATTGCTCCAAAAAAAATTGCGGAATCTTAAGCCATCCACGGAAAATGGAAGCAAAAAACCCCGCATTGATCTGAAAGATGGGCATCTAGTCATACAGAAGCCCGTGAGAAACATTTCCCGACAACAGCCGGAATCAATTTCCTCGATTTTCAAGGTTGCCACCGGAAACCAGGATTTCCAACAACCCTATTGTGATTTCAGAAAATCAAGATTACTGTACTGACTGCTCTGTTGAACCAGAAAGTTCAGTTTCAAGCCAGCTGCCTGATTCTGTTTCTGCAGCCTTTGATTCGCCCTGAACTTCTGCAGCAGTTGCAGAAAGATCATCCTTGCCAGATGCCTTGTTTACAAAGCCAAGACCAAAAGTGATGACAAAGAAAAGAACTACCAGCACACCTGTTGTCTTCTTGAGGACACTGCCTGAGCGGGCACCGAAAGCAGCAGAGCTTCCACCACCAAATGCAGATCCCATTCCATTGCTTTCATCATTCTGAACAAGTACAAGAAGAATTGCGAGTACACATACTACTACAAATGCAACAAGCAAAATTGTTTTTACAACACCCATTTTTATCTCCACAAATAATTGCTTAAAAATTAGTTTTGATATAATAAAGAATTATAGAAGATTAGTCAAATGAAAATGAAGGTTCTTGCAATAGGCTCATCACTAGTCTGCTGAACGGCTGGCGGCCAGGCTTGCTGAGCAATTCGCAGCAGAACTTGCAGTCACAGGCTTGCTGAGCAATTCGCAGCAGAACTTGCAGTCACAGGCTTGCTGAGCGATTCGCAGCAGAACTTGCAGTCGCAGGCTTGCTGAGCGAAGTCGAAGTATGCCTGTGACCGTTGCTTTGCGGTGATGGCCTCTTCGACTACGCTCAGGGATCCTGGATGATTCTCAACAGGGATCCTGGGCGAAAGCGTTTGATGGACTAGAAGATGGAAGCGATTTAACTTTCGCCCCAAGAATTGCGTAGCAATTCTTGAACACCAGGACGACAGGCTTGCTGAGCGAAGTCGAAGTATGCCTGTGACCGTTGTTTTGCGGTGATGGCCCCTTCGACTACGCTCAGGGATCCTGGGCGATTCTCAACAGGCTAGCTGAGCGAAGTCGAAGTATGCCTGTGACCGTTGCCTTGCGGTGATGGCCCCTTCGACTACGCTCAGGGATCCTGGATGATTCTCAACATACTAGCTGAGCGAGCGCAAAAAAAGGCCATCGGGATCAACCAGACAGCCTTTTCTATGATTCATCT
>JAEDDW010000189.1 GCA_016293645.1 Treponema sp. | reverse complement strand
CCTCCGTTTCCGACAGCCAGCCCCACTATTCCGTGGTTTCATTGTACCACGGAACGGCGGGGGCTGTACAGCGGCAAAAGCGTTAAATTTGCTTCTTTACAGCTTTTCAATTTTCCGATTTTTATGGTATGGGTTGTCGTCCCATATTTGCAGTAGAAAAGTTCATAACTCCGTGGTATACTCTGATTTAACAAAAAAATCAGAAGTTAAAGGAGAAAACATGAAGTATACAATAGATGAATTAACCGCGGCCAAAAGGCAAATTGATTCAACTCTGCACAAGCTAAGAGAAACAGTAAAAACATTTGAATCAAAGGATAATTCCGAGCGTTATAAATCACAAATCACATTGGCAAAGAGAAGAATAAAAGCCTTTGAAATTGCAAATTATTTTATAGAGAATGAGATTAAGAATTGCTAAAGCACTTCCGATTTTCGTTCCAGCGGTCATGCTCCCTGGCATGGCCGCTTTTCCATGCCCCGGTTCACGCCGGATAAGTCGGCTCCTGTGTAGCAGCGGCTTCCGCTTCCAGTACCCGCGCCATTTTGTCGGCGGCTGTGGTTGTGGTGTCTTTCTTGAAATAGCCGGACACGACAAGGACGGAATTGCCCATGCGGATTTCCGTCACACAGTCAGGGCGGCGGGTGGTGCGGGTGTCGTGCTGCTTGTTATCTGCCATAGGCAATACTCCTTTCAGTCGGTAATCAGTTTCTTCATGCTCTCCATTTTCCGCTTGGCGGTTTCCTGCCGGAAGTTGTCGCCGGTAAAGCGTACCGGGACGCACATGGAAAGCAGGCGGTCATAAATCCGGGAATGGGCGGTGTCCTCCGGGTTGTGCAGGTCGTCCAGCGTAAGGTTGGTCGTGACGATCAGCGGCTTGCCGCTGCGGTAACGGCTGTCAATCACATTGAACACCTGTTCCAGCCCGTAGTCGGTGCCGCGTTCCATGCCAAAGTCGTCAAGGATCAGCAGCGGATAGCGGCAAAGGCGGGAAATGTACTCGTTGCGCCCCTCAAAGCTGGCGGCAAGGTCATTGAGGATAAGAGCAAAGTTCGTCATGCGGACGGGGATTTCTTTCTCCATGAGGGCGTTTGCGATACAGCCTGCAAGGTAGCTTTTGCCGGTGCCTACGCCGCCCCAGAACAGGCAGCCGATATTGTCTGTCCGCATATCTTCCCAATGCTCCACATACCGGCGGGCAAGCCCGGTCTGCGGGTTCCTGCCGTTGTCGTTCTCGAAAGTCCAGTCCCGCATGGTGGGGTCGGTAAAGCCCCGGCGTTTCAGTTCTTCCACGGTGTCAAGGTGTCTGCGCCGCTTTTCGGCGGCTTCCCGTTCCTCGCGGGCGGTTCTCTGGCAGTCGCACTCTGCCGGGTGGCGGTCGCGCCCGAAGATAGCGGCCTTATCCGGCGCAAAATAGGCTTCTTTCGGCTTGCGGCACTTGCCGCAGTACAGTAAACCGTCCTCGCCGGTGTAGTCCTCCGGCTCCGGGATGGTGGTCGTCATATTCTCCAAAACCGCGTTGATTTCATTCTTCATAAACTCTCGCCCTCCTTGCATGAGTAGTCTGGTATGCCCTTTTTAGGGGCTTCCTTTTTGTCGTTCCCCGCCCATATCCGCAGGGCGGCGGCATAGTTCTGGTAGCTTTTCCCGTTGGCGGCAAGGTAGCGGCTCATTTCCTCGATGAACCGTTCCAGCCTGTCAGGGTACTCTGCCTGCAACTCGTCGTATTCGGTCTGTGACAGAAAAATATTTCCATATCGGCCATAGGGCGCGGACGGCCCCCCACTCACTCCCTTTGTTTGGCTCTCTGTAAGGTTGTTTATAGTAGTTTGGTTAGGGGACGGTTTTCCGACCATCATAAGGTCGGTTTTCTGACCATCAGTAGGACGGTTTTCCGGCTCTATGAGGGGCGGACTTCCGGCCATCAGTTGGTCTGAAAACTGTACCTGTGGCACTGGCGGTACTTTGACATAAAGCCGGTTCGGTGCGGAGAAGCCGCCCCGTTCCCGTTCCAACAGCCCCGCCGTGTCCAGTTCATTAAGCGCCCCCTTGATGGTGGTGCTGCCTTTATCCAGTATTTCTGCTATCTCCGCGATGGGATAGATAATATAAATCCTGCCCTCGTCGTCCAGCCACTTGTTTTTCTGGGAGAGGGTGGAACGGTCTAACAGCAGCGAATACAGCAGCTTGGCGGTCTGTGAAATCTCCATTTTCAGCAGGAAACGGGGATACGGCAGATAGGCGGGCAGCCGCGTGTCTGCCCTGATATAATCAGCGATAGGATCACCTCCCTGTGTTCGGGTTGATTTTGGCGTATTGTCACGCATTAAAACGCCGTTTCCGGGGGAAAAGGATAAATGTATCGCGTACCCTTTGACACCCACGAAAAAAGCCTTGATTTATGCGGGTTTGAAAGGCTCTA
>JAEDDW010000188.1 GCA_016293645.1 Treponema sp. | reverse complement strand
AGGTTCTCCCAAGCTACACACACGGAAACAAGGAATTCGAAAAGAAGCCTTTCCCTGGAGCTTCAAAGTAAAATCTAACGGGTGCCGCGAGTTCTCGAAAGGAAACTCGTTGAGCAGCCGCAAGATTATGATACGCATCTAAATGATTGTTTGATTCATAATCAGCGATGAGCATCTATAGTCCTCCTGTTAATTCAGGAGGGCTTTTTAGTCTGCATCTTTATTATAAATTAAGACAGACTTTCTTGTGCTTCACTTCAAAGGTAAAAAAATATGAAAAATATAACTCCAATCTCCCAAAAAGTTTACGATTATCTTCGTACAATTCCCAAAGGAAAAGTTGTTACCTACGGACAGATTGCCGAATATCTTGGAAACAAAAAGATGTGCCGCGCCGTAGGCAACATCCTTCATGCAAATCCACTGCCCGACTACTATCCCTGCTACAAGGTCGTAAACACTCAGGGAAAACTTGCACAAAACTTTGGACTTGGAATAGAGGAACAGAAACGCCGCCTTGAAAAGGATGGAATCAAAGTTGAAAATTACAGGGTGGATTTAAAAGTTTTCCAGTGGAATTGATTACAAAAACCGCTTTCTCTACTCCCACTCACCATTCACATCAAGGCTTTCACGCACAGTTCGCTTTGGGGAAGTCTTCTTTTTGTTCTTGCCGACTCGTTTATTTCCGCCTGCATCATTCAAATCGACGCTCGTAAAAATGGTGCAGGATTTTTCATGACGCTGACGTCGCTGCTTGTTTTCCAGAGCTATTTCCTTAAATGTTTCCGTCCGTTCAATCACAAGGTCATTGGCAGAAGTTACTGTAATTGAATATATTTTACCCGATTCTGCAATGGACTCTACGGCTGCTGTCAAATCGGCAAGTGCAATCACGGCCTTGTTTTTCCCTTCTATCTTTGCAACATCACGCAGTTTCTTTGCCAGCTGAGCATCTGTGAATCGATTTCTTTCTCCCATGGCATCAATGGCTTTCATAAGTTCAATCTGTATTGGAGTCATGATGAACATTATACCACTATTTGACATTTAACATAAATAAGAACTAGAATTGAACTGCAAGAATAAAAACGCAACGTGTGGAATCTACAAATTCCATGCCAGAGCCGGTAGGTAGCCCGGCCGTCCTGAAATTCAGGGTAAGTAACCTGCCTCCTATGGTTGTCCATTTCTTGCATGCCCAAAGGCAAACATAATTTATAGGAGGATGCTATGGACTACTACGGAACAAGTCTTACGGTTTTCTTTGAAGATCCATTCTGGATTGGAATCGTTGAAAGAATTGAAGACGGAAAGCTGATGGCTGCAAAGCATGTTTTTGGAGCCGAGCCTACCGGAATAGAAATTCTGGATTATGTAAAGAACCACTACGATGACCTAAAGTTCAGTCCTGCTGTGGCATGTGATGCAGGAATTCACAAAATGAATCCAAAACGTGCTGTAAGGGAAGCAAGAAAATCCGTTGCCAATTCCGGTGTCGGAACAAAATCCCAGCAGGCACTAAAACTGCAGCACGAAGAGTTGAAAAAAGAAGCCTGCCAGAACCGCCGCATTTAAAAGGCAAAAAAGGCAGAATTCTTATTTGAACTCAGACAGCAAAAAAAGAAAGAAAAGCACAGAGGTAAATAAACCGTTTGCTTTTTTTTGCCTGTCTTTTCTATGGAAAGAACATCGTGTAAAAAACGCGGTGTTCTTTTTTTTACCACTACCATTGCTTCATTGACAAAATATTTTACAGCCTGCCAAATGTTACAATGCAAGATTCAGATAATAACAAATTCTGGGAAACAAAAAAACTTGAGGAAATGTCTCAGGAAGAATGGGAATCTCTTTGTGATGGCTGCGCACTTTGCTGCTATAGAAAAATCATAGACGGCTATCTTTTCTGGAAAAAAATATTGAACACAAAAGTCGCCTGCAATCTTCTTGACTGCAAAACCTGCCGATGCATGGATTATGACAATCGTTTCAGCAGACAAGGTGAATGCATCAAACTTGACAGAAAGAAAATAAAAAAATTCAAATGGCTTCCAAAAACCTGCGCATACCGGTTGCTCTCTGAAAACAAACCATTACCCTCATGGCACCCTCTTGTGACAGGAAAGCCAGATTCTGCTTTGGATTCTGGAATCTGCATTACCGACGGCATAAATGAAAATGAAGCAGAAGACTGGTATGACTATATAATCGGAGAAGTAAAATAGATGAACATGATCGATTACCTTGCATGGAGAGGAGACCTTACCTTCTCACAGGACAGGCTGAACGAAATTGATGCCACGGATTTCAAAGATATTTTTGATCGTGACCGTGTCATTCAGTTTGCTGCCTGTTCTTTCACCTAAGGCAAATAGTCAGGAAGAATGTTCTTCATGGACTGGAAAAGCTTGTTCTTCTTGATTTTG
>JAEDDW010000187.1 GCA_016293645.1 Treponema sp. | reverse complement strand
TTTAAAGAAGTTTTTGAGCAGGCTGAAAATTTCAAGAAGTATGAAGAATAAGGAAATAGAATGCCAAAGAATAGACCCCATTTGAAATAGACTTCGACACCTAACTTCCAGTACAGACGCTTAGGCACCAGTCAGATTTTTCGCAAATCTTTTTTATTGCAGACAATTCTTCTGAATCTTTTACAAGCGGTCTTGTTCCCCTTCCGCCAGAACTCATCGCACCAGGTTTGACCTTGAATAGATATAGAACAGCTCCTGCGTGTACTTGTAGCCTTTTTCCATCCGGTCAAAGCTGCTGTCGAATTCCTCGAATCCGCTTCCGTCATAATTATGTGCAGGACTTTCAACATACCTCCATGTTTCCCCGGAAAGAGAACCGTCTTCCAGTTCCTTCACCATGAGTGCCACGGGATACATGTCTTTTTCAAGGCAGACATTGTACCGTTTGCAGTTCTTGAATCCGTAGCAGGCATAGTTCTCCGGGTTTCCATAAATTGCGACTGCCGGATATCCCATCCTCTTTGCAGCCTCAAGGGAATGTTCCAGAAGTTTTCTTCCGTAGCCTTTTCTCTGGTAGGCGCTTTCGATAGTGAAAGGACCGAATGAAACTATTTCTTTTTCAGTTCCGTCTGCGGCCACAAGTTTTGCCTTTACGTACAGAATGTGGCCGATGATTTTTCCGTCCTCTTCAAGCACAAAATCCAGTTCCGGAATATAGTCTTTGCTCTGCCTGACCTGATGGGCAAAATAATGTTCACTGCAACCCGGCTCAGAAAGATTCCAGAAAGTGCGTTTTATCATTTCTTCAACAGTCCTGTAGTCTTCAGGTTTTTCATTTCTAATCAGCATTTTTTTCTCCGTCATATTTTCTTGAGTTCGTTTCCCAGCTTTCTGTGTTCTGCAACGGACTTTTCTATCGTTCCTTCTTTTGCAGCAAGTTGGACGATTTTCAAAAGACGACCGTAGCAGCCGGCAGGTTTCTTCTTGAATCCGGCAATTGCTTTTTCCGTGTGCTTACGGCTTGGAAAGTAGCTGTCGTTTTTTGCGTAAAGGGCTTCTTCAAGATAGCCCTGCATTTCTTCCCGCTCAGTTTTTGAAGAAACACCTGAACAAAGCACGAACATGTCAATGTCGCTTTATCCCGGAACCAGCGGTGCGTTCACGTCTCCCGTCTGTCCGATTCCCGGAAACTTTCGTCGGATGAAAGTAATTCCACAAGCCTATTTTTAAAATCGTTTGCGTCCATTTAATTGTCCTTTTATTATCTGTTATCTGAATTCCCAAAACAGTTGAACCATGCCCGTTCATCAAAGGCTTTCTTCTTAGGCATCTTGACATCTTCTTCTGCAACACCCACCGGAAGAAAACAGACCAGTTCATAGTCCTGCGGCACTTTCAGGATTTTTTCCATCTTGTGGTTTATGCCGTCGTCGTCCGTAATGTGGCCTTCGTACCAGCAGCTTTCGTACCCCAGTTCAACTATGGCAAGAAGCATGTTTTCAATGGCGGCAGAATAATCCTGCACGGAAAAACATTTGTCCCTGTAGGCATTGATGCGCTGGGTCAGCACACAGATTGCCGCAGGTGCAGTTTCACCCACCGGAGGATCAATGACGCCTTTGAGTTCAGCAAGAACTTTCTTGTCATCAACTGCAATGAAGGATGTGGTCTGCCTGTTGCAGCCCGAAGGTGCACTGATGCCGGCCTGAATTATTTTAATCAGGTCACTTCTGGGAACCGTAATATCCTTGTACTTTCCTCTGTAACTGTGCCTCGAATTTATTGCATCCAATGTATTCATTTTTTTCTCCCGATAAAATCAGATTCCAAGCCAGCTTTTTACAATGCTCCTGAACATTTCCGGCTGTTCAATCTGAAGATTGTGACCGGCAGCATTTATTGCGCAGTACGTTGCCTTTGGAAAATTCTTGAGAAGATCAAACTGATCTTTGTAGCCAACTTCCGTGTCCTGCTTTCCCGTGATAAAAATGCAAGGCAGCTGGCATGGCTCGTCAAGGGCACTCATGATGTCGGTCTTGTAGCGTTCAAAGACTTCTTTTGTAAGTACTACATTCATGTAAGTAAAGCTGTCGTATTCTTCCTTTGAAAGTGAAGCCAGGAATCCTTCATCTTTTTCCATGAGATTCAGCGGTTCATAGCGCCCTTTGCGCGGTTGTAAACTGCTTCCACATCCGAGACGCCGATCTCAAAATTAATTCCGCGGCCAAAAGGATATTCAAGCTTGCCCGTGTTCCAATTGTCGTTGATCTGTTCCTCAATAAACCGGTTCTTTAATCATTATAGAAGAAAATATAGAATTTGCAGTTTTGAGTAAACGTTCGGCAGGTGTTTATTCTGCCTTGTTTATGGGAAATTTTGCCATTTTTGGATTGGGAAATGGAATAACATCGTGGATGAATTTAGAT
>JAEDDW010000186.1 GCA_016293645.1 Treponema sp. | reverse complement strand
GTCCAGGATTGCTGAGCGCAGTCGAAGCATCCTGCAGTTCCTTTGCAATCCCCCGGCCCATGTCATCTTAGGTCTTGACCCGGAGATCCCCTTACTTCTTTCTGCAGTAGACGCGGTAATTGAGCCATGGGAACAGAGGACTTTTTTTCTCGCAGCCGGTAAGCCATTCCGTGCTGACCGTATTGCTTGCCAGCGCATCAAAGACTTTGGTGAAAGAAATGATTTCGTTCTTGAACTGTTCTTCTACATATTCCGTGAGGACACTGTCATGAAGCATCATTGCCCATTCTCCGCTCTGTGCCAGAAGAACCTGTTTTGCGGCCATGTTCAAAAGTCTTTCCTTGAGGGAATCTTCAGCTGGGAAACGTTCAGTAAGGTCGATCATTCGTTCCGTAGCCTTTCTCACGTAGCGCATCATCCAGCTGTTTGAGTTGTCTAGAAGGTCTTCTCCGTAGCCAAGTCCGTTTGAGGAACATGGATAAAGATTGATCTTTGGCAGAGAGAACTGCTTTTCGATAAGATCCTTGCAGAGGGAAAGATCAAAGCCCTGTTTGCTTGCCGTGCAGCGGATTACGTTTTCAAGCCACTGGATTCCTTCGTGCCATTTCTGTCCAAGAATGTCCGCCGGAATTGCACATACAAGAACCGCATTGTCATCCTTGATGTATTCACTTGCAGCATCCAGCTTCTCAAGCTTTGACTCATAGAAAGAAATGGCATCTTCGATTGTCTGCTTTGATGCCAGCTCCCTGTTGTATGCCACAAGATCATCGTCATCGCTTTCATTTGACCAGTATTTAAAACCGGTTTCAATTCTTGTGTCGTTCTTCTGGAAGAAAGCAGAAACCTGGTCCTGCTTGAGTTCATAACCGATGTCGTGTCTCTGCGAGCGGTAGACATCGTTCTGTGCAAAACCATCGTCGCCGGTAAGTTCCTTCGGACAGTCAGGATCAAGACCAAAAACAACGAGGGAAGTTCTTGTCCTCAAAGGCGCATAGATACCTGTGTCAGGTCTGTCCTTCGCAAAAAGAATCGAGCGTGCGTCAACAACAGTGTAGTTTGCTCCGTAGGAACGCAATGTCCATTCAAAACCCTTTGACCATGCCTGGTATGGCAGCCAGAATCCTTCACCGGTCTCACCAAAGAAATGTCTGTGCGAATAGATTCCGGTTTCAACCTGTGCGTTTATTGCTTCCGGAAAGTCCTCAAAGTGAGGAAGGTATGCATATGTAGCGGCAGTAGGAATCAGTTCGACAAAACCCTTGTCTGCGTATTCCTTGAATGCCGCGAGGATGTTCTGTCCGTAAGTTTCCGTAAAGTCGATTTTTGTCTGTTCGATTTTTGCAAGGTGTTCGGCAGCCAGAGCTTCGAGGCTTGAACCTTTGCAGCGTTTGAGTTCCGACTTTCCCAAAGCGGTCAAAGCATCAAGGTGGTCGATGTACTGCTTCTGGATCTGAGCGTCATCAAGAAGGAAGCAGAGCGCCGGAGACATTACAAGGCCCATCTTGAAGGAAATGTTCTCTTCCTCAAGACGACGGAACATGTTCAGGAGCGGAATGTAGGTTTCCGTAAGTCCCGTAAAAAGAATGTTGTTCTCAGCTGTAAAATTGCTGTCCTTTTCTGTGTTTCTGATAAATCCCTGGTCCGCTTCAATAATCAGGGCAAGTTTTTTGTTGCTCATCTTGATCCTCACTCTGAAAATGACTGTCTGTGGTTCAGGTAGTGGTCATGAAGAATCTGCTTCATTCCGGAAAGCTGAACAAGAGGAGGGTAGTTTGTTTTCTTGCCCGGCTGGATGTTCAGGATGTCTTCTCTTTCAGCCGGAAGTTCCACCATTCTTGATGAACAGAGAACTTCAGGCTGCTTGCCAGTGATGGAAGCTGCAAGATCAATTTTTATGAATCTTTTCCCAGACGGAAGAAGGACATACTGCTCCCTTGTCTCAAGGTCAGTCTTGATGTCGATTGAATCATCAGGATCTTCGCTGTCTGCTGAACTGAAAAATGAAATATGAAGAAAAATCGAATCAAAATCAGGTTTTGTCTTGAGGGAACTCAAATCCGATTCCTTGATGTCCCAGAACGCAAAAAGCCAGGCCGGATTTCTGATGATGACGTCGATGCATGTGTTGTTGTAGCTTTCCGGCAACTGGTCAGGAACCTGAACGTCACCTTCCATGATCTCTACAGAATTGCTTTTTGCAGGACTGCTGAACTCTTCCAATGCCTCAAGAATTTCCCCGACAATGAAAGTACGGTTAAGGTCATCAGGAATTTCGATTCCATATTTGTCTGCAAGGTCAATAAGCTCTGCAGTAGTCATGGCTTCCAGTTGCTGTCTGGACACGGTGTCTTTTTTCATATTGCCGTAATAATCCATAAAATCCCCAAAAGTGTCAACGACGAAAGCATATGAATTCTCAGAACCCTGAGCATCGTC
>JAEDDW010000185.1 GCA_016293645.1 Treponema sp. | reverse complement strand
CTTATGCAGTCGCGGCCCTTCGACTACGCGGCTTGAAGCTGCGCTGCCATTTCAGGGATCCTGGGTTTGCTTAGGGGGCCTGGGCTTGCTTAGGGGTTCTGGGCGTTTTTAAAACCTAGACTTTGAATTCGTCGATTTCTTTTCCGATCTTCATGATGTTTTCTGTCATCATGTCAGAAACTCCGCTCAAGGCATTGCCGGTTTCACTGATGTGGGAGGCACTTGCTGAAATACCGCTCATTGCATCATTGATGTTTCCGGTTGCATTCTGCAGGTTCTTGATCTGGTCAAGGATCTGCTTGTTTCCTTCTGACATTTCACGGGATGCAAGTTTTACTTCTGAAGTACTGTCCGTCATTTCTCGGAGTACATTGAGAATTTCCTGTGAGCCGGAACTCTGTTCAGCCATGGCGTTTCTGATGCTCTGTACGAGGCTGTTGGTTTTTTTGAGACTTTCGCTCATTGCCTCATAGTTTTTGTTTGCTTCAAATGAGGCTGATACAACTTCCTCGATGGATTCCTTAATGTGCTGGAGTTCATCTCCGATTGATTTTGACTGGGAAGTTGAAGTCTCAGAAAGCTTACGGATTTCGTCTGCAACAACGGAGAATCCTTTTCCGGCTTCTCCTGCATGGGCAGCTTCGATCGCAGCATTCATGGCAAGAAGATTTGTCTGTTCCGCGATGGAAGAAATTGTAGCATTGGCTTCCTGAAGCATCATTGACTGTTCTTCAATCTGCTTGATCTTTTCGTTGACGTCCTGCTGTGTTGTCATTCCGTCAGAGGCATTTGATTCAAGTTCCCTGAAGCTTCTTGCCATGAGCTCGACGTTTGAGTTTACTCCGGCAATGTTCTTTACCATTTCTTCTATTGAAGTAGATGCGCGGTTGACACCGTTTGCCTGGTTTGTGATCATCTTTTCAAGAGAATCGATGTTGCCGGCAATCTGGTTTACGGCACCAGCTGTCTCGCTGACAGATCCGGACTGAATTTCAATCTGCTGTTTGATTGAATCAATCGCTCCGATGATTTCCTTGATGCTGTTCTGGGTGTCCTGGGTTCCGGCTGTGAGATCTGTTCCGGCTGTAGTAAGATCATTTTTAGAATTCTTGAGGGAAGCAATGATTACATAGAGCTTTTCCACAAAGGCATTGAATCCGTTTGAAACACCGGAAATCTCCTTGTAGCGGCTGTTTATCTTGACTCTTCTTGTAAGGTCTGCGTTTCCGCTGGCAATTTCATTGATTGCTTTGCCAACTGCCTTCAAAGGCATGAGGGCTCTTGCGACAAGAAGTGCGATGACAATACCGATGGCAATCATTATGAATGCGCAGATGATCATGGCAGTGCTCATCATGTTGAGGTTTTCCGAAAAGTCTTCGTATGGTGCCTGTACAATTACAGACCAGGTTGTTCCTTCAATAGGGCAATAGGACATTACCCTCTTGCCGCCAAAATTGTAGACTGCAAATCCGCTTTCACCGGCATAGACTTTATTGATGTGCTCTGCGAATTCAGCCATGGCAGGATCTTCGGAAGCGGCTTCCTGCATTTTCTGCATGTTTACGACATTCTTGATCTCAACGTCACCGATAGTGCATCCTGTCGCACGGTCAACGATGATCGGGTAGCCGTCTTTTCCAACCTTTATTCTTTTGCAGGTGTTGCAAAGTATGTCACCGTTTACAGCGGAGAAGAGGATGTTTTCGATTTTACCTTTTTCATTCACTACAGGCACTGAATAGAAGAGGGCAAGGGCATTTGTGATCTTGTTGAAAAGTGGGCCGTAGATATATTCCTGACCCTTGATGGCTGCCTTGAAATATGGACGCTCGGAGAAGTTGATCATTTTGTTCACTTCTTCCTTGAAGGAATTTCCTTCGGCGTCGGTGATGCTCAGTCCGATGAAGGTTGGATCTGCGTGGGCAACTTCGTCAAGGTTCTTCTGCCTTTCAAAGAAGTCGTTGCTGCTGTCCTTGATGTAAGGAAGGGCTGCGATTGCCCTCAACGCCTTGAACTGCTTTTCGTTCTGTTCGGTGATTTCTGCGGCTACAGTGTCTGCAAGATTTCCCAGAGTGGACTCAAGGGACTTCTCAAGTGTGTAGTGTGCGAATCTATTGGATAATGAAAAAAATACTGCGCTTACAACAAGGGTAAGCAGCACGATACATGTAACTATGATTGATCTGATGCTTTTCATGCTTTCCATTCTATATCAAATGAGGAGGAATTCAAGATTATGTAAGTAAAAAAAAATGATCGTCAAAAGACGGCCCTTCGACTACGCGGCTTGAAGCTGCGCTGCCATTTCAGGGGTCCTGGGCTTGCTTAGGGGAGCTCATCCATGGGCAGGGTTGCTGAGCGCAGTCGAAGTACACTGACCATCTTATGCAGTCGCGACCCTTCGACTACGCGGCTTGAAGCTGCGCTGCCATTTCAGGGGTCCTGGGC
>JAEDDW010000184.1 GCA_016293645.1 Treponema sp. | reverse complement strand
GCATAGTCTGAGCAGGCTCAGCCTCTGCTCATCTGGCTTAACGAAATCGTTCTTAATAGTGCATTTCTCTCCAAGCCAAAGTGAGCAAGCTCTCTTTGGTCTTTTGGCTTATCGAAATCGTTTTATTAATGTTGAGAGAAGGGGGAGCAGGGATGCATAATTTATATAGACCCTTAATTCCGCAACACTTTGATTAACTTTGTTTATAAGTTCCTGAGCAACAAAAAGTTCTTGCTTGTGGCAAGCGGCAAAGCAGAGCGCTCAGGATTTTGCCATGTCAGATTTTTCACCTATCTTAGTGTTGCAAATCAAAATATGTATCAAACCCGACAGACATGGCAAAGGTAGCAATAAAATCTGAGAAACTCTCTCCTTTTGGAGGATTTTTTTCAATCATGAAGCAATTTGACTCCATGTTTTCACCTATTATCGACCAGGCACTTGGTCAGAGATGCCGCAGTATTATCGGCTATCAATACAGCGAGATTGTCCGTTCGCTGATGAGCGTGTACTTCTGTGGAGGCTCATGCGTGGAGGATGTAACATCGCATCTGATGCGTCATCTCTCGTATCATCCGACCTTGCGCACATGCAGCTCTGACACCATCCTCAGAGCCATCAAGGAACTGACACAGGAAAACATCTCCTATACTTCTGAGCAGGGCAAGACCTATGATTTCAATACGGCAGACAAGCTCAACGCCTTACTTATAAAAGCCTTGATTTCTACCGGTGAACTGAATGAGGTAGAATCCTATGATGTTGATTTCGACCATCAGTTCCTTGAGACAGAGAAGTATGATGCCTTGAAGCAGTTTACGAGCAAGGAAGCCACGGTAAAGGCAATTCCTACCCCCACCACACCTGTCCACCCATAATGCTGCCAAGACAGACCGGAAACGAATGTACCGGCAGAACCACCCAAAAAGTAAATGGTCATATAAACGGTATTGATACGATTGATGGCAGATGCATCAAGGGCGACTACGCTGGTCTGATTCGACAAATGGATGCATTGCATACCGGCATCAATCAGCAAGATAGCAATTATTATCCACAAATAGCTGTCATTCCCCCAAAATGCCAGTATCCATGCAGCCAACACTACGCATCCTCCGGCAATAGAGAAGAACCTCGCACCGTACTTTTGGACGTAGCCGCTGATGAAAACCACCGTGGATGCACCTGCCAGTCCACACAAACCGAGTGCTCCGATAATGTCGTCGCTAGCAAAAAAAGGTTCCTGTTTCATCCGAAAAGCAAGGCAACTCCACAAAGCGAAGAACGAGCCATAAGCCAATGCCGCCCTCAGCGATGCGATAGGCAAGTAGGGGTATTGGGAGAGCAGTCGCAACAAAGATTTCATCAACCTTGCATAACTTTCTTGAGAACAGGTGGACAGCGCGGGTAGCATCTTGTGAATCATCAGGAAGCATCCGAGCATAAACAAGCAAGCTACAAAATAGACGGAACGCCATCCCCATACGTCAGCCAGAAAGCCACTGAATACCCGTGAACCAAGAATGCCTATGAGCAGGCAAGATTGTATAATCCCTACGTTGCGCACCTTGTGCGCAGGGGATGAATAGTAAGATACTAACGGAATGAAAAATTGCGGCATAACCGAAGATGCGCCGGCAAGCAATGATGCGCCCCACACCCAATAGATGTTCGGGGCAAGGGCTATGGCAAGCAAGGCGCACGAAGATATGATATAATTGGTCAATATCAGCTTCTTTCGTGAGACCAAATCACCAAGCGGGATGACAAACACAAGTCCGGTCACATAGCCTATCTGTGTCAATGTCGCTACCATGCTAGCAGAAAAGTCGTTTACCGCGAAATCTTTTGCCATGCTACCCAACAAAGGTTGGTTGTAGTAGCAGTTGGCAACGGAAAGTCCGGTAGCAACTGCCATCAGAGCCAGCAGAGGTACCGGAATGCCTTGGTTCTCTCTTAATTCATACTTCATTTGTCGCCTCCTTTCAGTATGACACGACTTTCAATCCTATCAAGGATGCAATGAGCGTGAAGAGGAAGAAAAGCCGGATGGGAGTGGCAGGTTCCTTGAAAACGAATATCCCAATCAAAACCGTACCAACCGCTCCGATTCCCGTCCAAATGGCGTACGCAGTTCCCAAAGGCAAAGTCTGTACCGCTTTGGAAAGCAAAGCCATGCTCAGTATGGTAGAGGCAAGGAAACCGCTTCCCCACAAATAAAATTCAACTCCTGATGCCGCTCTCGTTTTCCCTAAACAGAATGTGAGGCTCACCTCAAACAATCCTGCCAATAATAAGATTATCCAATTCATACCTATGATTTATTAAATTCGGGCGCAAAAAAAAATAAATAACCCTTAATTCCGCAACACTTTGATTTAACTTTATTTATAAGTTCCTGAGCAACAAAAAGCTCTTGCTTGTGGCAAGCGGCAAAGCCGAGCGGCCCAGGATTTTGTCATGTCAGATTTTTCACTTATC
>JAEDDW010000183.1 GCA_016293645.1 Treponema sp. | reverse complement strand
CAGTCGAAGGGCCCTTTATTTTTTAATCCTTATATACACCATTTATGACATTGATTATCGAAGGAAAAGTCCACTGAAGGGTTGACCGATTGAGATAACCGAACCTTTCAGATTCATCAGTACCATTTGGAGTGTTGTTGTCCCAAAGAACACAGACAATGCCGTATTTCTTTGCTCCTTCAAGATAATACTTGAACCATGCTTCACGGTCACCATCATTATACTTGTTTGTAGCACCATACTCTCCCATGATAACAGGAATTCCTTTAGAAACAAATTTATTGTTCAGTTCGTTGAACATGTTCTCAAGTTCCTTTGCATGGGCAGGAGTAAATTTTGAAGTTCCGCCTTCTTTATTTTTCTGCATTGCAAAACTGTAAGGGGAATAGGCGTGGGTTGAAATTCCAACGCGTTTTGCTGGATCTTCCGGCACCTTGAATTTCTCTGCAAAAGCAGCCCATGGACTTGCCGCAATGGACGGAACTGTAATGAACCTCTTTGCATTGTTTCCGCCTGTAGCCCTGATTGCATCAACTGCATCCTGGTTGAGTTTGTTGATTACATCCATAGCTTCATTGCATTTTGAACAGCCTTCAAAATAGTTCCACTCATGCTGATCGTTTCTCAGGCGGGGTTCGTTAAGGGTTTCAAAAATAAGGTGTCCGTCGTAATCCTTAAAAGTTTCTGCAATCTGAGTCCATACGCGCTTTACAAATTTCTGAGACTCATCATAGCACTTGTTTGTAGGATAATATCCGCGTCCATACTTGAAGCCAGATTCAGAAGGTGCATTGTCATGATGGATGTTGAGGATCACAAAAAGATTGCAACCGATGGCCCAGTCAACACATTCCTTAACCTTCGCCATCCATTCTGGATCGATGGTATATTCTTTGTCGATAATATGATTTGACCAGCTTACAGGAATTCTCACCGTCTTGAATCCTGCCTGTGCCAATGTCTCCATCGTTTCTTTTCTTGCACGCGGAACTCCCCACGACTCAAGAGAAGCAAGCCCTGCATTCTGGCTTGAAAAATTATCGATATTGCTTGTGGCATCAAAGGAGTTTCCAAGATTCCAGCCAGTCTTCATGCTTTTAGCCAGTGTAAAAAGTTCAGTATCGACAGCAACTTCACTGAACGGCACAAGTTCCTGCTTTTCAACGACTGCAGGTTCCTTATTGCTGTCGGCAGTAGCAGCATCGCCTTCCGCAGAACATGAAAGAACCGCAAGCCAAATGAAAGCCACCGAAAAGAATCTGACAAAATTGTTTTTCATAAGTTTCCTCATATAGATAGTATCAATGCAAATCAATTTCCGTGCTAATAAGTTTTTTTGAAAAATACTATTTTTCACGGAACTCCATCCATCACATAATTATAATCCATGCTCAGTTAAAAACCATCCACGCAAATTTAAACATTCCGCCCGACTTGAACGTAACATAAATTTTTATTCCCTATAATATTTTTTAAATGTCTAAAAGTTTTTGTTAAAACTTTCAAAAATTTTTGTACAAAAAAAATTATGTAATAGTTCAGCATCTGATCCGCCCCTATCCTTAACCTAGAAAATAAAAAAAGATTCTAACGGAGGAACCTATGAAACTTTCAAAGAAAATCAGAAACACAGTTTTCATTGCAATGTCTTTTGCAATGATTGGATCACTCACTCTTACAGGCTGTTCAGACGGATCAAGCGATGATGATACAACTTCAATAACAAAAGAAGAACAGAAACCTGAAGACAACAAAGAAGAACAGAAAACTGAAGACAACAAAGAAGAGCAGAAAACTGAAGACAACAAAGAAGAGCAGAAAACTGAAGACACAAACAAAACTGATCCTTCAGAGACAGTAACAATCACACTCAAGTCAATGGAACTTATTTATGAAAAAAGCGGTGATAATGAATCAGTAGTTTTCAAACAGGAAATCACAGATGCAGAACAGTGCAAGAAGTTTATTAAGGGCAATAAAATCAAGGTAGAGCTTGACGTTAATGCAATCAACAAATCAAGTGATGCACTTACATCAGATGTTATATTCGAATTTATTGATGGTGGATCAGATGTAGAGTGGTGGAAGACAATTACAAAAGAAGCCAGCAAGCAGACTTTGACAAAGGATTCAAAAATCACATGGGAAGTAGAACTTACAGATGATATTTCAAAAGGAGATAAATCTGAAGCTAAGGTACAGAAAGCCGTTCTTTTCTTCAAGCTTGACGCCGAAACTGCTAAAAGTGATGACAAGGTTTATGTAAACAAGGATCTTCCTGTAGAAGGTGGGCCTATTGAATTTGATCTTTCAAAAACAGCAAAGCTTTGGGGAAACAATGTATCATATAACCCTTCAACAGCTACAATTACATTTACTAATGCAAATGGTAGCGATGCAGTAGGAATTGCTGAATGGTCAGGTGTTGACATCGATCTTACTGGATACAAAAAGATTGTTTGTGAACTTGAATCAAATGGTGCTGAGTGGGTAAAACTTATGGTAAACGAAGGAG
>JAEDDW010000053.1 GCA_016293645.1 Treponema sp. | reverse complement strand
TTCCTGGCATATGGATTGCTTCACTTCGTTCGCAATGACGTGCTTAATTCGCAATAACGTGCTTAATTCGCAATGGTGTGCTTGAGTCGCAATAACGTGCTTAATTCGCAATGACACGAATGCCACAACCGGCAGCAGCACCACACCCGTCATTGCGAGCGTTAATGCGTTTTGTCATTGCGAGCATTAAAGCGTTTTGTCATTGCGAGCGTTAATGCGTTTTGTCATTGCGAGCATTAAAGCGTTTTGTCATTGCGAGGCATTAAAACACCCGTCATTGCGAGGAGCGTAGCGACGAAGCAATCCACCTATCAATACTGGAACTTATTTTGCAGCACGTCCGTAAAGGCTCGTGTAGAATTCAAGGAACTTGTTTGCTTCCTCCGTGAACATGCTCTTTGAGGCACGCCACTTCCAGTTGTTTCCAACGGTTGAAGGAATGTTCATTCTTGCTTCCTTTCCAAGACATGCAAGATCCTGCATACATACAATACATGTATTTGAAACGCTCTGCATTCCCGCAATCATCATTTCCTTTACGAGATCAGCATTGTCCCCGGCACGAAGATATTCCCTTGCGCTTTCAACATCTTTTGGAGCTGCTGTCTCACACCAGCCCATAATCGTGTCGTTGTCGTGGGTACCCGTGTAGACGATTGAATTTGGAACATAACGGTATGGAATGTAGTCGCTTTCTTCACGGCTGTCAAAGGCAAACTGAAGCACCTTCATTCCAGGGAATCCTGAATCCTTTAAAAGCTGCTTTACGCTGTCAGTAAGGAACCCAAGGTCTTCCGCGATGATTGGCATGTCGCCAAACTGTGCCTTGAGTGCGTTAAAAAGATCCATTCCAGGACCCTGTCTCCACTGACCGATCTTGGCATCCTTTGCCCCGTAAGGAATACAATAGAAGGAATCGAATCCGCGGAAATGGTCGATGCGTAGAACATCGTAAATCTTGAGGGATTTTTCAAGGCGCTTCTTCCACCATGCATAGCCTGTTTCTTTCTGGTATTCCCAGTTGTAAACAGGATTTCCCCAAAGCTGTCCGTCTGCGCTGAAGCAGTCTGGCGGACAACCTGCAACTTCTACAGGAACAAGGTTCTGGTCAAGCATGAACTGGTCAGGATTTGACCAGACATCTGCACTGTCTGCAGCAACGTAAATAGGAATGTCACCGATAATTTCAATTCCGTTTCTGTTTGCATAGTCCTTAAGGGCAAACCACTGCTTGAAGAAGAAGTACTGGAGCATCTTGTAGTAATCCATTCTGTCGGCACATTTTCCACGCCAGCTTTCCAAAGTCACACTGTCGCGCTTGCGGATGTTTTCTTCCCACTCGCTGAATGCAACACCGCCGTGCGCATCCTTGATTGCCATAAAGAGGGAATAGTCTTCAAGCCAGTCGTTGGCCTTTATGAAATCTCCGAAGTCCGAAGGAATGTTCTTCTTGAAATTATTGTGAAGGATTGCAAAAACCTTGTGGCGCTCAACATAGAGGGTTCCGTAGTCAACATAATTTTCATGACCGCCCCACTTTACGTTTTCGTAATCGGACTTTGCAAGGTATCCCTGTTCCGCAAGGGTATCAAAATCGATAAAGTATGGGTTTCCTGCAAAAGTAGAGAAGCTCTGGTAAGGGCTGTCGCCGTAGCTTGTAGGACAGATCGGAAGAATCTGCCAGTAAGACTGCTTTGCCTTCTTGAGCCAGTCAACAAATTCGTAGGCTTCCTTTCCCATTGTTCCGATTCCAGTATTTCCTGGAAGGGAAGAAATATGCATCAAAACACCATTTGCTCTCTTGTTCAACATAAATCACCTCTAATAGTCATGTCTTTATGATTTGATACCCATATCGACGGGTGGGACGCAGGCAGAAAGAGTAAGGAGGGGCCCGCCATTTATGAATCCTCAAATCATAAAGATGTGGATATTTCTCTGACGCTTTCACCTTCAACAAATTCAAAGGGAATGTTTTTGTGAACGGCGCCGTTCTTTTTTTCTATGGCATCAAGCAGAGTCTTGAGTCCCTGGACTGCCAGCTCCTCTTCATTCTGCCTGATTGTTGTGATTTTAGGGCAGTAGTACTGGGCGATGGGGAGACCGTCAAATCCCACTACTGAAATGTCCTCAGGAACACGGAATCCCATGTCCTTTAATTTTCTGCATGCTCCCATTGCCTGCATGTCCGACATTGCAAAGATTGCCGTTACATCAGGAAACTTCTTTACAAGTTCTTCAGCTGCCTTGGCTCCGCCTTCAAGGGAATACTTTGCGGTGGCATAGGATTTTTCCGCATCGAAAGTCATTCCGCTTAGTTCAAGTCCTTCAAGAAAGCCCTCATAGCGGCGCTTGGTCACCATGGAAGAAGAAAAATCTCCCCCGATGATTCCGATTTTATCATGACCTTTTTTTGCAAAATGCCTTGCAATGAGGAGGGAAGCCTGATAGCTGTCCGTGCTGACGCTGGAAAGATTTTCGTATTCCTCCGTATCAGCTTTTGTGGAAATAAGCACACATGGACAATTTATGCGCGAAAACACTTCCCTGTTGCGTTCAGGATTTCCGCCAAGAAAAATTATGCCCAGGGCTTTTGTCTCACGCAGCTCCTTTTCCGCTTCCACCGCCTCATTGTCATACTCGTCAAGAACGATGACCTTTGATGTATATGGAAGCTTTTCCATGTTTTTCTGAACCTTTTCCAGAAGGTTGTTCAAAAGGATGTTTGAAGTACCCTTTACAAGAATCAGGATCGTCTTTGTTCCGCGTGCCTTAAGGGCTTTTGCGTTGTTGTTGAGCACGAAGTTGTATTTGTTCACAACCTCCATGACCTTCTCACGTGTCTTTACGCTTACATAGTCCTGGTTGTTCAATACACGGGAAACAGTTCCGACTGCACAGCCACATTCTTTAGCGATATCCTTTATAGTCATAACTGAACCTACCCGAGTTTGTATTTTATGGAAACGTTTCAGATACTATCAAATTCATCGATTTTTTTCCATATATACCCAACATCCTCAAGTCCAGTCACCAAAAACAGACGCGGACTGCGGCTGAGTAATTCTCGCCGATGAAAATGCGCAGCATTTTCATCCCTTTATCGCACCCGAAATGACTCCCTTGATTATGTACTTCTGCGATGCGATGTAGAAAGCGACGATCGGAATGATGGCAAGAACCAGCATCGCCATGAATCCGCCGTAATCCGTAGATCCGTAGGCCCCCTGCATTGCAAGCTGAATTGCGACAGGAACCGTCTTGTGTTTTGTTCCTAGGACAAGATATGGAAGAAGGTAGTCGTTCCATACCCACATCGAATTGAGGATTGCGACCGTAATTGCCGTAGGCTTGAGCATCGGGAAAACGATCATGAAATAAGTCTGCAGCGGATTGCATCCGTCGATTTCCGCAGCTTCTTCCACTTCAAGAGGAACCGCCTTGACAAATCCCGTGAACATGAACACCGAAAGTCCCGCACCAAAACCAAGATATACAAGTACTACGCCGGGAAGATTGTTGAATCCGATTGACTGAACAACATACGTCATCGTATACATCACCATCTGGAAAGGTACGATCATTGAAAAAGCAAAGAGCAGATAAAGACCGCTGGTAAACCTGTTCTTCACACGGACAATGAACCATGAAGTCATTGACGTGCAGACAATGATGACCGCTACCGAACAGACCGTAACAAAGAGTGAACGCAAAAAGGAAACAAAGAAGCCTGAAGATCTAAGACCCTTGATGTAGTTTTCAAGGCCGACAAAAGTAGTTCCGTCTGGAATGGCAAAAGGCGCACTGGAAATATAGAGACGCGATTTGAACGAGTTCATCAGAACAAGGACTATTGGAAGAAGAAAAACAAATGCAAGAACTGCAAGGAAAAAAATTGCAACCGTATTGGACGCTGTCTTCTGTCTGGAAAATGTCATGATTCAACCTCCTTTGTGTTTGTAAGCTTAAGCTGAACAAATGCGATTATTGCGACGATGATGAAGAATACAACCGCCTTTGCCTGACCTACGCCCTGCCAGCCGATTCTTCCGTAGAAAGTATTGTAGATGTTGAGGGCAAGCATTTCTGTCGTTCTGTTTGGAGCACCTGCAGTAAGGGCAAGATTCTGGTCAAACATCTTGAACGTGTTTGTAAGGGTCAGGAACATGCATATCGTGATCGAAGGCATCACCATCGGAATCTTTATTTTAAACAAAGTCTTTATTGGACCTGCTCCGTCAATCTGGGCCGCCTCGATAAGGTCTCCCGGAATGTTCTGAAGTCCCACAATGTAGATGACCATCATATAACCGATGAGCTGCCAGTTTGTAAGGACCACAAGTCCCCAGAAACCGTATTTTGTCGCATAGGAAATATCCACGCCCCAGTTGGAAAGCACACCATTGATCATAAGATTCCAGATGTAACCGAGAACGATACCGCCGATAAGATTAGGCATGAAGAAAATCGAGCGGAACAATGTCACTCCCTTCATTTCCCTGGTGCAAAGAAGCGCAAGGCTGAAGGCAAACACGTTTACGGTGATGATTGAAACTATGGTGAACAGTGCCGTAAATCCAAGGGCACTGATGAATTCATTGTCAGCAGTAAATGCCTTTATGTAGTTGTCAAGACCAACCCATGTTGCCCTTGTAACCGTTGTAAATTTTGTAAATGACAAGCCGATTCCAAGAAAGAATGGAACAACGAAGAACATTGCAAAGGCAAGCAATGTCGGCAAAACGAAAACTGGAAAATATCTTGATAAAGATTTCTGCATTTCAAACCTCTCTTGAACCCGAAAAAAAACTCCCGCCGCAAAACCTGGCTGCAGCTTCCACAGCGGGAGCATAACTAATGAAGGACTGTTTAATGATATGGTGCATCAAACACCCTCTCCCCAAGAAGGGGCTGTCCCAAAAGTAATCTCAGGGTGGTTGAGCTTAGTCGAAACCACCACATATAGTGGTATCGGGCATTTCGACATTGCGGCTTTATGGAAGCTCCGCCGCCATATGCAATGACCCTGGCATGAATACTTATTGGACAGCCCCGTACGATTGCACTCCTTGTTGCAGTAATTACGATTGCAGTGCAATCGTGCGGCGAAAGTTACACGACATCCAATTTTTATCAGATATGGCTTTCGCCGTTTTCCCCAATTTGGGAAAATTACATGCTGCTTTCTTTAGCCCAGTTGTTGATCACATCTGAAGAAACTTCATCCCAAGACTTTGTTCCCTGGGCATACTGAAGAAGGTCTGAGCCAAAGTCATCCTTGAATCTCTGTGATGGGAAGAGTGTGAAGTTCCATGCGCATGAAACGATTCCCTTCTTTGTCATCCAGTTGTTGATTTCAACAGCGAGTGGATCTGTTGGGCGTTCGTTGGCAGCAAATGTATCAAACGGAGCGATGAAGCCAAGTTTGTTTGTTACGTAATCTTTTCCCATTGGGCTTGAGTAGAGCCAGTAGATGAAATCTGCTGTAGCCTTCTGCTCTTCAGCTGTTGCCTGGCTGTTGATGCAGTAGAAGTTTTCCGTGCCTGTGCAAAGACCCTGTGATTCTTCGCCTGCAACACCTGAATAAATCGGGAGGTACTTTACGTTTTCAGGAAGAACCTTGTTTCCGGAAACGCCAGCAACCTGTCCCCAGGCCCAGTTTCCGTTCTGAACCATTGCACATTCTTCAAGTGCAAATTCCGACATTGAATCTGTAACTGTCTTTGTTCCCAAAGCCTTGCGGTCTGTAACAGAATCCGTTATGTAAAGATCAAAGATGTTCTTGAATTCATTTCCGTACTGGAACTTGATTTTCTTTGTTGCATCCGAACCAAGGTCAACCTTGTTGTTCTTGAATTCGTAGTAAACCGGTACGTTTGCAAGGTGAGTCTGCCATCTCCAGTCTTCACCTGCCTTAAGTGATGTAGAAGCGAATACACCCTTGATTCCAAGGTTCTTTGCATTTGCCTGCATGTCATCACAGAGAGCCTTGAGCTTGTCAAAGTTATTGATTTCGTCCATTGATGAGAAAGAAGTAGCCTTTGAACCGAGAGCAAAGTACTTGTCTGTAATAGCCTTGTTGTAGATGATTCCGTAGCCTTCAACTACATATGGAACACCATAAGCCTTTCCGTTTGATGAAACAGCCAGTGACTTGTCAGAAAGATGCCTGTAGATTTCTGTATTTGAAAGGTCTGCACAGTAGTCCTTCCAGTTTGCATAGCCGCGTGGTCCGTTGATCTGGAAAAGTGTAGGTGCATCCTTTGTTGCCATCTTTGACATGAGAGTTGCTTCGTACTGGTTGTTTGCAGCAGTCTCAACGATTACCTTTACACCGGTTTCCTTTTCGTAAGCAGCAGCAAGTTCCTGATATACATTTGCTACTTCCGGCTTGAAGTTAAGGTAGCGTACTGTTACTTCTTTCTTTCCACCGCAAGAAGCAAGCATGAGAATTGATGATACTGCAGCAGCTGCAGCCATTACTTTTGACATCTTTTTCATTTTTTCCTCCAAAATTGAAAAATACTGATGGAATCTGTTTGAATATTTGGAAACGTTTCCATGTTTTCAGTATATACTTTCCACATTTAAAGTCAAATTTATTTTATTTATTTTTAGCAAAGCCGGAATTTATGGAATTTTCTCCTATTTTTTAAATACTTTTATCTGACATACTGGAAACGTTTGCAGATTTCAGTAGTTCCGCCTGGAAAAAAACAGACAAATTTTCACCAGATAGATGCAAATTTTTCCATTGACTATCATTTATTGCGATAATCCGCTAAACTGTTGCAAACATTGCTAAACCATTTAAAAACATCCATATAAAAAAGATTTAAAAACGTAAATTTAAAAAGCACCTCCAAAAACTTCAGCCCGTTGGAATATGGTTCCTCCCTACAAACCTTTTCCGGCGGGCGTTTTTTTTTCCTTGACAAATGACCCCCCCCCACTACACTTACGAATAGAACTTATTGAAAATCATCCATATCGGAAAGGAGATTAATTATGAAAACTAAAAATACCTTTAAACGTATTTTTGTTGCCCTAATGTCAACTGCGCTCCTCATGTCAGCCTCCTGTAGTTTTGGTGGAGGCGACGATGACAAACCTGAGCCAAAGACCCTGACGGAAAAGATTTCTGCATCAGACGGAACTCTGGACCTCAAGGGACAGGCCATTGCAGAAGATGCCTTCATCAGCAGAAAGGATTTCACGCTTAAAAACGCGGACCTTGGCGGAAAGATCCTTACGGTCACAAAGCCAGGCGCAGTCCTTGAAAACATCAGCAATGCAAATATCATTGTCGACGAAAGTGTCGGAGACGGTGACTTTACGATGAAAGGATGCAAGGACATCATAAACCTTACTGTAAACGGCGGAGGCTCAAACAGCGTCCACATCTCGGACTCAAAGATTCAGTCTTTAGTCGTCACAAAGACAAGTGTCCGAATCGTTCTTGAAGGCGCTGCATCGGTCGCTTCAGCCGAAGTGAAAGCAGACAGCATCAAACTTGAAGGAAATGCAAATTCGACGGTTGCAAAGATTTCAATGAGCAATGCGGTATCAGCCATTTCCATCAAGGGTGGATCCATCCAGAAAATAATCACTCTGAATGCGGTTTCCATCAAAATCGAAAGCAGCGAGACAAGCATTAATTCCGTAACGTCTTCCTCAACAGTCAGCATCGAAAAAGCCGAAGGTGTAGTCATCAAGGAGCCTGAAGTTTTGGAAAACGCAACCATCGGAGACGACTACGAAGAAGTAAAGGAAACTGAAAAGCCGGAAGAAGAACCGGAAGAACCTAAGAAAGAAGAAGAGGAAGAAGAGGCTCCAATCCCCGAAATCTTCAAAATCGAAAATGTTGAATGTGACACAGGCCTTCGCATCAGGGTTAAGAATCTTGATGATACTGATGTTGAGTTTACTGAAAAGGCAAATGAAATCCACCGAATCGACATCTATCTCGATGGTGTCAAGGTTGCATATGACATTCCAAAGATCGGTTCAACATATGAATTCTACTGTCCTTTTGTTGAAGCAGGAAAAGAAGTTGCAGTCATTGCCACATATTGCCGTGGAACCAAGAATGAAATAGGTCAGGAACTTACTGCTACAGCCGGAACAGGAAAGGGGAAAATAACTCCTGCAGGAGGATGCGGAAAACTCCTTCCTTCCGGAAAGTTTGACTACGAATTCAGCGAACGCGGAATCCTTACTGTAAAATCAATGCCATCCCTGTCTTCACCGAATGTAAAGTCTTACAATGTAGTCTTCGATATTGCTTCCGGCTACAGTTATAATGACAACTCAAAGATCAGCAGCTTTGAGCTTACTCCTGCTGAAATTCCGGCAGAAAAAGATATCTATGCAAAGGGAAGTCTGACCAACACTGCAAAGGTTGTTTCCATTATGCCTTATCTTGTCATTTCATATAATGACAGTGAACTTGGCCGTGAATGGAGCATGAGACAAAACATCCTCAATAGTGAAAAGCACAACCTCAAGCTCATGTCTCTTGAAGAAAGAAAAGAACTTGAAGCCCTTGAAACAATTACAGTAACACCTGTTGAGTGGGACGACGGAATCAGATTCAGAATTTCAAATGTAGATTTTTCTGAAGACAAGAACATTGAAGATGAAATCTGGATTAATATCGACGACCAGGAGGAACAAATCATCGGCAACCTGGAACAAGACTATTACTATCCGTTTGTAAATCCAGGAGAAGAAGTTACTGTCCAGATCATACATGAATGTGTCATCAAAGATGACAATGGCAATCAAATTGAGAAATTTAAAAAAGCCACATCGCCAAAGGTAAAGATGACACCGGCTGGCGGTCTTGGAAAAGTAGTTTTATCTGGTGACCTTGTGTACACAGCAGATGAATACGGAACACTCGACATATCAGCAATTCCAACAGTTACCCCTGCAGACCTTGAATGGGCAGTTCAGTTTGACTTTGCACAGGGAAAAAGCTGGGACGATGGCGGCCTTTGGAGAGGAAAGCTCACATTGCCATCTGAAAGACTCCTTGGAAAAGCCAACTACTATCTTGAAGGATGGACTGCATTTAGTGACAGTATTGACAATGGCTTTATTGGTCCAATTCTGCTTTATTACTGGACAGATCCTGAAGGATACCGCCATAACTATAGATTTGGCTTGGGTGATAAATGGGATAAATGGTACAAGTACAATTACAGGCTCAAGTCTTTTGATGAAATGCTCAGTAAAACCGGTCCGTTGCAGACAATTACGGTTGAAGTTGAAGACACAGCCAACGGCATCTTGATTGAAGCAAAAGACAGGACTGGAGAAAACCCTTACAGATTCCTTACCACAAGCAACAATGACCAGCTAAAGCTTGTCATCGATGATCATTTTGTTTCAATAATTGGTGGCAACTGGGGCGGAGACCTTAAGCATTTCATTGAATACCCGTTTGTTACTCCTGGAAAAGAAATAAAGATCAGGCTTGAACACTACCAGGAAGACTGGAATCAGAATGATGAAATTGTTAAAATTCGTACCGTCGAATTCGGTGAAACAAAATATACACCTACATCCGGACGCGGTGAAATCAGATACGAAGGAGATTTTGAATACACAGTAGATACAGACGGCTACGGCATGGTTACGGTAACAAAAACTCCAACAATCACACCGGCACTAAGGGAAGGAGAAACATGGAAACTTTTCTTCAACTTCTACGATGTAAAAAACGGCGACCGGATGTGGTATGGAGAAGTCAGAATGCCTAAGGAAGATGCAGAAGATGGAATTCCTTGCAATGTTTACGATACTGCAAAGGGTTATGTAAACAATTTCAGCGGCTTTGACAGCGGCATTGTTGAACCATATATCGTTTACTACGTTATAAATGACGATGGATCAACCAGCGAATTCAGAAGCTACTGCTTTAGTGATGACATCCTGGAAAACGTCAAACTCCAGTCAAAAAACCAGGTAATTGCAGCACTTGGTGAAGACTTCAGCGGCTTTGGCAACTGACATGAAATGATCTGAATGATTCCGGGCTGTCCGAAGATTGAGCGATTCATGAACGGACAGCCTTTTTTTTCAGAGGTTGATTTTTTCCGCCTGTAAAAAATGGAAAAGCAATCAGTTCCGCCATAGAAAAAATACTTTAATTCCACTAAAATATTTTCAATCTTATTTAAGTTTCAGGTGGTTATTATGACAACACAGACAATCGGAAAAATCTGTGCCTTTGCCCTCTATCTTGGCTTCATGGTCTACATCGGAATCAGAAGTTCAAAGAAGACAAACAACGCAAAGGACTTCTTTCTTGGTGGACGCGGAATCGGTCCTTGGGTAACAGCCCTCAGCGCAGAAGCTTCAGACTCTTCTGCATGGCTTTTGATGGGTCTTCCTGGACTCTGTTACCTTGGCGGCGTCAAGGAAACATTCTGGACTGCAATCGGCCTTATCGCAGGTACTTACCTCAACTGGCTCCTGGTTGCAAAGCCTTTGCGCAAATGTTCAATTGCATTCGGCGACTCCATCACAATCCCGGGCTTCTTCAAGAACAGATTCAAGAGCAATACATGTGCAGTAATCTCAGTTGTGCTCATCGTATTCTTCTTTACAATCTACACTGCATCAGGAATCGTCGCCTGCGGAAAACTCTTCCGCTCGGTATTCGGACTCAACTACACTGTCGGCATGATAATCGGTCTTGTGGTAATCCTTTCCTACACAATCCTCGGTGGATACCGCGCCGTATGTACGACTGATTTCGTTCAGGGTGCCCTCATTTTCATCGCCTTCGTAATCGCAAGCACAATCGCGGTAGTTGCACTCGGTGGTCCTGCAGAAGCAATCAACGCAGCAAAAGGATTCAGTGTAAAGGCCCTTGCCGGTGAATTCAACGCCGACCTTCAGAAGGTTTTCACAGCAAACCAGAGCTTCAGCGCCATGAGCGCAGTTTCCGCCTTCGCATGGTGTCTCGGTTACTTCGGCATGCCACACATCATCATCCGCTTCATGGGAATCCGTTCAAACGATGAAATCAAGATTGCACGCCGCGTAGGAATCATCTGGATGATCATCGCATACATCGGCGCATTCATCATCGGTTCTCTCGGAACAGTATACCTTCTTCCTGCACTCCTCGACGGATCAACAGCAGAAACAGTATTCAGCGAAACAATGCTCAAGATGTTCCCTGCCTTCATCGCAGGAATCTTCCTCTGCGCAATCCTCGCAGCTTCAATGTCTACGGCAGACAGCCAGCTTCTTTCTGCAGCTTCTTCCGTATCCCTCGACCTTTACAAGGGAATGCTCAACAAGAATGCCGATGAAAAGAAGGTTCTTCTTGTAAGCCGCATCACTGTATTTGCCATCGCAGCGGTTGCATTCTGCCTCTGCCTCCTTCCAAACAACAACTCCATCTTTGGTCTTGTTTCATATGCATGGGCAGGATTCGGAGCAACATTCGGCGCACTTATTTTCCTTGCACTTTTCTGGAAGCGCAGTACGGCAGCAGGAGCTTCATCAGGACTCATCGTGGGCTTTATTACAGTTGTTGCATGGCACAACCTCCACGGCGGAATCTTTGACATCTACGAGATTCTCCCAGGCTTCATTGCAACACTTGTTGTTGCAGTTGCAGTAAGCCTCTTCACAAAGGCAGACAAGGAAGTAGTTTCAGAATTCGAAAGCTACAAATTGATGGCTGACTAATCTGAACAGTATCCATCCATGACGTATAAAAGGCGTGATGTTGCAGACATCACGCCTTTCCTGTTTTAAAGCCCTATGCCAAATGTGAAAAAACTGGAATTAAATTGAC
>JAEDDW010000182.1 GCA_016293645.1 Treponema sp. | reverse complement strand
CAGGAAGTTGTTGAACTCATTCAGACAACCGGCCACAGCACAATCGCAGTTACAAGCGACGGAACAGCTCACGGAAAACTTGAAGGAATCATCACTGAACGTGACTACAGAATCAATCACGTTGCTCCAGACGCAAAAGTTTCAGAATACATGACTCCTTTTGCAAAGCTTGTTACAGGCAAGGACGGAATCACACTTTCAGAAGCAAACGACCTTATCTGGGCACACAAGGTAAACCAGCTTCCAATCATCGATGCAAAGGGAAACCTTGTCTCAATGGTATTCCGCAAGGACTTTGACAACCACCAGACATACCCGAATGAAAATCTCGATGCCCAGCACAGATACATCGTTGGTGCAGGTATCAACACACGCGACTACATGGATCGTGTTCCTGCCCTTCTCGATGCAGGCGTAGACGTTCTCTGTCTCGATTCATCTGAAGGTTACTCTTGCTGGCAGGGAAAAGCCCTCAAGGACATCCACGCTAAATGGCCAGACGCAAAGGTTGGTGCCGGTAATGTTGTTGACCGCGAAGGATTCATGTACCTTGCAGAACAGGGTGCCGACTTCATCAAGATCGGTATCGGTGGCGGTTCCATCTGTATCACACGCGAAACAAAGGGTATCGGACGCGGACAGGCTACAGCAACCATTGAAGTTGCAAAGGCACGCGATGAATACTATGCAAAGACTGGCATCTACATCCCTATCTGCTCTGATGGTGGCGTAGTCCATGACTACCACATCACTCTTGCCCTTGCCATGGGTGCAGACTTTGTTATGCAGGGCCGCTACTTTGCCCGTTTTGACGAATCTCCAACAGCCAAGCTCAACATCAACGGCAGCTTCGTAAAGGAATACTGGGGAGAAGGTTCAAACCGCGCACGCAACTGGCAGCGCTATGACGTTGGTGGAAAGAAGACAATGGCTTTCGAAGAGGGCGTTGATTCTTACGTTCCATACGCAGGACATCTGCACGACGGTGTTGCCCTCACGACAAGCAAAATCATCCACACAATGTGCAACTGTGGTGCACTTTCGATTCCTGAACTCCAGGAAAAAGCAAAGATCACTCTCGTAAGCCAGACTACAATCAGTGAAGGTTCGGCTCACGACGTTACAGTACGCAATACAAGCATCCACAGCTGATTCTGCTAAACCAGCAAGCAGGGTTGCACCTACCGCATTCCCTGCTTATTTTTTTGCAATTATTTTTTGACTGCCCTCGGCGCTGAATGCATCCTGGTCAGTCAGGAGGAATAAATATGAATGTTGTAATCATCGGTGCCCAGTGGGGAGATGAAGGAAAAGGTAAGATCGTAGACTACCTTGCAGAAGATGCCAAGTATGTAGTCCGCTATTCAGGCGGCCCAAATGCTGGACATACAATCGTTGTAGACGGAAAGCAGTTTGCACTCCATCAGGTTCCAAGCGGAATCCTTTACAAGGACAAGACAGTATTCCTTGGAAGCGGAATGGTAATTGACGCTGAAGCACTTTTCAACGAGCTCCAGATGCTCAAGGACAACGGCATCGACTGGGAAGGACGCGTATTCATCTCTGACCGCGCACAGCTTATTCTTCCAAAATACAGAACGATGGACAAGGAACGCGATGCGCAGCGCAAGCGCCCTATCGGAACAACAGGCCGTGGTATGGGTATTGCATACGCAGAAAAGGCACACCGCGATGGTGTTCGTCTTGCAGACCTTGACTGGGCAGACAAGATGGCAGAATTCGACGGAGAGGACCTTGAATACATCAACAAGTACAAGGATCAGCTTCTTTCAATGAGAGTTGACCTTGTTGCAAAGATGCACGAATTCAAGAAGGACAACATCCTCTTTGAAGGTGCCCAGGGGGCAATGCTCGACATCGACTCAGGAACATATCCTTACGTATCATCTGGTACTTCTTGTGCTGCAGGTGCTTGTACAGGTTCAGGCATCGGTCCACACTCAATCGACAAGATCCTCGGCGTTTTCAAGGCATACCAGACACGCGTTGGTAACGGTCCAATGCCAACAGAATTCAACGAAGCAGATGAATCAGAAAGCGAACTTTGCCGCTATGTACGCGACACAGGACGCGAATACGGTGTAACAACTGGTCGTGCACGCCGCTGCGGTTACCTTGACCTTGTTGCCCTCCGCTATGCATGTCGTTTCAACAGCATGGATGGTCTCGTTCTTACACACCTTGACATCTACGATACAATGGATCAGATCGAAGCCTGCGTAGCATACGAAATCGACGGAAAGATCGTAACAGACTTCCCATCAAACGTAGACATGCTCAACAAGGCAAAGCCAGTTCTTGAAAAGTTTGACGGATGGAAGACTTCTCTCAAGGAAATCAAGAAGTACAGCAAACTTCCAAAGAACGCACGCAAGTACATCGAATTCATCGAAGCTTTCACGGAAACTCCAGTTTCAATCGTAAGCGTCGGCTACGAAAGAAACGAGACTTTCATCAGAAAGAATCCATGGAAATAATCTGGCTGTAAAAAGCTGATCAA
>JAEDDW010000181.1 GCA_016293645.1 Treponema sp. | reverse complement strand
TCGTAAACCTTCCAAGCGGAAGAATGAAGAGCCGCGAAGGAACTGTCGTTGATGCCGATGACCTTATAGACAGTCTTCACGCAGATGCCCTCAAGGCAATTGCAGACCGCGAGCGCGATGTTGAACTCAACGCGGACGAAGTTGCAGAAAAGGTTGCCTTGTCAGCCCTCCATTACTACCTGCTCAATGTTGCTCCTGTAAAGGACATGCTCTTCAATCCGGAAGAATCATTGAGCTTCAACGGAAACACGGGGCCATATCTCCAGTACATGGGCGCACGTATTTCGTCAATTCTCCGCAAGGCAAAGGATGCTGGAGTTGAACCTGACACATCTGACGAAGCCCTCGTTATGCTCAATACAGAAAGCGAATGGTCATTGATAAAGGACCTTGAACGATACCCTTCCGTTGTCGCACGTTCCGCTGACACGATGGATCCAAGCATCATGGCAGCCTACGTTTACGACGTATGCAAAAGCTTCAGCGCCTTCTACCGCGACTGTCCGATCCTTTCCGTAGAATCAGAACAGCCAAAGCTTGCCCGTGCACGTCTTGCCCTTGCAGAATGCACGCTCACAGTGCTCAAGACAGCAATGGAACTTGTATTGGTTCCGTTTGTAGAAAGAATGTAGTCCCCACATAAAAGGAAAATAAAAACGAGGTGACGGAAATGGATTCAAACATAATTGAAAAATTGTCCAACATTGCAATGACCAACGACCCTATCGACCAGTCTCTCTATGAGAAGTTCGATGTAAAGCGTGGTCTCCGCTATGCTGACGGTCGTGGTGTTCTTGTAGGTCTTACAAGTATCGGTGATGCCATCGGTTATGAAATTGACAAGGACAATAAGAAAATTGCAATTCCTGGACGCCTCATTTATCGCGGATATAATGTAGAAGATATCGTAAAGGATGTTGAAAAAAGCCATCAGTTCGGATACGAGCAGGTTGCATATCTTCTGCTCTTCGGTCAGCTGCCTACAAAAAATCAGCTTGAGGAATTCAAGGAACTTCTCGGAAGCCTCCGTGCCCTTCCAGAATACTTTACCGAAGACATGATCATGAAGGCTCCTTCAAGCGACATCATGAACAAGATTGCCCGTGGTGTACTTGCCTCATACTCATACGACAAGGATCCGGAAAACCGTGACATCAAGAACATACTCCGCCAGTGCATCGAGCTTACTTCACGTTTCTCAACCCTTGCCGCATACGGATATCAGGCAAAGCGCCGCTACTACGACGGAAAGTCCATGTACGTTCACTATCCAAAGCCGGAACTCGGAACCGCAGAAAATTTCCTCCGTCTCATAAGAAGCAACAAGACATATACACCTCTCGAGGCGGAACTCCTTGACCTGTCCCTCATTCTTCATGCTGAACATGGTGGCGGTAACAACTCCTCATTTACAATCCACGTAGTTTCATCCGCTGATACAGACACTTATTCGGCCGTTGCCGCTGCCGTTGGTTCCCTCAAGGGAAGCCGCCATGGTGGAGCCAACATCCGTGTAATGGAAATGATGGATGACATCAAGAAGAACGTAAAGGACTGGTCAAACGAAAACGAGATCCGTGAATATCTTCTTAAAATCGGACGTAAGGAAGCTTTTGACCACACAGGTCTCATCTACGGCCAGGGCCACGGTGTCTACACGATCAGCGACCCTCGTGCAATCCTCCTGCGCAACAAGGCGGAAGAACTTGCCCGTGCAAAAGACTGTCTGGAAGAATTCCATCTTTACAACATCATCGAGCGTCTCGCTCCGGATGTCCTCTGTGAACTCCATGGAGACAAGAAGCGCATCTGTACAAACGTCGACTTCTACTCAGGATTCGTATACAGCATGCTCGGCATTCCACGTGAACTTTACACGCCGTTGTTCGCTATCTCCCGCATTGCCGGATGGAGCGCACATCGTATAGAAGAAATCGTTGCAGGCCGCCGCATCTATCGTCCAGCCTACAAGGGAATCGCAGATCTTCGCGAATATGTACCGATGGAAAACCGGGTGGAAAATGCAATCCCACAGGTAAAAAGGGAAGAAAACGCCGTCCACACAACCGGCCCTTCCGACTAACCCTCCGACCGCATCCCTAAAATGCCCAGGATCCCTGAGCGTAGTCGAACCGTCCGCATCCCTAAAAAATCCCCCAAGAATTGCCTTCAGCAATTCTTGTGGCGAAAGTAACGCGATTGTCGGCATCTAGGATGGCAATTGCTTTCGCCAAGGATCCCTGAGCGCAGTCGAAGGGTCCGCCATCAAGCAAAATACCCCCAGTGCTACTTCGACTACGCTCAGCAGCCCTGTCTACTACCACAGCAATCAGGCCCCCTGAGCGCAGTCGAACCGTCCGCCATCAAGCAAAATACCCCCAGTGCTACTTCGACTTCGCTCAGCAGCCCTGTCTACTACCTCAGCAATCAGGCCCCCTGAGCATCGTCGAAGGGTCCGTATATCTACCCGTCGCCCCGTCCGCATCCCTAAAAAATCCTCCAAGAATTGCCTTCAGCAATTCTTGTGGCGAAAGTTACAGAAAATCACACCTTCCTACTCAATCAAACGCTTTCGCCATCCGATACAATAAAAGGAATGAAAAAACACCTCCTGCTGGCATTG
>JAEDDW010000180.1 GCA_016293645.1 Treponema sp. | reverse complement strand
TTGCCGTACCAGATGATTTCATCGTAATCTCTTGGAATTTCCAAAGTAATGCCGGCCCTTGGATACTCGCTTATTTTCTTTGACAGTTCAAGGCTGATTTCAATGTCCGTAAACTTTCCGCAGTCTTTTTTTACAATTGAACTCTTTACGAATTTTTCCTGGCGGTTCATAAGATCATTGTTGATCCATTCCTTTGTAGGCTTGTTGGCAAAATCCAATGGAGTCGGAATGTCATTTATTGTTGTGATCTTGTTTTTAACGCATTCGTTTTCCGTGTATGCATGTACGATGTTTGCCTTGATTGAATCTATTACGTCTGCACAATCTTCACAGCTGCTTTCAAAGTCTGCAAAGTCAGCAAAACCTTTTCCCTTCTGGATTTCAATCTGATCAATGGAAACAATGTCGCCTTTCTTTGCAAAAGTCATGTCCTTGTTCCATCTGAAGATTGCGTTCAGTTGAATGTCATCATTTTTTTTCGCGATTCCCTTGAAGAGCAAAGTCAGTGGAAGTGCTATAAGCTGTCTTTCACCGGGCGCCACAGGTTCAAGCTTTTGTTTTCCGCTGGCTGCAAGCCTACCGTTAAGGGAAATGTTCCATTCAAAAGTAAGCTGATTCAATTTTGTAAAATCAAACCTGTTTTCAATAGCGAAAATTCCTTTTCTTAGGTTTACGCTTTCAATTCTTACGGGAGCAAAAATCCCTTTGCATTCGTACATGGCAGGTTTTGGAGTCTTGTCCGGGAATAGAATACCGTTAAGACAGAAGTCATAGTCGCAGGGACTGTCTCCAAAGTCTCCACCGTACTTCCAGTATTTTTTTCCGTCTTTTGAAGTTGCGGCAATTCCCTGATCTACCCAGTCCCAGATAAAGCCTCCCTGAAGACCCGTTGTGGACTCAATGGCTTTCCAATAATCCGAAAGAGAACCGTTGGCATTTCCCATGGCGTGGCTGTATTCGCACATGATTATCGGCCTGTAGTCATCTTTGGTTTGCGCATATTTTTTTATCAGGTCGATGGACGGATACATCGGACCGATGAAATCCGTAAGACCCTTTCCATATCCAAGACTTTCGAGTGTAAAATCACCTTGGTGAATGAGAGGACGGACAAAACCTTCGTAGTGGACAAGCCTTGTTGGATCGTATGCCCTTATCCAGTTGTCGGTGGCCACATGGTTTGGACCGTTCCCGCTTTCGTTGCCCAAAGACCATCCGAATATGCAGGCGTGGTTCTTGTCGCGCCTTACCATTCTCTGTACCCTCTGCATGTATGCGTTGAGCCATTGTTCGCTGCGGCTCATGACATCATAGTATCCATGGTTTTCTATATTTGCTTCATCAAGAATCCAGATGCCAAAGCGGTCACAAAGTTCATACCATCTTTCATCGTCAGGGTAGTGGCATGTCCTCACTGCATTGAAATTGAAATTCTTCAGAAGCAATATTTCCTGAACCATTTCTTCCGTTGTCAGGGTTTTTGCAGTCCTTTCATTATGCTCGTGGCGGTTTACGCCGTGGATGTAGACTTTCTTTTTGTTCAGCAGAAGCTGTCTGTCTCTGATTTCTACAGATTTGAATCCACAGGTAAATGAAGTTGATTCAATGTGGCGCTTTCCCTCGTGAAGGGAAACTGTAATCAGGTAAAGTTCTGGAGTCTCGTTGCTCCAAAGTTTTGGATTTTTAATTCTGATTTCTTTTGCTGCATTGCAAAGGGTGTTGCGGATGTCCAGGCTGCAGTCCATGGTTCCGGTTTCAATTGCTTTGCCAGCTCTTCCCTTCTGTGGTGTGCCTTCCAGTTTGCAGATTTTGTATGCAACCTTGAATTTCTTCTGATCAATTTGAGACTGCTTTTCCGTAATGACGGAACTTTTGAACTCCGAATATCCTAATGTCACTTCAAGTGGAATTATTCCGTCTGCGCCATTCTTTTTGTACTCAACTGTCGTCAAGGCCTTTGCGTCGGCGATGAAAACTTTTTCCGTCGAATATAGATAAACGCTTCTGTTTATTCCGCCGAACCACCACTGGTCCTGGTCTTCAACGTAACTTGCATCTGACCAGCGTACAACTTTGATGGTAATTTCAAATTCATCTTTCCCTGAAGACTGGTCTTGCGTAAGGAATTCATTGATTTCAAATTCACATGGAAGCCTTGTGTCTTTTGAAACTCCTGCTTCGATTCCGTTGATGTACAGAATCACGACGCTTTCTGCGCTGCCGATGTGGAGTACGAAGCGACGGTTTTTCCATTCAGCCGGAACTCTTGTCATGAGACGGTAATAACCCGTTGGATTTTCTTCCGGTACATTGGGCGGAACGCAGTCAAAGGGCATCTGCACATTGGTGTAGTGGGGCGTGCTGTAGCCCTGCATTGTCCAGGATAGTGGAACCTTTATTTTATTCCATTTTGTTTTTGCGCCTGGTGCCTTTAGCGGTGAATTGAAAAAAGCAAAGTCCCATTCCCCATCTAGGCATTTGTAAAAACTGCTTGAAGAAGAAGGACAGGCAACAGGACCAAGGGCAGTTTCTTTTTCCGACTTTGAAGCTGATTCATACGGAATTAATGGACTTCGCATAGGAAGCCTGTTTACTGATTGAATCTCTGGATTTTCCCAGATGTTGCGGATTGTGTTCATGGTTTTATTATAGAACACAA
>JAEDDW010000179.1 GCA_016293645.1 Treponema sp. | reverse complement strand
TCGTCGAAGGGTCCATCATCGCAAGGCAATGCACAGGCTACTTCGACTGCGCTCAGCAAGCCTGCCGTCCCGATGTTCACGGATTGCCTTGCGCAATTCGTGAACACGAAAACATTAAACTCTGAACATGAGATCTTCATAACTTGGGAAAGGCTTGTAGTCTTCGCCAAGCAGAGGTTCAAGTTCATCGTAGATCTTTCTTGTTGCCGCCATCTGTGGAACAACCTTGTCGGCGTAGATTCTTGCGGATTTTTCGTAATCGCTGGCATTCCTTGCTTCCTCATGCACCGCAGAAAGTCTGTCAGCTTCCACAGCCAGCTGATCCGCAAGCCTGTCAAGTTTTACAAGAAGACTTGTTTCCGCCTGAGCCTTTGCACCAGGTACAACAGCCTTGAGGTTCATCACAGTTTTGCTGACATCGTTGATGTACCTGAATACGTTCGGCATGATGTCCTTGCTGATCATCTCCACCATTGTGTTCACCTCGATGTTGAGCATCTTTGAATACTTTTCAAGCTTGATGTCATGGTGGCTCTTCATTTCACCTTCAGTGTAGACACCCATTTCCGTAAAGAGCTTCACGTTCTTTTCAGCAAGGTAATGTTCCATTGCATCAGGCGTTGAGCCAAGGTTGAGAAGGCCTCGCTTCTTTGCTTCCTCGATCCATGAATTGTCATAGCCGTTTCCGTTGAACACGATCCGCCAGTGTGCTGTCACTTCACGCTTGATGAGTTCCGCAAGGGCATCCTCAAAATTCTCAGCCTTTTCAAGTTCATCAGCAAACTGCTTGAGTACATAGGCTACCATGGCATCGATTGTAGTGTTAGGTCCGCTTATTGAAAGACTTGAACCAACTGAACGGAATTCAAACCTGTTGCCTGTAAAAGCAAAAGGCGAAGTTCTGTTGCGGTCTGTCGAATCCTTTGGAATCGGTGGAAGAACATCAACACCGATGGTCATCTTTGAGCTGCCGGTGGCATTGAGTGGAGTTCCGTCCTTGATGGACTTGAGGACTGCGTAAAGCTCATCACCAAGATACATGGAAATGATTGCGGGTGGAGCCTCGTATCCGCCAAGGCGGTTATCGTTTCCTGCGCTGGCAACTGAACAGCGAAGAAGATCCTGATTCTCGTCAACAGCTTTAATTACGGCTGTAAGGAAAAGAAGAAACTGTGCATTTTCAGATGGAGTATCTCCCGGCTCAAGAAGGTTTTCACCAAGATTTGTGCTCATGGACCAGTTGTTGTGCTTTCCGCTTCCGTTGACTCCCGTATATGGCTTTTCGTGAAGAAGGCATACGAGTCCATGACGGCGGGCAACTTTTTTCATCACTTCCATCGTGAGCTGGTTCTGGTCTGCGGCAAGGTTTGTGGTACTGAAAATCGGAGCCATCTCATGCTGGGCTGGAGCGGCCTCGTTGTGTTCCGTCTTTGAAAGAATTCCGTACTTCCACAACTCTTCATTGAGTTCTTCCATGTACTTTGCAATGCGCGGCTTGAGGGCTGCAAAATACTGGTCATCCATTTCCTGCCCCTTTGAAGGCTTTGCTCCAAAAAGCGTGCGGCCGGTCATCTGAAGATCCTTGCGCTGGAAATATAGTTTTTCATCGACAATGAAATATTCCTGCTCAGAACCTACAGTCGTATTGACGTGAACTACATCGTTCTTTCCAAAAAGCCTCAGGACTCTGACTGCCTGATCGCTCAAAGCTTTCATGGAACGAAGAAGCGGTGTCTTTTTATCCAGGGCTTCTGCAGTATATGAACAGAATGCAGTCGGAATGCAGAGAGTATGTTCCTTGATGAACGGATATGATGTCGGATCCCAGACAGTGTAACCGCGGGCTTCAAAAGTTGAACGGGTTCCGCCTGAAGGGAAAGAGGATGCATCAGGTTCTCCTTTTACAAGTTCCTTTCCGCTGAACGACATGATTACAGTTCCGTCGTCCTGAGGATTGATGAAGCTGTCATGTTTTTCCGCAGTTACACCTGTAAGAGGCTGAAACCAGTGTGAATAGTGGGTTGCACCCTTTTCTATTGCCCACTCTTTCATTGCATGGGCAACAACGTTTGCAACATCAATCTGAAGCGGTTCACCGTTATCCAATGTACGCTTGAGAGCCTTGAAAGTTTCCTTTGGCAGTCTTTCTTTCATTGTCTGCTGGTTGAATACCATGCTGCCAAAAAGTTCAGGAACATTTGTCATATTGTAACCCCTTAAATAATGAACAAATTTCTAAACCAGATTAAATCCGAGTAAAATATTTGATATATTAAAGGCTTACAGCACTGCACAACATGCCGTAAGCCCATATTATCTTTTAGAATACACCAGGGAAGACATCATCCATGCCGTAGAGTTTTCCTGTCTGAAGCTTGCCTTCATCAAGAAGCTGCTTGAGATTGATGACGGCGTGCACGGCACCGCTTGCAAATCCCTGACGGCTTCTTGCTGTATGTGTGAGCTCAATTGTATCCGCAGCACTGTCAAAGAAAATCTTGTGGGTACCAGGTACGCTTCCACATCTTGTTGAAGACACATGAAATTCATTTGGCTTTGGTCGGGCCTTGAATTCGTTTGTCACGATGGTATCCTTACGAGAAAGGAATTCCATTGCGTGCTTTGCAAGGTCAAGGGCAGTTCCAGACGGACTGTCTGCTTTCTGATTGTGGT
>JAEDDW010000178.1 GCA_016293645.1 Treponema sp. | reverse complement strand
TCGGGGATTGCATCATCGCCCGGCTGCATTGCAGGCTGGTTTTGTTTTACGAAGTTTAGGCCAGGCATCCCATGCTGTTGAGGATGATGCTTGCGGCAACGGTTGCTGCGGTTTCAGTTCGCATGACACGGGAACCCATTCCAAGCAGGGTAAATCCATTGTCTTTCATCAGCTGTCTTTCTTTTGCAGTCCAGCCTCGCTCGCTGCCTATGGCGGCACATGCCCCGAAATCCCCGTTGAATTTCAGGTTTCCAAGACTTGTTTCAGGCTCGATGTTGTCCAAAGCACACAGGGAAACATTCTCATGGCTTCTGGCCTTGATGTAATCGATGCATTCCTTGAGTGACTTATGGATGAACAGATCCGGCACATGAGTGCTTGCGGCCTGCACGGTTCCGTCGAGAAGCATTTTTGTCCCTGCATCCGTTGTCGCAAGATCGCTGTCCAGATAGGATTTTTCTGTAAGTTCCGTCTTTGTAAGATGAACTTCCGAAACACCCAGGGCAGCCATATCGCGCAGAAGACGTTTAAGCTGTATCGGACGCGGAAAACCTATGATCATTTTGAGCGGAAACAGATTCTTGCCATCCGTCTCTTCCACAAAATCAAACCAGATTTTTTCCCCTTCGATTTTCGTGATGGTTGCTTTGCCGGCCTTTCCACCGATGACACCGGCAGAAAAAGTCTCGCCTTCCTTTTTATGCAGGACCTTGATAAGATGCTGGCCGCGTTCATCACGGGTGCTGAGAGGAGTTCCGATTTCTTCACTTGTAAAAAGACAGATGTTCATTTTCCGATGTGCCTTCGACTAGATGAACTTTCTGAGTTCCTGATGCTGAACCGTCTTTGTCTTCACGGCAACAATATAGGAACCGAACATTGCGGTAAGGGCATCGATTCCGGCTGCCATGGCACAGATCAAAGGTGCCGCATTCTTAAGCAGAAGATATCCCGACTCAAAGTTGCGTCCATAGAGAAGACACATGGCTGTGACCGCGATGAACGGCCCTCCGCTTGGAAATCCTGCGAGAGAAAATGAAAGGACGAAAGAAATTCCTCCGATCCAGAACATGTCGGAAACCGGAATACCCAGACTCGAATATGAACGGAGGATCAGAATGAAACTGATGGTCTGAACCAAGGCGGCTCCTCCCCTTCCGAAAATCGAGAAAAGAGGATATGTGAATGCGTTGACCCTGCGTCGGATTCCAAGACTTTCCTTTCCATGGCGAAGATGGAGTCCAAGGGCAAGGTTTGTGTCCCCGCTGAAAAATGCCACAAGGAAAGGACAGATGCTTGCATAAAGAATCCTGTATGGATGCATTTCGTGACAAAGAAGCCTGAGCACCAGAGGATAGATGACAAAGGCGATCACAAGCAGTTCAACAAACAGCATGACCACAAGACCGTTGTATACACCTGTCCTCAAGGTGGCAAGGAATTCAATGGTCCAGCGGAACATCAGCGCGATCATTCCAACTGCAAGTATTTCCGTAAAGAAAGTCATGACGATGTAGAAAACCTTGCTGAGGGAATCAAAAAGACCTATGGCTGTTTTGGACGCGTTCTTGTCACTGGCGGAACCTGCCCCCGCAAGAAAGGCAAAGACAAAGCACGGGAAAAGGTAAATTCCGTCAACCATTGCCTCAAATCCCGAATAAGGGAAAATCTTAGTAATCAGCGTCTTCCACGTGAATGGAGAAATTTCACCGACTTTTTCAGTGGTGATAGGAATTCTTGGAAGCTTTATTATGAGTGCTGAAACAAGCCCCAGAAGCATGAGCGCAAATGTCGAGGCGAGAATCACAAGGATGGTCCAGCGGAACGTCCTGAACAGAAGTTTTTCATCTCGAAGCTTGAATCCGGCCACAGCAACGGAAAAGAACAGAACCGGAACAACTGTATAGCGTCCGAAACGAATCACGAATTCAACGATAAAATCAAGGACAGCCCTGGACTGCATGCTTGAAGGCGGAATCAAAATGGCCAGAACAAGACCTGCACCAATTCCAATTAAATATTTCAACCACAATTTCATGAAAGCAATTATCTTTGTTTTCCACTGTTTTTGCAACCAAAATGAAAGAATGCAAATTTCTATACTTCCGAATTTTCCTATAGAATAAATTCTCATTCTGACTATACTTTAGTTTTAGTATGAAAGACTCTGCTAAAGCATTGCTGGTCCTGGAAAACGGCCAGATTTTTGAAGGTAAAAGTATAGGTGCCACCGGGGTTACCCTTGGAGAGGCAGTATTTACGACGGGTATGAACGGTTATCTTGAGACCCTTACTGACCCAAGCTACTACGGTCAGATCGTTACCCAGACTTTCCCACTCATCGGAAACTACGGCGTAATTCCAAAAGACTTCGAAAGTTCCGATGTCCATGTACGCGGATATATCGTCCGTTCTATGTGCGAAATTCCATCCAATTTCCGCTGTCAGCTTGATCTTGATTCCTTCCTCATGACAAAGAAAATCATAGGTCTTTGCGACATCGACACAAGAGCCCTTACAAAGGTTCTTCGAGAAACAGGAGTCATGAACGCCATCATAGTATCAGGAGACAGTGACGAGGCAAAGGAAATCTATGCCGCATTGGAAAAACCTGCGGAAAAGGCAAAGCTCCTCAAAAAGATCAGGGCATACAAAATTACGGAAGCTGTTGAAAG
>JAEDDW010000177.1 GCA_016293645.1 Treponema sp. | reverse complement strand
AGATTGGGCTGTTATTTTTTCCATTTTGAATGCATTTTTTCCAAATTCTAATTTCTTAGTAAAAATATTATAGCCAAAAGGTGTGGATGAGAAATCGATGTTCAAGATGTCTTTCTATACATATGTTATGTATTCTAAGGTTAAGTGAAATTTAATGGGAGAAATTGTAGAATGATTTATATTATCATATACTCTGTAGGCTGGTGTTTAAGTATTTTTGTTAATGCTTTATCTAAGCGGAAGGATTTTTTTATATAATCTTTGTCTGACTCATTTGTTTTTTACAGTAGGTTTTTTTGGAATATTCAATTATATTGGTCATGTAATTTTGAATGAACAGGTGGCTTTGTCCATTGGCTGGGAATCTAATGGTTTCCAGAAGGAACTGGGCCTTGTTTCCTTGGGAATTGGAATCTGCGGCATATTGTGTTATTGGTTTAGGGATGGATTTTGGATTGCAACAACGATTCCGTTTTCAGTGTTTCTTTTGGGGGCAGCTATCTTTCACATTAAAGAAATGATTTTCGAGTCAAATTTTAATTCAGGAAATGTAGTGATAATAATTCCAGATGTAATTATGCCTGTAACACTTTTTGTATTGCAATGGATTTTAAAAAGGAGGCATGATAAAACAGTAAACGGGCATGCGGACCCTTCGACTGCGCTCAGGGATCCTGCCTCTTTGCGGTCAGCGGACCTGGGACTTTTTGCATGGACTTGTCTACTTGCGGTCAGGGGCTGGGCGAAAGCGTTCTTTTTGATTCCTGGATATAACAGAAAAGGCCTTGGAGAAATCCAAGGCCTTTTCTGTTCATCAGCAGGGGAAATTATGCGTTTGCCTTTTTCTTTGCAAGGGTTGTAACGCCTTCGATTACGAGGATTACAGAAAGAATGATCATGAATGCTGCAAGGATAACCTGAGCATATGGCCCCCAGTCTGCACCACCTGCTGCAATAATCTTAACCTGTCCAATCAATGTGATTGTAAGTGAAGAGATTGTTACAACAACCATGAATGCCATAGGAGCAAGGAACATCTTGTTGTTCTTTCCGATGTTTCCGAGCCATGTTGCAACTGCAAGGAGACCGATACCTGCAAGGAGCTGGTTAGATGCCCCGAAGAGTCCCCAGATTTTCTGCCAGCCTGTAAGACCAAGGGCAATGCCGAGAACTACAGTAAGAACTGTTGCAAATACTGGGTTGACCATTACCTTCTTCCATCCGCTGTTGATGTCCTTTGCTGTCTGTCCCGGTTCAAGCCAGAATTCCTGGAACATGAAGCGTGCAAGGCGAGTAGCTGTATCAAGGGAAGTAAGACAGAATGCTGAGTATGTAAGAACGAGCAATGTGTAGAGAATGTTTTCAAGTCCTGCACATCCTGGAATCTTTGCACACATGGCAGAAATACCACCGGCGAAAATGTCTGTTGCGCCCTTTGTGTGGCCTGTCTGGCGTGCATAAGCGATTGCACAGAGTGTAAGAACTGCAAGTACGCATTCAAGAAGCATTCCACCGTAAGCGATTGGCTTTGCATCCTTTTCCTTATCAAGCTGCTTAGAAGTTGTTCCAGAAGAAACAAGAGAGTGGAAACCTGAAATTGCACCACAGGCAACTGTTGTAAAGAGGATAGGGAAAATTGGTTTTCCAGGAGCTGAAGCAAATGCCGGGAAACTTGCAGCGTCAATGTTTGGATGAGCACCTACAACTCCAACAAATGCAACAAAGAGCATTGCATAGAGAAGGAATGATGAAAGGTAGTCACGTGGCTGAAGAAGAATCCATACCGGAGTAACGGAAGCGATTGTGATGTAGATACCGATGATGATCATCCAAGTTGTTCCGCTAAGGTAGATTGGATGCCAGTTCATACCGATTGCCATACAAGCAACGATTGCAGCCACGCCGAGGATTGTTGAAACGAGCATTGAAGCTCCGCGGCGGTAAACTGCAAAACCGAAAATGATTGCAACTACGATGAACATCAATGAAACCATTGCTACTGATGCATTTGCGCTTGAAGCTGCTACATCAAGAACACCGTCCTTGAAAGTTGCCTTGAATGTTCCTGCAACGATTGATGCGAAAGCTGCAACAACGAGGATGAGTGTAAGGTAAGAGAAAGTTACGAAAAGCTTCTTTGCTCTCTTGCTCATGTTTGCGTTGATGATTTCACCGATGGACTGTCCCTTGTGGCGGATAGATGCGTAAAGGGCACCAAAGTCATGGACGCCGCCAAAGAAAATACCGCCAATGAGAATCCAGAGAGTTACTGGAACCCAACCGAAAATTGCGGCACCGATAGGACCTGTGATAGGACCTGCACCTGCAATAGATGAGAAGTGGTGTCCCATGAGAACCGGAGCCTTTGCCGGAACATAGTCTACACCGTCTTCAAGTTCATGTGCTGGAGTTGGATTGTTTCCTTCTCCTACACCCCACTGTTTGCAAAGCCATCTTCCGTAGAAGATGTATCCGCATGCAAGAACTGCAACACAGATAACAAGCAGCAATAATGTGTTCATATATTACCTCCAAAAACAATTTACAATTAATAATTATGAATTATGAATTATTCTCCCAAGTGATTTCCTTACGCATTTTCCGCTTCTGTTTGTAATGATTTTGTTTTCTCCGCATTCAATTAGTGCAGTATGAAATTCCGACCATCCCCAGAAACTGAATC
>JAEDDW010000012.1 GCA_016293645.1 Treponema sp. | reverse complement strand
AGAGATCTTTGTTTCTGGCCGTACAGCCGCAAACGCTATCAAGAACGATAACTAAGTAGAAATAAAAAAAATCGGCTCCCGTAGAGAACCGTACCAAGCCTGCTGGGGTGCTCCCTTTCCACAAGAAAAGCTGAGAGCTCTGCCCTCAGGGTGTAATTGGGTCGCAAAGCGCAGTTTGGTACGAACCTCTACTCCGCCGATTTTTTTTATCTGTGTTGTTATCGTTCTTGTAAAGCTCCGGAGAAAAAATCGAGCCAAATCAGCCCCTGTCCTCCCTCCCGTATTTTCTTAATTATAATATTTACCAAGATATATCCTCTACTCCGCCGATTTTTTTTATCTGTGTTGTTATCGTTCTTGTAAAGCTCCGGAGAAGAACCGTATCATTAAAAGCTGAGGGCTTCGACTTCGCTCAGCCAGCCTGTCTCCTAGGATCTCTAAACGTATTTTAGGATTTCTAAACGTATTTTAGTATCTCTGAGCGTATTTTAGGATTTCCAAACGCATTTTAGGATCCCTGAGCGCATTTTAGGATCCCTGAGCGCAGTCGAAGGGTCAAAAAAGAACACCATAATATCGACAGTCGTGTCATAGCGTATTAAAATTATGTTATGAGACGGCTGTTTTTATTTTTGGCCTGCTTTGTTTTTGCAGGCTGTACAACAACTAAAATTTCCAAAGACTCTTCGCAAAAAGAAAATGATGTTGCACTTCTTGTTGAACAGATGACCGTTCGCGAGAAGATCGGTCAGATGCTTGCCGTCGCTCCTGAATATTTTGATTTCACTCTCTCACAAAAACAGATCGACCAGGACAAGACAGAAGCAAGCACCATGCTCACACCCCGGATGAAATTGAATTTCAAGAACTATCCCGCCGGAACCATCATCCTCTTTGCAAAAAACATCGAGACGCCGGAACAGACAAAAAGACTCATAGCATCCTACAGGGCCTTGAGCCGGGTTCCGCTTATGATATGCGTAGACGAGGAAGGCGGAAGAGTCGCCAGGATCGCGAAAAACAAAAACTTTGGCATTGTAAATGTTCCGCCTGCATTGGAGACAGTGACGGAAGAAAAAGCTGAGGCAAACGGATTTGCAATAGGAACTTATCTTTCTTCACTTGGATTCAACGCTGACTTTGCACCTGTTGCCGATGTATGGACCAACGATGAAAACACGGTCATAGGAGACAGGGCATTTTCAAGAGATCCCAATAAAGCCGCAGTTCTTGTAAAGGCATCGATAAAAGGTTTTCACAAAGCCGGAACAAAAACCGCCATCAAACATTTCCCGGGACATGGAGACACGAGGGAAGATTCACATACATCCAGTGCAAAAAGCATGAAGACATGGGAACAGCTGAAGGACTGCGAGATGATTCCATTCAAGGCCGGGATCAAAGCCGGAACAGACATGGTCATGATAGCCCACATCCACACACCGAATGCGGATGCGGAAAATCTGCCGGCGACACTTTCACATACATGGATAACGGACCGCCTGCGTGGAGAACTTGGTTTCAATGGAGTTGTAGTCACCGATGCCATGGGAATGAAAGCAATCAGTGAATACTACGAAAGCACAAAGGCCGCCATAATGGCCATCAACGCAGGCTGCGACATAATCCTGATGCCACATGATTACGCAAAGGTTTTTGACGGAATAATAAAAGCTGTTGAAGACGGAACCATCAGCGAGGATAGAATCAATGAAAGCGTTGAAAGAATACTGCTGATGAAATTCAGAAAATACTGAAACAACAACGGAACTTCAGGAAAGTTCATCCATTGACAGGGCAGACTCCGGCCACCTGAGTCCATGAGGATGAGGAATCGAGAGTCTGTATTCTGTCGGAGTTTTTCCCGTCATTTTTTTATAGGCCTTTGAAAAATAGGACACATCTGCAAATCCAGTCCGTTGGGCGATATCACAGATCGGCATAGCCGTGTTTGTAAGCATGAGAGATGCGTTCTGAATCCTCATCTTGTTCAGATAGGCAATCGCACTTACTCCATATGCCCTGTTGAACATGGAATTAAGCGTCGTCCTGTTCGTCGCGAATTTTTTCGAGACTTCATCAAGAGTGATCTTTTTGCTGTAGGAATACTGGAAATACTCAATGACCTTGTTGACCTTGTCATCAGCATTTGGCTGACATTTTTTATTTGCCTCAACAAGATACTGATTGCGGGTCAGAAGAATCACCATTTCCGAAACGTATGACCGCACGATGCAAGGCCATAGATGTCCCTGTTCAATATTCATCAGATTGTTTATGTTGTTGAAATTGGAGATGAAAGTTTCCAGAAGTTTTGGGGTCAGGGCGACGCTGCAGTACCCTTTCTCAAGCTTGTTGAAGAATTCATATTCATAGGTATCAGGAAACCTTTTGTTGTTTACATTCAGTCCATAAGAAGAAAAGACCAATGTCTGTACTGAACAATCTTCACCACGATCAAGAATTTTTATGTCAGTGATTCCATGGTCGGGTGAAAGGACAAGCAGCCCACATCCGGAATAGATCTCCTTGGTTTTTGAAGCGACACTAAGACAGCAATTGGTAAAAAGAATCAGCGTATAATAGTCTTCAGTTTTTTCCGGAACAAACAGTTCCGTCTTCATCTGAATTTCCATCGTAAAGCCGGTGCAGTAATTAAGTTCACCAGTTGTATATCTCACGCCAAGCCCTCCTAGTGCCAACTTGAAAATGCAAAACACATAATCGAAATCATTATAGCACAAAAAGGTGCCTGTGTTGCAAATCTTTTGATCTGCAGCAATTCCAGCACCATGGACTTTTTGAATTGACAGTATGAACGATTTTTATTTCATGATGTAGAAATCAAGGCTGCCATCTGTATTGTAAACGGAGATTCCGTTTTTGCCGTTGAAAGCAATTGCCTTTGCGATATTTGGAAGTTTCGTCTCAGACTCAAGCGCAAAAGTCCTTCCTCTGTCTACACTCTTGAGAATGAACAATGTGTAGACATAGTCTTTTTCAGCAAGATAGGCAAAGCGCAGGGCAGTTCCGTCAAAATCAAATTCACTTGTCTTTATCCACTGGCCGATCAATGGCTTTACAGCATCTTCCTTCCTGTCGAAAACCTTTTTGCGTTCTTCCCAGTTATTTCCGTAGTCATTTGTGTAATAAATCATTCCGTTGCTGCCGCAAAGATAGGCTTTCCCTGGCTCAACGGAGAAAACTGATTCAACAAGACCGCAGCCTTTTGGATTTTTGATTGCGTGCCAGTCATCGCTGGTTCCGTCATATTCATATGCATTGCCTGTTGTCCATACACATCCAATTTCTTCATTTTTGAAAGTTACACCTTTCGCTCTTTTTGCCGGATGATTCTTCAATGAATTCCAGGTCTTTCCACCGTCTGTAGTCTTTACGAAAGATTTGTCTTCACCGGAAGCATAGCAGATTTTCTCATCTATCGGGCTAAGACTGAACAAAGACGATGATCTGTTTTCACCTTTGTTCCATGTTTTTCCGCCATCCACTGTATATCGTACCCTTCCGTCTTCACCGACAGCACAGCCGTTCTTTGAGTCACCCATGGCTCCTGCATAAATGACACCTTCATTCTTTGCTGTAACAAGAACATGGCAAATGCCTTTTCCACAGCTGCTGAAATAGACTCCTGATGCAACTGTCAAAGCACAGGCCGAAATGGTTTTTATTAGTTTTGTCATGATTTGTACCGTCCTTTGTTTTTCAATATGGCTTTAGGATAAAAGACAAAGGACTTTTCTTGAATGAAAAAAATGCAATAAATCTTGTACAATCTGCAATAAAAACCGGCCATATCAGTGCAACACACAACCACTCATACGGCCGGGAAACTCTCTCTCCAGCAGTTTTCAGAGGTTGCTCAGCGTGCTTTTTTCTCCAGTGGTCTTGCACATGTTCCTTTCCAGAGTTTATGCAGATTGCAGAATTCATATGCCGCCTGAACGTGTTCTCCTGTCATGACGGCAAATTCCACCTGAGGCGCATTTCCGGCCTCAAGCCATTTCTGCTGAATTCCCATGTCGGTTTCAAGAAGAATCCATTCGATGTAATGGCTGGTCTCAGAGGGATGAAGTTTTGAACCAACGGTAACAGTAACCGTATTCCCGTCGATCTTGATAACAGGAACATGTTTTTCCGCAAGACCGTCACTTTCTCCCGGAACAAGTTTCTCCATAGGTTGACCGCAACAGATTGTTGGAGTTCCAGAATCTTTTACGATGGCCACGATTTTGCCGCATATAGGGCAATGATAGAATTTCAGCTGCATATCTTCCTCCTGATATAGATTTGAGAACTCATGATTCTCAAGAGTAAAGATACATCTCTTTGAAAAGATAATCCAATGAAATCAACCGCAAACCATCATCAACGGCTCATCATCATTCGTGGTCCTGATTTTTTTGTTTGACCGATTTCCTGTAACGTTCAACAAGTTCCTCTCTTGTGGAACACCCGTTTCTTTCACGGGCTGCCTTGAGTTTTCTGTATATGGTATTCTCGCTGAACCCTGAAACTTCCTTTTGATAGGTCTTTCCATCCAGAAGCTGATCGAGGATTTTACACTCGTCATCAGACAGAACAAGATCATCACTCCCCTGCTTCATATAAACCGCACAGTAAAAGGCAAGGACAAACCAGAAGGCACGCGCCACATGGATCAAGAACAGAATCGTCGATTCCTCATTCAGCACAAATGCAGTCGCGGCACAGATGAAATACAATAAAAGAAAATGAAGTTCATGTCGTGGAGAAAAAACAGAGGCGATGAAAATCACAAAAAGCGGAGTGTAATTATTGAACAGAAAAGTTTTTTCAAAGGCCGTGAGAAAAACAAGGAGCACCGAATAGATTGCAAGAAAATACGGAACAAACTTTGTCCTGAAAAGCAAGACAAGCGGAACGTAGGCCAGATTTGCGACAATAATACACCATGTGCCGACCATGAATTCCGTCTGAAGTCCTTTCACAGAATACAGCATGGAAATGACAACAGACAGGATGGATGAAAGAAGCGGAAAATGCAGGTAGGCATACTTTTTAAAATTGAAATTTCTCATATAAAACTGCTCCTTGATTTCATTATAGACCCAATCACAGGAAACACAAGACGATTGCGATTCAGAATTCAATTTTTAACCTTTACGCTTTGCAACTCAGATGGTAGACTTTTTAGAGGTGAGAATTTGAACAACGAAAAATTTCTTGAGATTCCATGGAGTCTTATACTTGACGGTTCCATGTTCGGACACATTTACAAACTGCTCATTGTCAACCTCAGCGATGATACCTTCCGCGTGGTCAAAGATGAGGATGAGAATGATGCAAGTTCCTACAGTTCAATTTCCCAATGGTTTTCTCAATTCGCCAGCAGAAACAAGGTTCACCCCGATGATATTTCCGCCTACAAGAATTTCACCTCGCTGGAAAAAATCAAGAATCATTTCAAGTCCACCAACAGATACATGTATGTAAGATACAGGAGAAAAACTGCCGGCAAAAAATGGAAGTGGTCTACAATGGACATCTTCATATATCCGCAGGAAAAGCCTGATCCTGACAAAGTCCTTCTCATAGTCCGGGACATTGATGAGGATTATTCAAAAGAACTGACACATCAGAAAAAAATTGAAAACAACTGCTACTTTGATCCTCTCTCAGGAATTCATAACAGGCTTTCGTATATCTCCAGGTGCCGTAATTACTATGAGACAAATCAGAAAGTTGGAGTCATCTTCTGCGACCTGAACGGCCTTAAATACACCAATGACAGATTCGGACACGAGAAAGGTGACCAGCTGATAAAGGAAATGGCAAAAATGATGATCTCGTCTTTCCGCCAGAATGAATGCTTCAGAATTGGAGGAGATGAGTTCGTCATTCTTCTTGGCGACATCGAAAAAGATAATTTTGAGTTCCGTGCAAAAACATTCATTGATTACATAAAATCCAGAAGCCGGGAATTTCTTATTGCAAGTACGGGCTATTCATGGTGCGAATACGGACAGAATCTTGAAGAAACAATCCGTTCCGCAGAAAAAATGATGTATGAAAACAAAACTGCCTACCACGATTCTGAGGAAGGCCGGTTTTTCACAAGATAAAAAAACAGAACAGATTCTTCCATTGTAAAAAAATGCCTCACCCATTAGAATTATAAGAACAAATTTTTATTGAGGTAACTAATGTCTTCACAGATGATCATGGGAAACCAGGCAATTGCCCTTGGTGCTCTCAAGGCCGGAGTCAATCTTGTCTCAGGATATCCAGGAACTCCGTCGTCAGAAATTATTGAATACATCGCAAAATACAGAAATCAGACTGGCACCTACGTTGAATGGTCTGTAAACGAAAAAGCTGCTGTTGAAGTTGCGGCTGGGGCAAGCTATGCAGGTGCAAGAACCCTTGTCACAATGAAGCAGGTTGGGCTTAACGTTGCAGGTGATCCTGTAATGTGTCTTGCCTATGTGGGCGTCAAAGGCGGAATGGTAATCGTTTCCGCAGATGATCCGGGACCTATTTCAAGCCAGACGGAACAGGATACAAGACGCTACGGAGAATTTTCAAAGCTGCCGGTGTTTGATCCTTCAAGCCCTGAAGAAGCCTTCACGATGATTCAGGAAGCATTTGAATACTCGGAAAAATATTCCACACCGGTTTTGTTCCGTCCGACAACAAGAGTTGACCACGGATACGCCAGCATGGAAATTCCGGAACTTTCAAAGGCCCGTGATGTTCCGGGTTTTGAAAAGAACACACAGCGCTGGGTAATTTTTCCCCGCACTTCATACATGAACCATCGCATCATTTTTGAACGCAACACAAATGTTCTTCCGGAAGTTTTTTCAAAATCAGGTTTGAATAAAGTTGAAGGCGAAGATGGTAATCTTGCAATCGCAACAGGCGGAATCAGCTACACCTATGTAAAGGAAGCACTTGCCCTTCTTGGTGTCAAAGATGTTCCTGTTCTTAAAATCGGAACTCCGTACCCTTTCCCTGCCGACCTTGCCTCAGAATTCATGCAGTCAAAGAGCCACATTCTTGTAGTAGAAGAACTGGATCCTGTAATTGAAGATGCGCTCCTTCACATAAAGGCCGCCGAAAATCTTGGGTGCACAATCCACGGTAAGTACGACAGAAAGACAAGTGAAGCCGGAGAATATTCCGTAGAGCTTGTAAAAAAGTTCATCGCAAATTTCCTCAGCATTGATATTGAGGAAACTACGCCTGCAGAAAAACCGGAACTCCCGGTAAGGCCACCAGTTCTCTGCGCAGGCTGCCCACACCGTGCATCTTTCTATGCCGTAAAAAAAGCAATGAAGGGGCAGAAGACAGTTTACTGCGGAGACATCGGCTGCTACACTTTGGGAAACGCAAAGCCCCTTGATATGTGCGACACCTGTCTTTGCATGGGAGCCGACATCACGATGGCACAGGGATTCTACCACGTTGAAAACGACCGCCACTGTTTCTCTTTCATCGGAGACTCCACCTTCTTTGCTTCTGGAATCACCGGAGTCGTAAACGCAGTCTACAACAAGGCAAAACAGACTATCTGCATTCTTGACAATTCAACGACTGCCATGACAGGACATCAGCCTCATCCAGGCACAGGCATGACAATGATGGATGACATTACGGACAAGATCAGCATCCCAAAAATTCTTGAGGCAATCGGAGTAAGTCCTGTGCTTACCGTTGATCCCTTTGACCAGGAAAAGGCCGTAAGCGCAGTAAAGGAATGTGACGAACACGAAGGCGTAAGCGCAATCATCTTCAAGGCACCTTGCATCGCATTGCTTGCCAGGGAAGAATACAAGGAATTCAGAAAGCCTGCTTCCGTTGTGAAAAATGAAAAATGCATCGGCTGCAAGAAATGCGTAAACGAAACCGGATGTCCTGCCCTTTGCTTTGATTTTGATTCAAAGAAAGCAACGATTGATACTGCCCTTTGCACGGGTTGCTCTCTTTGTTCCCAGGTTTGCCCCGTAAAGGCAATCAAGTAATTTCATAAGGAATTTAAAATGACAAATATTTTGATATGCGGAATCGGCGGACAGGGAACTGTTCTTGCGGCAAAACTTCTTGATCAGGCTGCCATTGGTGCCGGACTTCCAGTACATTCAGCAGAAACAATCGGAATGGCACAGCGCGGAGGCAGCGTTACAAGCCACGTCCGTATCGGTGACGAATGCTTTTCTCCGTTGATTCCATACGGAACAGCCGACATGATCATTGCTTTTGAAATGTGCGAAGCGGTTCGTAACCTTGACTACCTTAAGAAAGGCGGAACTGTTGTCGTCAACAAAAAAATCATGACACCACCTTCAAGCCTTCTTGCAGGAAAAACCTTTGACGAGGAAACGATGCTCGATGCCCTGGGCAAGGCCGCAGGAAAAGTCGTTGTAATCGACAGCGACAAAATCTGCGCAGACCTCGGTTCAACTAAAGTTGTGAACACGATTCTTCTTGGAGCTGCCGTCAAGGAAGGCATAAACGGAATCACAAAGGCCAACGTGGAAGAAGCAATCAAGTCTTCCGTAAAGCCAAAATTTGTCGAGCTTAATCTGAAAGCATTGGGGTGATTCAGTTTCACCTGAAAAAAAAGCTGCCCGCAGTTGAAATAGAATTTCCAAGGGCAGCTTTTTTATGACTCAATTTTTTATTCGATTGCATCAGCAATTCCAAAAGAATCTGCGGCATGCCTTGAATTGTGGAATACATAAGATCTTAGTTTCAATGTTTTTTTACATCGCCAATGTCAGTAACGATTCTGTAACCTGCACCTGCAATTTTTCTCTGCAGAAGGCCACGACATTCAGAAGAATCTTCGTTGATGCAGATTTTATTGTCATACAGAAGATACTTTCCTTTTACTTCTTTAGGAGACAGATTGGGCATGACAACATTTGCTCCGGCTTTAAGTCCAAGCTCACGGCCTTGTGGATGAATCGTTCCAAGAGCAGTAGTAGCCGGAATAAGTGCATATGGAAAAAGCAGCCTTAAAACCGAAATCAATCTTAAGGTCAATGAAAGATTACCATTTTCATAATTGCAGAAAGGAGTATCATGATGAGATATGAAAGGCCCGATGCCGATCATGTCAGGTCTAAGGGACTGCAGGAAACGCAGATCCTCGACAATATCATTCATTGTCTGAAAAGGAGAACCGACCATGAATCCGGCTCCAACCTGGTAGCCGATGTCTTTCAGATCAAAAAGGCATCTTTTTCTGTTCTCAAGATCCATTTCATCAGGATGCAGTTTTTTATAAAGGGAACCGGAAGCAGCTTCATGCCGCAGCAGATATCGTGATGCACCTGCATCAAAAAAAGACCGATAGCTTTCCCGGCTTTTTTCACCGATGGAAAGTGTGACGGCACAATCCGGATATCTGCGTTTTATTTCAGAAACAATGCCACAGATTTTTTCGTCGGTAAAAAAAGGATCCTCTCCACCCTGCAGGACAAAAGTTCTGAATCCAAGTTCATATCCTTTGTTGCATGATGAAAGAATTTCACTTCTATCCATTCTGTATCTCTGGGCCTTTGAGTTGTCTTTTCTTATTCCGCAGTAGTAACAGTTGTTTTTACAGCAGTTCGTAAACTCAATGAGACCACGCAGATAGACATCTTTGCCGTAAAAAGATTTTCTGACCTCATCTGCTGTCGAGAATAATTTTGCGTCATGTTCTTCCGTCTGCAGCAATTCAATAAACTCTTCATCCGGAAGATTTCCATCATGTCTCAAACGATCAACAATATCCATGCTCAGAATATGTTAATGACATGTGCGAAATTTGCAATATGAATACCGGTAAATTCATGAAAAAAGAGCAGCACTTCAATCTGATATGTATCACCGTTGCTTCCTCTGATTCCCCGATTGTTCGCATCAACTTACGCAAAAGTATTATAGGGATAACTCAACATACAGATAAAACAACGCCCGCTGTAAGTTTTACCGCGGGCGTTGTTCATTTTAGTCTGCAAACAATGGTGTTGAAAGATATCTGTCTCCAGAATCAGGAAGAAGAACTACGATTGTCTTACCCTTGTTTTCAGGGCGCGAAGCAATGATGGTTGCGGCCTTGAGTGCGGCACCTGAAGAGATTCCGACAAGGACACCTTCCGTATGTGCAAAGCGTCTTCCTTCTACAAATGAATCATCATTTTCAATTGCAATTACTTCATCATACACCTTTGTATTCAAAGTATCCGGAACAAAGCCTGCACCGATTCCCTGGATCTTGTGTGGACCTGCAGTTCCCTTTGAAAGCACAGGGCTTGTGGCAGGCTCTACTGCAACGATTTTTACTCCAGGAATTTTCTCCTTAAGATATTCGCCTGTTCCGCTTACAGTTCCGCCTGTACCGACACCGGCAACAAAGAAATCAATCTTTCCGTCAAGCTGTCTGTAAAGTTCAGGTCCTGTTGTCTTCTTATGGATTGCTGGGTTTGCAGGATTTACAAACTGACCAAGAATTACACTGCCAGGAATTTCGTTCTTCAGTTCTTCTGCCTTTTCGATGGAACCCTTCATTCCCTTGGCACCCTCTGTAAGAACAATTTCTGCACCGTATGCCTTAAGAAGATTTCTGCGTTCAACGCTCATCGTGTCAGGCAAAGTAAGGATTGCCTTGTAGCCCTTTGCAGCTGCAACTGAAGCAAGACCGATTCCAGTATTTCCGGATGTAGGCTCGATGATTGTTGCACCAGGCTTTAAGATTCCCTTTGCCTCTGCATCTTCGATCATTGAAAGGGCAACCCTGTCCTTTACTGATCCAGCCGGATTAAGGTATTCAAGCTTTGCGATGATCTTTACGCCTTCAACGCCCGCTGCCTTTGTATATCTTGAAATGTCTACCACCGGTGTTTCACCGATCAATTCCAATGCACTTGATTTTACTTCGCTCATGGTTTTCTCCTGTTTTATTTAGACAGTATAATTATGACCACTAAAAATTTCAATTTTTAGTGGTTTCTTTGAAATCGCAATTATTTGATTGCAGAAAATCCATTCTCAAGGTCTGCAATGATGTCATCGATATGTTCCGTTCCTATTGAAAGACGGATTGTATTCTGATAGATGCCGACATCCTTAAGTTCTTCATCTGTAAGCTGGCTGTGGGTTGTGCTTGCAGGATGAATAACAAGGCTCTTGACGTCGGCAACATTTGCAAGGAGTGAGAAAATCTTCAGGTTGTCGATGAACTTGAAAGCTTCTTCCCTTCCGCCCTTGATTTCAAATGTAAAGATTGAACCACCGCCGTTTGGAAAATACTTCTGGTAAAGGGCATGATCAGGATGGTCTTCCAAAGCCGGATGGTTTACCTTTTCTACCTGCGGATGATTCTTAAGGAATTCAATTACCTTCTTTGTATTTTCCGCATGGCGTTCAAGACGGAGTGACAAAGTTTCTGTTCCCTGGAGAAGCACCCATGCGTTGAACGGAGAAATACATGCACCTTCATCACGGAGAAGGATTGCACGGATATATGTAACGAAGGCAGCCTTGCCTGCAGCCTCAGTGAACTTTACGCCGTGGTAGCTTGGGTTTGCTTCGCTGATCCAAGGATACTTTCCGCTCTTTGCCCACTCAAAAGTTCCGCCGTCTACGATTACACCGCCCAATGTTGTTCCGTGTCCGCCGATGAATTTTGTTGCCGAATGAACAACAATGTCTGCCCCGTGTTCGATCGGACGGATAAGGTATGGTGTTCCGAATGTATTGTCGATCACAAGCGGAATTCCATGCTTGTGTGCAATCTCTGCAAGGGCATCGATATCCGGAATGTCTGCGTTTGGATTTCCAAGAGTTTCAATATAGAGGGCCTTTGTTTCTGCCTTGATGGCACCTTCAACTTCCACAAGGTCATGGACATTTACGAAGCTTGCCTCGATTCCGTAGAGAGGAAGCGTATGTGCGAGAAGATTGCTTGTTCCGCCGTAGATTGTCTTCTGTGCAACAATGTGTTCCCCAGCCTTGGCAAGAGCCTGAATTGCATATGTGATTGCCGCAGCACCACTGGCAACTGCGAGACCTGCAACACCACCTTCCAAAGCTGCAATGCGTTCTTCAAAGACACCCTGAGTGCTGTTTGTAAGGCGGCCGTAAATGTTTCCGGCATCCTTAAGACCAAAACGGTCTGCCGCGTGCTGTGCATCATGGAAAACATAACTTGCAGTCTGATAGATTGGAACTGCCCTTGAATCTGTTGCAGGATCTGCGCTTTCCTGTCCAACATGCAGCTGTAATGTTTCGAATTTATAATTTGCCATTCTCATATCCTCCTGGAACCGTCTTTCTTGATTCCTACTGATTTACTAGGTTTTGACAAGTCAAATATATGCCTACCTCCCCACTATGTCAATAGGATTTATTGATTTTTTTCCATTCTTTTCCTATACTCAGTTATAAGAGGTACCTATGATTTCAACAAAAGGAAGATATGCAATCAGACTGATGATTGACCTTGCCCAGCAGAATTCCAGCAAGCCTGTTTCACTTGATTCAATTGCACAGAGGCAGAACATTTCCAAGAAGTATCTTGAAAGCATCGTAAAAATGCTCGTAACGGCAGAACTTGTAAAAGGCGTAAGCGGCAAAGGCGGCGGCTATTCATTGATCAGAAAGCCGGAAGAATACACCATCTATGAAATCCTCGTTGTCACAGAAGGAACACTTTCCGTCGTTGCATGTCTTGAGGATGGCGCCCCAAAATGCGACAGCGAATCAAAATGCAAAACCCTTCCGATGTGGAAGGATTTCAACAAAATGATTTTTGATTTTTTCAAGGGAAGAACAGTCAAAGACTTGATGTAGTTCTGACTAATCTTAAAGCACTAAATCTTCAGCTTCTTATTGATGTCCGCAAGGCGCTCGAGAGCAGCATTCAACGTCTCATCTTTTTTTGCAAAGTGAATCCTGAGGTAATCATTTACAGGCTCTTTGAAAAAGCTTGAACCTGGAACCATTCCGACTCCAACATCGCGGGCAAGAATTTCTCCAAATTCAAGGTCGCTTTCAACACCAAGCTTTTTCATCTGCTGGCTGAAATCAATCATGATGTAATAGGCGCCCTCAGGAACGTTGTGTACAAGACCGATGTCATCAAGTCCCTTTACCATCAGATCCCTGAGGTGGGTGTACTTTGCCGTAAGCCCGTCATAATAATCCTGACCGAATTTCAATCCTGTGACCATGGCCTCCTGAAGTGGAGCCGCTGCCCCCACAGTCAAAAAGTCATGCACCTTCTTGATACGCTCCGTAATTTCTGCAGGAGCAATGGTATATCCAAGGCGCCATCCGGTCAAAGAATAGGTCTTTGAAAGAGAACCGCACACAATGGTTCGCTCACGCATTCCGGGAAGTGAAGCCATGTACACCATTTTGTGGGGTGCGTAGATTATATGCTCATAAACTTCGTCCGTCACAATGTATGCATCATATTTTTTTGCAAGGTCTGCAATGACAGTCATCTCTTCAAGGGTAAATACTTTTCCGCAAGGGTTTGACGGATTGCAGAGAATAAGAGCTTTGGCACCGGCCTTGAATGCATCTTCAATCAGGTTTGGATCAAAGGTGTAGCTTGGAGGAACAAGAGGAATATAGATAGGTTCCGCTCCGCTTAAAATCGTATCCGCGCCATAGTTTTCATAGAAGGGACTGAAGATTGCAACCTTGTCGCCAGGATTGCATATTGTCATCATGGCAGCCATCATTGCTTCCGTTCCACCGCAGGTTACGACGATTTCTTCGTTTGGATTGATGTTCAGTCCCATGAGTTTTGACTGTTTTTCTGCAAGTGCCTCGCGGAAATTCTGGGCACCCCATGTAAGTGAATACTGGTGGAAGTTCTCTTTTGTTACTTCCGCAAGGCGGTCCAATATTTGTTTTGGCGGTTCAAAATCAGGAAATCCCTGACTTAAGTTTACGGCACCATATTGATTTGAGATGCGGGTCATTCTGCGGATTACACTGTCGGTGAATGTTGCTGTCCTGTGTGATAATGGTTTCATTTTCGTTTTCCTGCTAAAAGTCTTTTCATTTCAAGATATCCACTCACGGATTAAACATATATCATTATAAAAATACTGCCAGTCAGTCCGTTCCTTCCCGTATTTTTATAAAAACATTTGCTGTCCGTGAAGGGATATTTTCGATTCATTTCGTATAGCTGATGCCCTGGTTTAAAATCCTTTTAGGATCAAAGGCATTCTTTATGCTGTTCATCAGGGCCACATTTGCGGCGGGAATTTCGCTGAAGAAGAAGTCCCTTTTGCTTATGCCGATTCCGTGCTCGCCGCTTATGAGTCCACCAAGATTGTGCGCCTTTGCATAAAGTTTTTCAAGATTTGCGTGAAGTTCCTTTTCCCAGGTTTCTTCATCACGGTCGCCGCGAACAACACAAAGGTGAACGTTTCCGTCTCCTGCATGCCCAAAACTTATCATCTGCATTTTGCTTTCAGACTCAAGCCCGTTGACATATTTGACGAACCCATCAATCTGATTGATCGGAACAACAATGTCCAAAGGTTCCTGCTCGCTTGTCGCTTCAACGGCTTTCACAAGGCAGCCCCTGATTTTCCATACATTGGAGCTCACTTCCGGATCATCAAGAACAATGATCCTGTCGGAAACATCTTTCACAGTATCCATCAGCAGAGCAATATTGTTTTCAATTTCATTCTTTGCACCGTCAAAAGTCAAAAGAAGATAGGCTTCGCTTTCCCTATCCGGAAATTCCAGACCAAGGAATTTTTCACCAAGGGCAACAACCTTTCTTTCGATGAACTCAACTGCCGTAGGATTAAGATTTTTCTTAAGGATGACCGGAACCGCTTCTATTCCTGACTTGAGGGAACCAAAGCAGATCAAAAGGGATTTTGAAAGCTCTGGTCTGCCGATCAGTTTCAAAAGGCACCTGGTGATTACTGCCAGTGTTCCTTCGCTTCCAACCACCATGTTCTTGATGTCGAGTCCGGTTGTATCCTTGCGGTTTTTTGATCCGGTCCAGACAACCGTTCCGTCGGCAAGAACAAGCTCAAGACCCATTACATAGTCTCTTGTGACTCCGTACTTTACTGCGCGCATTCCGCCTGCGTTGGTGCTGATGTTTCCACCGATGGATGCAAGTTTTTCACCCGGATCAGGAGGATAGAAAAGTCCAAGGCTTTCCACATGCTTCTGAAAGTCCTGAAGGATTACTCCAGGTTCAACAGTTGCAGTAAAATTTTCAGCATCAACTTCAAGTATGCGGTTCATGAGGGAAAGGTCAAGGATGATTGCTCCATAATGCGGAACGGTAGAACCGACAAGGTTGGTACCTGCACCTCTTGGCGTTACCGGAATATCATTTTCATTGGCAAACTTGAGGACGGCGCTGACTTCTTCCGTGGATCTTGCAAAAACAAGGGCACTTGCAGAACCTTTTTTTCGGCCCAAAATATCCGAAAGATATTTGTGTTCAATTCCATCACCATAGATGACGCGAGCATCATCACCAATAATTTTCGAAAGTTCTTTTATGTCGTACATGTGATTTTCCCAAACAGGAGACTGCAAGAAGCTGCAGGTCCATATGCAAAAACTGGCATCCAGAAGATGCCAGCAATCTATTCAAGAACATTAATTGTCCGCCTATTTATACTGCTCAAGCTCATCAATTCCCCAGCCAGTCTTGATGTAGTATCCGCTGAACTTGTTGTTGTAAACGTCTTCCGTTGCTGCTGACTGGTAAGCCTTTACAATCTTGTCATACACGGCAACCTTTTCCTTATCCTTCAGGTCAGCAGTGCGTGCGGCAATAAGGTTCCAGTATTCCTTGTCTTCCAGCGTGTCCTTTACGATTGCTGTCTTTGGATCGATGTTGAAATCAAGGGCATAGTTTCCGTTGATGGCAGCTGCAGTAACATCATTCAAAGCGGAAGGAATCGTATTTGCTGCAAGTTCCTTGATCACGATGTTTTTTGGATTTCCAACAATATCATTTACAGTAGGATTGAAGCCTGCATCTTCCTTCAATTTGATGAGCCCTGCAGATTCAAGAACCTTGATTGCGCGCCCACCATTTGTAACATCGTTTGGAATTGCAACAACGTCACCGTCCTTAAGTTCGTCAATTGATTTGATCTTGTTTGAATAAACATTAAGCGGTGTAAGGAATGTATTTCCAACAAGGCTGATGTCATATCCCTTGTTCTTGATTTCAGTTGCAAAGAAAATGCGGTGCTGGAATCCGTTCAAATCGATTTCACCGTTGGCAAGTGCATTGTTTGGTGTTACATAATCTGTGAACTGAACGATCTTAAGGTTGATTCCCTGCTCCTTGAGTGCCTTCTGTGCAGGTTCCCACAAGTCTTCATAGACTGATCCAGTTACGCCAAGTTTAACTACAACTTCAGAAGATTTTCCAGAAGATTTATTGCAAGATACAAAACCGAAAACTGCAGATGCAGCAAGAATTGATGTGATTATTTTTTTCATGATGGTAATTTCCTTTTATGTGTATTCTGAAGGGGGAAGTCTCCCCCTCGCTTCAGCCAGCTACGCTGTCTTCCGCTACCCTCTCTGCGGTGTTTACAGGGCCTTCCAAAATGCAGACTTAAATTCAAAACACCTGGTGTCATTGCATTAGAAGAATACACAGAGGCGCATGACTCCATTACGGAAATTTTCACGCACTAATTTTTCAAAATAGAACTTCATTTCATGCACCTCCTTCAGGTATTACCTAGCAAAACAATAGGAATTAAAACTAAGTCAGTTATACTTTTTATCTCCTATTTAGTCAATAGGTTTATAAATTATTTCTGTGATTTTTTTATAAACCGGCCGATGTCCCTGATCACAGAAATCCTGCGGCCAAGCAATCCGTGTTCCGTAGGATATTCCACAAGCTTCTGGACTGCCTTTGTCTCATGGGCTTTCAACCTGTTCCACAAGGGACCTATCATCCTGTCGTTGATGGAAACTGAATCATACTTTGCGGCAAAAATCAGAATGTTTTTATCCTTTATGCCGTCAAAGGCATTTTCAAAACGCAGATCATCCTGATTGGAAAGTATGTCTTCATAGATGGCATCCGTTCCGTCTGAATTCAAAATCTTGCCTTCGTTTAACAGAGCTTCAAGATAGGCTTCCTTTCCTTCCGGCAAAAGACAGGTCGGGTCGTATGGAGCAAGCATGATGATTCCACGGAGCCATGACAGTTTCTTTCCAGCGTTCAAGGCAGAATTTCCTCCCATGCTGTGTCCCAAAAGAAAAATGCTGTCTGGGTCAACATTATACTTTTCCGTGAACTCCTTTGAATGGGCATATTCCGCAAGATTACAGGCATCCTCCACACAATGGGTAACAAGATATTTTCCCTGGCTTCCCCAGGCACCGCGGTTATGTGGAACAAGAACGACACAACCTGCACGGCAAAGGGCATGGGAAATGTCATCGTTGCGTGCAGATCCCGGATAACCGTGAAGCATGATCACACATGGATGGGGCTTTGGAAAATCCTGAGACGGCCACATGATCTCTCCGTAAATGTGGCTTCCGTTGCTTACAAAATCAAGGCTCGTATAATCAGGAAGAATGCCTTTCTTCAAACTGTGCGGATCTTTGAAAAGATATCTTAATTTCAACGAAGACATGCTTCCTCCTTTTTTATCTACAGGCTCAATGCTTTTTTGTAGTTTGCAGTCATTGTCTCACAGCTGGCGGCAAATTTCTTCAGTTCTTCTTCTGTTAAATCAAGCTCAATAACTTCTGCTATTCCCTTATTGTTAAGACGGCATGGAACGGAAGCATAGACATCTTTCTGTCCGTACTGGCCATCAAGCAAAGTTGAAACCGGAAGAATGCGGTCCTCATCGCCATAGAGAGCCTGAACCACCTGGGCAATGCTTGCGCCGATTCCGAATTCAGTGCTGCCCTTTCCGCCAAGAATTATCCAGCCTGCGACTTTTCCTTTGGCAGCAATTCCTTCAAGGTCAAGATTTCCAAACCTTTCACTCTGATCCTTCATCAGTTTGAGGAGTGATTTTCCCGCAACAGACACTGTGCTCCACGGAACCATCTGACTTTCTCCGTGCTCACCGAGGGCATAGGCAACGATTGATTTCTGATCATATCCTGTTGCTTCGCTGATAGCACGGCGGAGTCTTGCGCTGTCCAGAGTCGTTGAAGTTGAAAAAATGCGCTGAGGATCCCAACCAAGTTTTTCCTGCAGGTAGTGGGTAACAACATCGGCAGGATTTGAAATGTTTACGATGATGCCGTTGAATCCGCTTGCCTTTATCTGCGGAATAATATCCTTTAGGATTGCCACAGTGGCACCAAGGGTCTGCTGCCTGTCAGTCTGGCCTGCAGCCATATCAGGAAGAGGACCTGCGGCAATGATGAGAATGTCCGCATCCTTTATGTCACCGTAGTTTCCAGCGTATACATTGACATGCTTTGTAAGGTAAGTTGACGAATCATAGAGGTCAAGGGCCTGTGCCTCAGCCTTCTTCTGATCCACATCAATATAAACAATTTCTTCTACAAGACCCTGGCTAATCAAGGCATATCCTGCATGACTTCCAACGTGACCTGCACCGATGATTCCGATTTTTCTTCTGTTCAAACTCATTTTTTTGCTCCTTTTACAATCTTATTTCCGCCCCACTGAATGAGGTTCACACAAATTACAAGTACTACAATTGTCACCCATGTGACATCAAGCTGGTTCCTGTCGTGACCGTACATGATGGCATAGTTTCCAAGACCACCCGCACCGACAGCACCTGCCATGGCCGTAAGACCAACAAGGCTCACAGTTGTAATCATGGTGCCCCTGACGATCGGGCCAACACTTTCCTTAAGATACACCCTGAAGATGATATCCACCGGAGAAAGGCCCATGCTCAACGCCGCTTCCACAAGTCCACCGTCCACTTCTGCAAGGGCAGCTTCTATCTGGCGACTGAAAAAAGGAACAGTTCCAAACACCAGAGGAACAATGGCCCCCTTGACCCCGATGGCAGTTCCCATGATCAAACGGCTCAATGGCATTACACCTGTAAGCAGAATGATGAATGGCACGGAACGGAACAGGTTTATCGCCTTGTCCAAAAACTGAAAGACAACTTTGTTTTCAAGAACTCCGTCTTTTTTTGTTACAGTAAGGGTGATTCCAAAAACAATTCCAATTGCAAAACTTATGGCACCGGACCACAAGGTCATTACAAAAGTTTCCAGAAGGCCGTTAAAAAACCTTTCCGGATGGGACGCTACATTAGGTATGATTTTCTGTATGATTTCCAACATCTACTCTGCCTCCTTTAAAACTTCAACTCCAACGTTTTCTCCCCTGATGTGTTCCAGGGCACGGTCAATTGCTTCCGGCTGACCGCTTATGATTGCAACGGTTCCGCCTATAGGAGCACCCTGAACGATTTCAATTTCCGCAAAGATGATGTTCATGGTTATGTCGTAAATTCTTGAAGTTGCGGAAATCAAAGGCTCGCTGACATTTTTCTGAATGTAGGTAAAACGCACCAGTCTTTCATCTTTTTCCAGATGAACCACAGGACTGTCTTCCTTTATCAGATCTTCGATTTTTGTAAGGCTTGAAGTTGACCTGATGAACCGCCTTGTAACTTCATTCTGAGGATTTGCAAAGATGCTGAAAACTTCACCCTGCTCAACAATTTTGCCATGCTCCATTACAGCAACATGATCACAAATTGATTTTATGACTTCCATCTGATGGGTAATTATGACGATGGTAAGTCCAAGCTGCTTGTTGAGTTTTTTCAAGAGAGAAAGAATTGACTTTGTTGTCGTAGGATCAAGAGCGGAAGTTGCTTCGTCACACAAAAGGATGTCCGGATCATTTGCAAGGGCACGGGCAATGGCAACACGCTGCTTCTGACCGCCGCTGAGCTGAGATGGATAATTTTTTTCCTTGTCGCCAATTTCAACAAGATCAAGAAGTTCGTGGACTTTTTCTGAAATCTGTGCTTTTGAAAATCCCGAACCTTTCAATGGGAAAGCAACATTGTCAAAGACTGTACGGCTTGGCATAAGGTTAAAGTGCTGAAAGATCATTCCAATCTTCTTGCGCTCTTCCCTAAGCTCCTTTGCAGAAAGGGCAAGGAAGTCTTTTCCCTTTACAGCAACCGTTCCGGCTGTAGGACGTCCCAGCAGATTTATGGTTCTGACCAGTGTAGATTTTCCAGCGCCAGAAAAACCGATGATTCCGTAGATTTCACCTTTTCTGATGGAGACGGTCGCATCCTCTACGGCATTAAAGGTTTTTCCGTTTTGCTGGAACGTTTTGTAGATGTTCTTCAATTCAATTATGTTTTCCATACGCATATCCAATTTCAATTCCTACTATGTCAGTAGGTTTAGATAACTGGATAATACGCTTATTCACCTATATAGTCAATAGGTATTTTCAATTATTTTGCAGGAAGGATTCCCAGGCATTGAGGACCTTTACATGGCCTCCAGTAACCTCGATTTCCGACGCTGTAATGTAGCTTGCCCCTGGGCTTGAAAGGAATACGACAGGTTTTGCGATTTCTTCAGGCTGTGCAAGGCGCCCAAGAATATTGTTTCTGAGCAGCTCCTTTAACTGTCCTTCCGTAAAACCGCCCATGAGCAGAGGAGTTTCCGTATACCCCGGAAGAACCGCATTGACGCGAATGTTGTATGGAGCATACTCGCTTGCAACAGTTCTTGTATATCCGTTGACCGCAGCCTTCATTGAGGCATATATGTTTGAACGGATTGCAGTTGCCGCATGGGATGCAAGGGAAGAAATGTTGACTATGGCTCCACCATTTTCCTTCATGTATGGGAAAACTGCCTGACAGCCATAGACGCATGACTTGAAGCAGGTGGAAATTATATGATCGAGTTCATCTTCGGTATAGAATTTTCCACTGCGCTTTTTGTTTGTTCCGATATTGTTTACCCAGGCATCTATTGAACCTGTAATGGATGCTGCCTTTTCCGCAAGTATGTTCATGTTCTCCTGAGAATTTCCATCAAGGGCATATCCAAAAATCTTGCCAAACTCTGAAAGTTCTTCAACTGCTTTTTTTACTCCTTCCTCATTTCTTGCGGAAATTACAACCGTGGCACCTTCCTTAAGAAATTCCTTTGCAACGGCATAACCGATTCCTTTGCTTGCGCCTGCAACAACTGCAACTTTACCTTTGAATCCCAAATCCATAGAAACCTCCAGGCAGCAGATCAGATCACATAATCATCAACAGGAAGCACACGCTTGAGGAACTGCTTTGTACGGTCTTCCTTTGGATGAGAAAAGAAATCCCTTGGATTGCCTTCCTCAACGATTACGCCCTTGTCCATGAAGATGACGTGATTTGCGACATCCTGGGCAAAACTCATTTCATGGGTAACGACGATCATTGTTGTTCCTTCTTTTGCAAGTTTCCTCATTACAGAAAGAACTTCGTTGATGAGTTCCGGATCCAGTGCGCTTGTAGGTTCGTCAAAAAGAATTACGTCAGGATTTACAGCAATGGCACGGGCAATTCCAACGCGCTGCTGCTGTCCGCCGGAAAGACTTGCAGGATAGTAGTCGTACCTGTGGCTTAATCCAACCTTATCAAGAGCCTTCTTTGCAATTTCTTCCGCTTCCTTGACCGGAACCTTTCTTGCAATTACAAGACCTTCCATTACATTTTCCAGAGCCGTCTTGTTGTCGAACAGATTGTAGTTCTGGAAAACAAAGGCAGTCTTTTTTCTTATGTCATTGATGGTTTTCTTCGATGCGGAATCCAACGAAGTCTTGATCTCATCAAATTCAAGTTCGCCGGAATCAGCGGTCTCAAGAAAATTTATGCAGCGGAGCATTGTTGTCTTCCCGCTTCCCGATGGTCCAAGAACTGCAACAACATCGCCTTTATTCACAGTAATATCAACGCCCTTAAGCACTTCAGTCTTTCCGAATGATTTTTTTATCCCGGTTATCTTAAGCATTTTTCTTTTCCCCCGTTAAACCGCTTCTGTTTTTGAAGCTCTTGTTTTCTTTGTTCCCTTGAACTCAAATTTTTTCTCAGTGAACTTGAACAGAACCTGAACCACAGAGCAGACAATGAGATAAACCACGAAGATATCAAGATATGCCTCGATGTAGTTGTATCCGTATGCCGCCTCGATTTTTGCGACTGCCGTAATATCCTTGACCGTCATCATGAAAGCAAGTGAAGTATTCTTTATGAGTCCTACAGTCAGGTTGCAGATGTTTGGCAAGGCGGAAATAAATGCCTGCGGAAATAAAATTCTTCTGAATGCCTGGAATTTTGTAAGGCCGATGCTCAATGCCGCTTCCATCTGTCCCTTGTGAACCGTCTTGAGAGCCGAGCGGAAAACCTCCGACAAAGTTGCAGTGGAATTCAAAGCAAACACAATGAAGGCATAGATGATGGGATTAAGCTCAAAAACATTGAAGCTGCTTCCCGTCTTCTGGATCACCACATTCAGCAGGCTTGGAATCAGACTGTAGATCACAAGAATCTGAAGGACCACAGGCGTTCCCCTTATGAAGGAAACATAGACTGAACCAAGCTGTGAAAGCACCTTTATTTTTTTGATTCTTACCAAAGCAATTATCAAAGCCGGAACCACCGCAAGAAGAAGTGAAACGACAGTGATTCCCAGAGTAACCGGTATTGCCCTTATGGACAGCCAGAATGTCTTTATCAGGAAATGAAAGTCTATCATTTTACTTTCCTCCCAACTGAAAATTTCTTCTCAAGGAATTTGAAAAGGTTTTCAAGAATTATCGTGGCGATCCAATAGATCAGCGCAAGGGCAACATATGTTTCAATGGCATAGGCTCCCATGTTTCTTGAAATCAAAAGGTTTCCGGCCCCCATGACATCTATAAGTCCGATTGTATATGCAAGTGACCCTTCCTTAAGAAGCGACACAAGGCTGTTTCCAAGATTAGGAAGGGCAACTACGAAGGCCTGTGGAAAAACGATTCTCCTGATTGCCTGGAATTCAGTCAGCCCTACGCTAACTGCCGCTTCATACTGTCCTTTGCCCACTGCAAGATAGGCGGAACGAATAACTTCACTCAGTGATGCGGCATACAAAAGTGAAAGTGCAACGATTACAAAAAATGCCTTTGGCCAGAAGTTCAGGTCGATTCCAAATGCAAGGAAAAGTCTTGGAAGTCCGTAGAACACGATAAAAAGCAGTACGATTGAAGGTGTACAGCGCAAGGCTCCCACATAGCCTGAGGCAATCTTTACTGCAACCTTGTTTTTGCTGAGCCTTCCCTTCACGATGAGGATGGAAAGAAGCAATGCGATCACAATGGTTCCGAGTACAATGCCGAAGGTCATTCCCAAAAACGGTAGAAGTTTTTTGAATGCCGTTAGAATATAAGATGGATAAAAAATTCTGCTTTCCATTTCATCGAATCCTTTTTTATAAACTCATCTACAGAAACACACAGGTCAAAATAGTTGTATGAAAATCTTCCATTCAATGTGTTTCAAATCAGTCAGTTATAAATGTGAACACATCCTCACCGAAGTACTTGTTTGAAAGTTCGCTGAGCTTTCCGTTTTCCTTAAGAATCTTGATTGCTCCGTCATATGCATCAGCAAATTCCTGCTCACCCTTGTTGAACAATGGCCATGTTGGAATTCCCTTGTGAGGAACATAGGCTAGGTCCTTTGCAAACTTGTGGTATGGTGCATCCTCATTTTTGATGTTGTTCTCATAGGCAAGCTTGATGTCAAAGAATCCGTCGTATCTTCCTTCAAGAACCCAGCTGTAGGCATCGGAAAGGACGAATGATTCAGACGGAAGAAGCTTTACCTGGTTGTCCGGATGCGCATTGTTGTATTCAACAACAACATTGTACTGGGCGTTCTGAGGTGCGATTGGAACAAGCTTTCCGCCGAAGGAAGCGAAGGATTCAAGATCCTTGATTTTATCTTCATCAGCCTTTCTGAAAGTGATGCCAATGATGCTTGCACCGATAGGATTTTCAGGGAAGATGTACTTTGTCTTTCTTTCTTCAGTCTTCCATACACCCTTTGTTCCTACCTGATACTTTCCTGTCTGAACGCCGATGAGAAGCTCATCATCAGAAACACCGTGGAAAATAAATTCATACTGAGGAAGAAGTGCATCTATTTCCCTAAGGACTGCAACTTCAAAGCCCTCGGAATTTCCCTTTTCATCAACAAAGTCATAAGGCACATAGTAGTTTGTATGTGCAACCTGAATCTTTCTTGCCCCGGAAGATTTCTTTCCTGAGCATGAAGCAAACAATCCCAATGCTGCTACTGCAACCAAACCAAATACGATATTTCCAGCTATCTTTTTCATAATTGTTCTCCACAAAAAAAATTTATTTACTCTCTCCGTCCTGTAATTTATTCTGCAGCTTCACGAACCCATTCAAGGTGGTCAAGTGAAATGTCTCTTGGAACGGTACAGTCAGCACCAAGAATCACACCAGTTCTGCCGGCCTCTGCGATAAGCTTTTTTGCTTCCGCCTGAATTTCTTCCTTTGTTCCCTTGTAGAGCAAATCATTTACAGTGTTGCCGAAACCTCCGATAACTGCCTTGCCTTCAAAAATCTTCTTACCTTCCGCAAGAGGAACCTTCTCGACAACTGCGGCCCAGTTGACTGCCTTTGCCGGATAGTCCTTGAACCATTCAAGCTTGTTGCGGCTGCCTTCAAATCCGCAGACATGAAGAATGTTGTATGCGCTTTCTTCATTTGCAGCCTCAAGGATCTTCTTTTCCGCAGGAGCAATAACCTTCTTGTAAAGGTCTTCTCCAATCCTCCAGTCCTGAATTGACTGAGCGCTCAAGTAGATGCCTGTAGCACCGCCTTCCCTGATGACGCTTCTTGCAACCTTTGCAATGTCATCAGCAATCACATTGAGACCTGCGGCAACAGCATCAGGATCTTCCTTGATGAAATCCGCAAACTTCTTGTCGGCACCATAGAACCCAAAGGCGATCTTGATGGTTGTTGATGGAGCAAAAAGATTGTAGAAAGTTGCGACATCTTCAGGCAAAAGTGAAATCTGCTTTTTGACGAGTTCCACATTTTTCCTGAACCATTCGTGATTTGGATCAAGTGGCTTTATGTTTGCAAAATCCTTTGCCGAATTAAGGTTCTTCAATGCCTCATTCGGATAGTTGAAAAGACCGTCGCTCATGAGCTTTACAAAGTCAGGTTTGAACGAATTGACGAGTTTTTCATGTCCCTTAATGTTTGCCTCAATTACATTTGGATCAGCAAGGCCGTCTGCCATCTCATCCTTTGCAAAGTGGAACCAGAATCCAACAGGAACCCTTTCTGTTGTTTTGCTGTCGAATGTATCCAATACAAGCTGTTTCTTGCTTACTGCCATTTTAATTTCCTCCAGAACTGAATCAATTTAATCTGCTGCGTTTTAATTCCTACTTCTTTAGTAGGAGTATATCTGCAATATACTTTCTTATTCCTACTATGTCAATAGGTTTTAAGAAATAATCATAATTTATTCCTAGTGACACAGTAGGTGAATATTGATATACTACCCTTGGTTATACTCCTATTGTTTTAATAGGTTTTAATCCATTACAGGGAGGCTTTCAATGCTGAAAATATCAACGAAAGGTCAGTACGGACTGCTGCTCATGACAACACTGGCAAAGACTGCGGAATCAAATCCCCAAGCATATACGCCGCTAAAATCCCTTGCTCACAGCCACAACATCTCCGCAAAATACGCGGAACAGATAGTGAACCTGCTCAAAAAAAATGAGCTTCTTGATGTCCTGAGGGGAAATTCCGGCGGCTACAAACTGAACAGATCGGCAAGGGACTATACGGCTGGAGAAATCTTAAGGGCAATGGAAGGCGATCTGAATCCCAAAGGAGACCTTCCCTGTCATCCCGTGACAAATTCCGGCAACATAGATTTCTGGAAAGGCTTCGAACAGTCAATAAATTCCTACGTAGACGGAATAACCCTTGAGCAGATTGTCCAGCGAAGCAAGGCTGACGATTCCTACATCTATGTAATCTGACCCCATTCAAAAAAACTGAGCCATAGTTCCGGCTGATTTTGGATGCAAACTCATTTTCAATTGATTTTTTCATATCCTCTGTTATACTGTTTCTGTACAAAGAAACGTAATTTGCAAAGGATATATTCATGAAACTTACACAGAAACAGATTGAACTTGTAGACGCACAGGTAAAACGACTCATCGCAGGTGACAGCTACTACGGAAAACTCTACCGCGAAAAAGGAATCACCGGAGTTGCAAGCCAGGAAGATTTTGAAAAACTTCCGTTCAGCTCAAAGGACGACCTTAGAAACGCATATCCCCTTGGAATTCAGGCTGTTCCGGATGAAGATGTAGTCCGCATCCATTCTTCAAGCGGAACAACTGGAAGACCTGTAATCATTCCATACACCAGAAAAGACGTTGACGACTGGGCAATCCAGTTTGCGCGCTGCTACGAAATGGCGGGAATTACAAAGAAGGACCGCATCCAGATTACACCGGGCTACGGACTTTGGACAGCAGGAATCGGGTTCCAGGCAGGCTGCGAAAAGCTTGGTGCCATGGCAGTTCCAATGGGACCTGGAAACACGGAAAAGCAGCTCCAGATGATGCAGGACCTTCAGTCTACAGTTATCTGTGCAACTTCAAGCTATGCCCTTTTGCTTTCGGAAGAGATCACAAAACGCGGGCTTAAGGACAAGATTGCATTAAAGAAGGGAGTCATCGGAAGCGAACGCTGGTCTGACAAAATGCGCAGGAGCATCCAGGACGGACTTGGAATCGAACTTTACGACATCTACGGCCTTACAGAAATCTACGGGCCTGGAATCGGAATCAACTGCCAGAAGGAAAAATACATCCACTACTGGGACGACTACCTTTTTATCGAAATCATCAATCCAGAAACAGGAAAGCCTGTGGAAGACGGAGAAGAAGGTGAAATCGTAATCACAACACTGGTAAAGGAAGGTGCGCCACTCCTAAGGTTCCGCACACATGACCTTTCAAGAATCATTCCTGAAAAATGTTCATGCGGTTCATGCTATCCCCGTCTTGACATCATCAAGGGAAGAAGCGACGACATGTTCAAGGTGCATGGAGTCAACATGTTCCCGGCCCAAGTTGAAGAAGTCCTCCACCAGATCGACGGTGCAACAAGCGAATACTCAATCGCCATCGGCCACGACGACGAAAACAACAAGGACGTAATGGTTCTTACGGTTGAAGTTGAAGGCCGCGTAAACTTTGAGGAGACAGGAAAAGCAATCGGAAGCCTCTTCAAGTCAAAAATCGGAGTGAACCCTAAGGTTGCAGTTGTTCCGGTTGGAACTTTGCCAAGAAGCGAAAAGAAAACAAAGCGCGTTTTTGACCACAGGGAATCCTGATTTTTTAAATGGCGGGCATGGGGATGTAAATTCTCCGTGCCACAATTAAAGTTTGCTTTTCACATATTCCATGTTATAATAGAAAGTACAGATTGCCCTTTAGATTCAACTTTAGGGCGGAAAAATCGCAGTCATACAATGGAAAAAGTACGGGATAACATTCTTTACATTGCCGATGATTCTCAGACAATTGTCTATTTCAATGAAAGCGCAAAAAAAGCCTTTCCATCGATGGAACTGGGAAAGGAATTCCCGGAAGCCGTAAAAATAATTTCAGACAAATTTTCAACACTGCCAATAAGCGAACAGAATTCAACATGCCATACGACTTTTATCGGCAGCCTGTTCCGCTGGGTGAATTTCAGCATAGCACAGATGGAATATCCTGGCCACGGAAAATGCTGTGTCTACACCGGCACCTTCTACAACGATTTTGCAAGGGAAGTATTGTCAAGGCTTAAACCCATGGGTTCCTTTAACTTCTCCATGGAAATGAATCTAGGCAAAGACCAGTACATACTGATTTCCGAAAGAAACTTCGACAAAATTGACTTCCATTCGATTGCAGAAGAGCCGCTGTCAACAGCGATAAAAAGAACCTGCGAAAAAATGGTTCACCCTGACGACCAGAAAAAATTCCTTGAGTTCATGGATCTTGATTCAGTGCTTGAACGGCTTTCGCAGTCAAACGGTTTCGTTTCCACAATGGTAAGGGAAAAAAATTCCCGCGGGCTTTGGGACGAAGTTACAATCACTTTATTCCAGGGAGAACAGACGTTTGACGGAACTGACATTGTAATTGCATTCTTTTCCATTAATTCAAAATCCCAGATTCTCAACGTTCCTTCAGATTCGGAAAAAAACCAGCTTACGGGACTTTTAAAGAAGGGCAGTTTTATTGAAGCCGCAAAAGATTTCCTTGCAGAACAGCACAATGAAGTCTGCCTTATTTCCATGGACGTCGAGCACTTCAGATTCTTCAACAAGTGGTATTCAAGATGGCAGGGCGACAGGCTTTTAAAAAACATTGCCTATTTCCTTCACGAAGTCGAAAGGCTTTTTGATTGTGTTGCAGGCTACGGAGGTGGCGACGATTTTTACATCATAATGGACAAGCACCCCTCTACCCTTGACTATCTTGTAAACGGACTCAACAGGCTCATAAGTTCTTTTGACGGAATCGAAGGATTCAAGATTGCCTTTGGCGGATACACCTTTGGAAGCCAGACGGAAGAAATTCTTGATGCCATAGATTTTGCTGATACGGCAACAAAGGCACAGCTTGAAAAAATGGACGGAACAATCTGCTGGTTCAGTCCGCAGATGATAAAGGAAATCGAACACGACCTTCAGATTATACCGGAAATTAAACGCGGACTTGAAGAAGATGAATTCACTTTCTTTCTGCAGCCTAAATGTTCAATAAAGGACAACAAAATTGTCGGAGCGGAAGCTCTTGTCCGCTGGAAGAACAAATTGCGCGGTCTTGTTTCCCCGGGAGAATTCATTCCTGTCCTTGAAAAAAACGGCATGATTGCAAAAGTGGACATGTACATCTGGGAAAAAGTCTGCAAAACCATCCGAGCCTGGATTGACAGCGGAATAACTCCGGTTCCTGTTTCAATAAATGTTTCACGCATCGACATTTTCTCAATAAATGTTCCGCAGGTATTTTCATCCCTTGTTGAAAAATACAAGATCGACCCAAAGTTCATTGAAATTGAAATTACGGAAAGTGCCTTCATCGACGACATAAAAATCCTTAGAACCGTGATACAGTGCCTGCGCAACAAGGGATTCATGATTTTAATCGACGACTTTGGAAGCGGTTATTCTTCACTCAACATGCTCAAGGATGTTCAGGCTGATGTTCTCAAAATGGACATGAAGTTCTTTGACCTCAACAGCAGCAACTACGATAAAGGCTTAAGTATCATTAAAGGTGTTGTAGATATTTCGCACAACATGAGACTTCCTGTCATTGCTGAAGGTGTAGAGACGGAAGAACAGATTTCTCTTCTCAAAGGCATGGGGCTTAACTATGTCCAGGGATTCTATTATTATAAGCCTATCCCAATTGATGAATTTGAAAGGCTGCTTTCTGACCAGAACAAAATCAGTTACAGCGGCCTCAAGCTGGCATAATGAACGAAATTTCACAGATCAAAGAATACGCAAGGAAAAATTCCATACCCATCGTAATGGACAAAGGCGGGGAATTCATCTGCCAGACCATTGTCGACCGTGGCTGCAAAAGAATTCTTGAAATCGGAAGTGCCATCGGCTACAGCGCGATCAACTTTGCAAGCCTTGCCGACGACATATACGTGCGCACCATTGAAATCGACATCGACCGCTACATCCGCGCAGTGGACAACATAAAAAACTGCGGTCTTGAAGACAGAATCCGAATCACCCACGAAGATGCACTTTTCGCACAGGTTGATGAAAAATTCGACCTGATTTTCATAGACGCTGCAAAGGCACAGTACGAAAAATTCTTTGAAAAATTCAAGCACAATCTAAGTGAGAACGGAGTCATCATAACAGACAATCTTTTCTTTCACGGCATGGTTGAAAACCCGCAGCTGACCCACAACTACAGCACCATAAAACTGATCCGAAAGATAAGAAAGTTCGTTTCATTTCTTCAGCTGAATCCGGAATTCCTTACGACAATCCACGACACAGGTGACGGCGTCTCTCTGAGCATGCTGAATCCTGACTTCATCCAGCCGGAATATACACAGCTTTCGAGTGAAGACAATACCATCTATGGCAGTTCTCAGTTCTCAAAGGAAATTGAATACGGGAACAAAGTTTATTCCGTATCTGAAAACGGACATCAGGCAGGACTGTTTTCCTACTACAAAAAGGAAGACTACTTTGTTGTCGGCTTGATTGATTTTTTTGACAGAGAAAGAATCAGGACTACATTGATGAACATGCTCATGTTTGTGAGAAAAGATGCAGTAAAAAATGGCATCCATCTTATCAAAATAAAACTTCCGTCTGACTGCTTCTTTGACGGAATCGAAAAAATCGGCCTTAGTCCTTCAGATGACGGAATGCTGATTCACAGATTATAAAGAGGAAAAATAAAAAAATGGAACTTTACATCGTAAGACACGGAAAAACAATCTGGAACAAGGAACGTAGGCTCCAGGGCAGCATAGACATTGAACTTGCGGAAGAAGGTATCGAGGCTGCGGAACTTCTTCACGACCAGCTCATTTCATCGAACATCACATTTGACAGAATATACAGCTCACCATTGAAGAGGGCAAAAAAAACAGCGGAAATAATCCGAGGTCTCAATGACACCGACATCATTATCGACCAGCGATTGAAGGAAATTTCCTTTGGCGTGGAGGAAGGTGCATTCTATGCAGACTGGGACAGACCAGACAGTCCTTATTTTCCTTTCTTCAACAGACCGGGAGACTATGTTCCGCCTGAAAAAGGGGAATCACTTGAACAGCTTTTAGAAAGGACAAAAAATTTCATCCAGCAGGAAATAGAACCCCAGTACGAAAGCGCAAAGAAGATCCTCATCGTAGCCCACGGAGCATTGAACAGCGCCATCATGTGCTACCTTGAAAACAGAACCAAGGCCGACTTCTGGGGACCAGGACTACAGCAGAACTGTCAGGCCACAGTATTCACCTATGACGGAAAAAGCTGGATAAAAAAGTAATGGCATCGGACCCTTCGATTTCACTCAGGGATCCTTGGCGAAAGCGGTTGATGGCCTAGGGGGAGCAAGGCTTTTTTACTTTCGCCGCAAGAATTGCCCTGCGGCAATTCTTGAATTCTGGAATATCAGGATTGCTAAATCCCATGGCAGGGTTGCTACACAATGTGCAGGGTTTCTGAGCGCTTGGCAGGGTTGCTACACATTGTGCAGGGTTGCTGAGCGCTTGGCAGGGTTGCTAAATCCCATGGCAGGATTGCTACACAATGTGCAGGGTTGCTGAGCGCAGTCGAAGCACCCTGCATTTCCTTTAATCAAGAATATCCAGATTTTCGATGGCAGAAAGTCTCTTCTGCAGATCTACGACGCTCTTTGTCTGACGCTGAAGCCTCAAGGCAAGCATCTTGCTCAGGAAGATTCCGTAGTGGGGATTCTTTCTGATGAGAGTAAGGAAAGCAGTCTTTGGAATCTTGATCAGACGGCAGTCACCTACAGCAAGAACAGTCGCAGTACGGCGGTCATTCAAAAGGAATGCCATTTCACCGATGAACATGTCGTTTGGAGTAAGGACAGCGGCAAGTTTTTTTCCAACATAAACCGCAAAACGTCCTGAAACGATGAAGTACAGGTCGCTTGAAACTTCATTCTCACGGCAGACAATATCCTTGTTCTTATATTCAATCGTTGCGAACGGTTCCATGATTCCAGGAATTGTATTTACCTGGTTTCTGATTGTCGGAACCTCAAAAGAAACTTCATTGCCCTTCTCGTTGTAAGACACACGCTGTACAAGATCACGGCTCAAGGCAATTCCGCGGCCATGGAAATCTTCCGTAACCTCAGCATCGATGAATTTGCGCCAGTCAAAACCGTCACCGTCATCCTTGATCTTAAAAGTAGATTTGGTTTTTCCAATTGTATAGCTGATATGGATCCTTCGTTCCCTATATCTAGGATCCGTATTTCTCTGTGCGATAAGCTGAAGAATATCCTTTCCGCTTGCAAGCCACTTTGTCTTGTCTGCATAGGTGATTCCAAGATTTCCGTGTTCAAGGGCGTTGGTAAGGAATTCCATCAGAGTCATCTGAAGCTTGTATCTGTCGTCGGCAGAAATTCTGTTTGTGTTGTAGAGATAGCTTACAAGAAAGTTTGTGTAGAAACGGATGTCCATCGGATCGTTGGAACAGTTGAAGGAACCGTTTTCCATTCCGCCGATGATGTCCTGCATTCCGCGGTTGAAAAGGAACTGCTGGTTCTGCCACAGGATCCTGAGGACACGTGTAAAATGAGTCTTGAAATTCTGAACTGTGAGGATCGCAATCATGTTGTTGTCCTTAAGTTCCTCAAGGGCCTCAACCTGACGTGTACCGGAACAGACAGCGATGATTCCGCCATAATGGAGCCAGGCGTCACTTTTGATGGCATCAAGAATTTCTTCGCAGCGAATTTCCTCTGATGTGTAGTCCAGAACCTTGATCTCAGGGATTTCATAATTGATATAGTTTATGACAGGTTCCGTTGCCCCGAAAACTTCAGCAGAAAAATATGCGGCATATGTCCTGCATGCTTTTCTGACAGTGTCAATTACAACAGGGTTTGTCGATGCGGTTAGAATTTTCTTCATGAACAGCTCCAATTTTAAAATAAAAAGTACATTCGATTTTACAACATGGGTCTCAAAAAGGCAAATTTGATTTTTCCCACAGAGCATGATTCCTTGCAAAACCCGCTATCCGCTCCAATGGACTCCGCTTCACTGCGTCCATTCCGCTTCTATCGGGGCTAGGCCGCCCTTGGAATCTCCACTCAGATGTCTTTCAGAACATTCTTCCACTGGTGGCCATGCACATCCGGATCTACTCCAAGTTTTTTGAAAATTTCCGGTGCAGTCAACAATTCAAAGCCGCGGTCCTTGAGCACGGGAATCAGACGGTCAATGCATTCTACGGTTGCTTCGTTCCCTTCAAAGTCGTGAAGAAGAAGCAATGACCCGCTGCTGATTGTGGAAATGATGCGCTCATAGCGGGTATCGGCATCCACTTCCGCAAGCCAGTCCTCGCAGTTTTCTCCTTCGATGAAAGGAACCGGCACCGAAGAAAAAACCTTTTCATCGGCATCGATGTATGGAGCACGGAAAAATTCAGGCCGACGTCCTGTGACATTTTCTATGAGTGCTGAAGTGCGGTCAAATTCATTCTTGATTTCTTCCGAAGAAAGTTCCGTCATGTGGCTGTGGCTCCAGGAATGGTTTTCAATCGTACAGCCGAGCGACTGTGCCCTGAGCATGATCTTTTTGGTCTCATCATTGATGTTCTTACCGCACACAAAGAAAGAAGCGCGAACCTTGTGTCTTTCAAGCACATCCAGCATGCGGATGCTTGTGGTGAGATTTGGGCCATCATCAAAAGTCAGGGAACAATACATGCTCATATTTCCCTTCCGTAATCAAAAGCCTTGTGGTTAAGCTCACGGAACTTTTCCGGGACAACCGCATCAATTGCCTCATCCCATTTTTCCTTTGAGATTTCACTGAAATGTTTTGAAAGACATCCGAGCAAAGCGATGTTGACTGCCTTTGAACTTCCAGCCTTTTCTGCGGCAGAAAGGAAATCCTCCGCAACAACTCTGGTACCTGCTGCCTTCATCTTTTCAACAAGTCCTTCAGGATATTCCGCATCCCCAGTTATTACTGGCATCGGATTAAGACGCTGCGTATTTGTGATTACAAGTCCGTCCTTCTTGAGGAATTCAAACCAGCGTGCGGCTTCCAGCTGCTCAAAGGAAAGTATGATGTCTGCTTCTCCTTTGTCGATTACAGGTGAATATATTTTCTTTCCAAAGCGGACATACGTCACAACGCTGCCTCCGCGCTGACTCATTCCGTGTACCTCAGAAACCTTTACGTCGTGACCTTCATTGAGGAGCACATGTCCCAAAAGTTTGGAAGCAAGAAGAGTTCCCTGACCGCCAACTCCAACTATCATGATGTTCATTCTGCGCCTCCTGTAATTGCGTCAAAAGCACAAAGCTGATTGCAGACGTTGCATCCCACACAGAGGGTCGAATCGATGCTTGCCTTCTTTGTCTCCTTGTCAAAGGCGATGGCAGGACAGCCGATCTTCATGCAGCTCTTGCATCCCTTGCATCTGTCGTTTTCTATCTTCAGCGGAGGATTATGCTTGATGCCCTTGATCATTACACATGGACGGCGGCTTATGATTACGCTCGGCTCCCCGGCAGCAAGTTCTTCCTTGAGGGTAGCATCAACGGCAGCAAGGTCATATGGATCAACAACCTTTACGCGGTTTATGCCGAGGGCACGGCAAAGGGCTTCAAGATCAACCTTGCTGGCAGGATCTCCGTAAAGATTTTTACCCGTCGTAGGATTCTGCTGATGTCCCGTCATGCCCGTAATGGAGTTGTCAAGAATTATCACGGTTGAATTTGTTCCGTTGTATGCAATGGTAGAAAGTCCCGTCATGCCCGAATGCATGAAAGTACTGTCGCCGATGACCGCAACGGAATTCTTTTCTCCTGCCTCTCCCATGGCCTTGTTGAAACCGTGAAGACCGGAACAGCTTGCACCCATGCACACGTTAAGGTCCATGGCATTCAGCGGAGCAACGGCACCAAGAGTATAACATCCTATGTCGCCGTATACGTTGCATTTGTTCTTCTTGAGGGTGTAGAAAATGCCGCGATGTGGACAGCCCGCACACATGACAGGAGGTCTAGGCGGAATTTCCACAGCACCCTCTGCCGAAAATGAATACGTGTCTGGAACATCCTTACCCATCACCTTGCGCACCAGGTTCTGGCTGAACTCACCGCAGATCGGGAATTTATCTTTTCCTGTGCATTTGATTCCAAGGGATTTAACATAGGTTTCAATGATCGGATCAAGTTCTTCCATGATGTAAAGTTCATCCACTTTGGAAGCAAAATCCCGGATCATTTTTTCAGGAAGCGGATATACCATTCCGATTTTCAAGATCGAAACTTCATCGCCAAAAACTTCCTTTGCATACTGGTAGCTTGTGCTGTCAGCAATGATGCCCAGTTTTGTTCCGCCCATCTCAATGCGGTTGATGCCGGAACTGCATGACCATTCAGCAAGATCGGCCGTACGCTGCTCAACCCTGTCATGGGCAAGTTTAACAGCCTTTGTCATCATGACCTTCATCTGGTCCTTTACATAAGGCACCTGCGGAACTTCAACGCGCTCACCAGCTTCTACAACACTCTGGCTATGGGCAACTCGTGTACATGTCCTGATGAAAACCGGAGTATTGAACTTATCAGAAATCTCGTAGGCTGTCTTAACAAAATCAAGGCATTCCTGGCTGTCACTTGGTTCAAGCATCGGAATCTTGGCGGCTATGGCGTAATGGCGGCTGTCCTGCTCGTTCTGTGAGGAATGAAATGCAGGATCGTCGGCGACTACGATTACAAGACCGGCATTGAGGCCCTGGTACGAAATCGTAAAGATTGGATCGGCTGCAACATTAAGGCCAACATGCTTCATGGCACTTGCAGCACGAACACCACCAAGGCTTGCACCATGGGCGGATTCAACTGCAACCTTTTCATTTGGCGCCCACTCGCAATAGATTTCCTTGTACTTAGCCGCTTCCTCAGTAATTTCCGTACTTGGTGTTCCTGGATAGCTTGAGAACACCTTGCAGCCGGCTTCATAAAATCCGCGGGCCAAAGCTGCATTTCCAAGCATCAATTTTTTCATCATTTCACCTCAACTTTAGGCTTACGTCCGCAGGATTTCTTTTCCCTGCAGAATCCCGTAACTTCGCACTTTGGTTTCATCAGATTATCTACGATCCATTTCCATTCTTCGCTGTATTCAGACAGCGCGTCACAGATGTCCTTCATGAGCTTGCGGTATTCCCAGTAGGCTCTTGTGCACAGACGCTGGTGTGACATTTCTACAAGACTCCTCATGTTGCGCTTGTCCACGATTTTTGTTTTCATTCCCAGCGGATAGAACATGGCAATGTCTTCCTTAGGAACTCCTGCAGTTTCCATTGTTGAAAGAAGAGTCATGAATGATTTCTGAAAGTCTTCAAGGGCTTCAAAAGCGGCTTTGTCTGCCTTCGCTTTTTCCACGCTGGGCGGAACAACGAAATTGTCGGAAAAGTTTTCACCTTCCCATTTTACGTATCTTGTGGATGACTGAAGGCGTGTCGGACCTCCTGCAATATGAGTGTACCATTCGCGTATGCACCGTGCGGAATATCCGTCAATTACCATTTCAACATCAGGATATTCAAAAGTTCTTCCGTGCTCGCAAAGGATGCAGTCCATCCCTCGCTTATAATTCTTTTCAGGATCTGTAGTGTCCCCGTTCCAGCAGACACCCGCCATGAGTCCGATTTTTGTAATAGGATTTTTAGTTGTTTCAGGTAAGATTGTAATCATAGTCCTACTATTATAGCAGAGCTATTTGATCAGAGAAAGCATAATTTATTAAAAATGCTTCGACTACGCTCAGCAGTCCTGCCTTTCCAGTGTGCACGAACTGCTAAAGCAGTTCGTGCAGTCTGAGAAAATCCAGAAGGGATTTACTCAGACCTTAAATTGATCAATTTCCCCACCGATTTTCTCAATGGAATCCTTCATTGCTGCCGAAATGTCAGAAAGAACAACTCCAGTCTCATTGATCTTTCTTGCACCAGCAGACATTTCTTCCATACTGAGTTTCATTACCTGTGTTGCATCCTGAAGGTTCTTGACTTCTGAAAGAATCTGCCTGTTTCCTTCGGACATTTCACGAGAAGCACTCTTAACTTCCGCAGTACTGTCATTCATGTTATGAAGGGCATCATTGATCTGCTGAGACCCCTGTGTCTGTTCTTCCATAGCAGCCTTGATCTGACGGACAAGCTCATCCGTTTCATTGATTTTTGAAGCGACATTCTGGAATGCCGAGCTGGACATGTTTGATGCAGAGACAACACCGTCAATTGCATCCCTGATGCTGTCAAGTTCTTCACCGATTGTCTTTGACTGGGCAGAAGAAGTTTCCGAAAGCTTACGGATTTCATCGGCAACAACAGAGAATCCTTTTCCAGCTTCACCTGCATGGGCGGCTTCTATGGCAGCATTCATTGCAAGAAGGTTTGTCTGGGCAGCTATTGCAGAAATGGCGATATTTGCTTCCTGAAGTGTCTCACTCTGAACCTTTATCTTTTCAATTTTTTCGTTTACATCATGCTGAATCTGAGCCCCGGAACTTGCACTTGAAGAGAGGTTCTCAAATGATGATGCCATTTTCTCAACGGAAGAATTGACGGAACGGATGTTTCCGATCATCTGTTCAACTGCGGCAGAAGCCTGAGAAATGCCGTCACTCTGGTTTTCGATCATTCTTTCAAGTGACTCAATATTCGATGCAATTTCATTTACGGCACCGGCAGTTTCTGAAACACTGTTGCTCTGGCTGTTGATCTGACTGTGAACTGAATCGATGTTTTCAATGATTTCAGTGATCGAAGCGCTTGTATCCTCCGCACTTGCAACAAGATTGTCACCGGCAGACGCAAGTTCAACTTTTGAATTCTTGAGCTCAGTCATGATTGTCTGAAGTTTTCCAACGAAGGTATTGAATCCATCAACAACTTCTCCGACTTCGTCATTTGACGACTGAGTGATCCGGCTTGAAAGATCTGCATGGCCTGTAGCAATCTCAGCAATGGAGTTCTTCACGTAGAACAACGGTCTGATGAGGCTGGAAATGCAGATGATTCCAACGATCGCACCGAGTGCAATTGAAAGGACAAGTATGATCATGAGAATTTTGTTCAGTCTTTCAATCGATCCAAAATAAAAATCATATGGAGCCGCACAGAAAACAAGCCATCCGCTTTCATCACCAACGGGTTTATAACTTGCAATCATCTTCTTTTTAAGCACATGATCGGTAAATACATCAACTCCTGTTTTTCCGCTGAATGCTTTTCCGAGGACTTTTCCCAGCTCCGTTTCCGGATCAAGATCCTTTATGTTGTCTCCCTTTTCAGTTTCTGAATTTGAATTTCCGATGGTCTGTCCGGTTTTCATATTCATTACACCTGGATGAATTCCTCCACCAACATCAATGCCTTCAGTTATCTTGTCGATGAAATTACCATTGTTTACGCTTGTAATTACACCGATTACTTTTCCATCCTTCATTACAGGAACACCATAGAACATTGTGTACTGTCCCGTAACGTTATTTACGAAAGGATCACCAATATAATCTTTTCCCGTCATCGGGATTTTGAAATATGCTCTGTCTGAAAGATCGATAGGCTGACCAGGTCGTTCCGGAATATATGTGAGGCCATCCGGACCATAATAGGCAAAATTAAAATATCGTCCGTTGCTGTTCTGCGCAATTTTCACAAGCTGTGCACATTTCTGTTCCGTAGAAAGATTTTCGTCAGTCATGAACTTAAGGCTGGCTATATTATGCAGTGATCGAAGTTCCTCTGTGTTTCGAATGTAAAATTCATTTGCAACCTTATCAGTCATCGTGACAACGGTCTTCAGAACGGCCTCATTCAATGATTCACCTGCTATCTTTTTTACAAGTGTTCCCTGCACCATTGTACAGATAGTGATCAGACCTATAATAACAGTCACAAGTTTAACCTTAAGCGAAATCTTCCTTTTCATAGTCAATTCTCCATGTATATAAGCATTATATTTCAAATTCCGGGTAAATTCCAAAATAAGTATCTATAAAGAAGAGTCCTGCCTTCAACAAAAATAATTCAGTGAAGACAGGATCACAAGATTTTCAGCTAAATATTATTGACTAAAAGCCTCAGACAATCAACCTTCAAGGGAAGTTTTCTGGGTTACAGGAACCTTCTTTTCATAACAGGCGAAAGTTTCCTCTACAAGACCGTCTTCCGGTTTCTTTGTAAGCAAACTTACAATCGGAACAATTACAAGCCCCGCAATCATGGCGATGGCACCGCTGTTGATAGGTGATTTCATGATGGCCGGGAAGTAAGGGCGAAGGAACATGTTCAAAATCATTAGCACAGAACCGAAAGTAAAGCATACGCAGCATGAAGCCTTTGTAACCTTCTTCCAGTATAGTGAATACATGAACGGTGCAAGGAAGGCTCCTGCAAGGGCACCCCATGAAACACCCATGAGCTGAGCGATGAAAGTGACGTTTGATTTGTACTGAACAAGGGCGATGGCTGCCGAAATTGCAATGAACACCACGATGAGGGAACGGATCATGAGGACCTGCTTTTTTTCCGACATGTTCTTGATGAAGTTGTCCTTGAGGAAGTCGATAGTCAATGTTGAACTTGAAGCAATTACAAGTGAAGACAAAGTAGACATTGAAGCTGAAAGAACAAGAATTACAACAAGGGCAATGAGGACCGGGCTCAAGGTCGAAAGCATAGCTGGAATGATTGCATCAAATCCACCTGCAGGAACACCATTGGAACCTACATTGAGAATGTCAGAGAAAAGACGGCCAAATCCACCTAGGAAGTAGCATCCGCCTGCAACAACAAAAGCAAAGAGAGTACTGATGATTGTTCCCTTCTTGATGGATTCCTCATTCTTGATTGCGTAGAATTTCTGAACCATCTGAGGAAGTCCCCATGTTCCCAAAGAAGTAAGGATTACAACAAAGAAAAGATTCAACGGATCAGGGCCAAAGAAGCTTGCGAAAATTCCAGGTGTGGTTGCAACCTTTGCATCCTCAATGCGGGCAAGACCGTCAAGGGCAGCCATGAATCCACCTTTTGACATGAGGACTGCTGCAATGATTACGCTGATGCCAACAAGCATGATGATTCCCTGGATGAAGTCGTTTATTGCAGTTGCCATATAGCCGCCTGCAATGACATATATGGCTGTAAGAACGGCCATGAGGATGATGCAGACTGAATAGTCAATGTTGAATGCCATTCCAAAAAGACGGGAAAGTCCATTGTACAAAGAGGCTGTGTATGGAATGAGGAAGATGAAGATGATCACTGAAGCGTAGATCTTAAGGGCAGTTGAATCAAAACGGCGGCCAAAGAACTGTGGCATTGTGGCGCTGTCAAGATGCTGTGTCATGATTCTTGTTCGCCGGCCAAGGACAACCCAGGCCATGAGGGAACCTATGATGGCATTTCCGATTCCAGCCCAGGTTGCGGAGATTCCGTATCGCCAGCCAAACTGTCCTGCGTAGCCTACAAAAACTACGGCACTGAAATATGAAGTTCCGTAGGCAAAAGCTGTGAGCCATGGACCAACAGAGCGGCCCCCGAGAACGAATCCGTTTACATCCGTTGAATGCCTGCGGCAGTAAAGTCCAATGGCAACCAGAACAGCAAAGTAAACAACCAGAATGAACAACTTAACCATGATCAACCTCTGTTTTCCTGTTCTACAAGTTTATCTGCACCGTACATTTTACGGAGCTTTGGTTTTTCAATTTTACCCGTGGCATTACGTGGAATTTCGGCAAAGATGAATTCCTTTGGTCTTTTGTAAC
>JAEDDW010000176.1 GCA_016293645.1 Treponema sp. | reverse complement strand
GTTTTCATAGAAAAACTCCTTGTTTGGAATCATAACTATAAAAAGAAGAAAAATTCAATTTGCCTATATCGACGATTTTCTGTAGAATAGCACCGTTTGAAACCAATAATTCCGGAGTAAATATCATGGCAAAAATTCAGATGAAAAATGCCATCGCTGAACTCGACGGCGATGAAATGACACGCGTTCTTTGGGCTGTAATCAAGGAAAAACTTCTTGAACCATTCATTGACCTTAAGACAGAATACTACGATCTTGGACTCAAAAGCCGAGATGACAGTGACGACAAAATTACATATGAAGCTGCAGAAGCAATCAAAAGACTTCACGTTGGAGTAAAGTGCGCGACAATCACTTCAAACGAAGCACGTGTAAAGGAATACAACCTGAAGCAGCTTACACGCTCACCAAACGGAATCATCCGCGAAGAACTGGACGGAACAGTTTTCCGCGCACCTATTTTCGTAAACAACATCAAGTGCTGTGTTACAAGCTGGAAGAAGCCTATCGTTCTTGGCCGCCACGCTTACGGCGATGTTTACAAGAACTGCGAAATCAAGGTACCAGGGGCTGGTAAGGCTGAACTTGTTTTTACAGGTGAAGATGGAACAGAAATCCGCAAGACAATCCAGATGATGAAGGGACCTGGAATTCTCCAGGGAATCCACAACATGGACAAGTCAATCGAAAGTTTTGCACGCTGCTGTTTCAACTACGCCCTGGACCAGAAAATCAGCGTATGGCTCGGAACAAAGGACACGATCTCAAAGACTTACGACGGAAACTTCAAGGCTATCTTCCAGAAGATTTTCGACGAGGAATTCAAGGCAAAGTTTGATGCTGCAGGTCTCGAGTATTTCTATACACTCATCGACGACTGTGTTGCACGCATCATGAAGCACGAAGGCGGTATCCTTTGGGCATGCAAGAACTACGACGGTGACGTCATGAGCGACATGATCGCTTCTGCATGCGGTTCACTGGCAATGATGACATCTGTTCTCGTAAGCCCTGACGGAAACTTTGAATACGAAGCAAGCCACGGTACAGTTCAGAAGCACTACTACCGCTACCTCAAGGGAGAAAAGACTTCCACAAACCCGGTTGCTACAATTTTCGCATGGACAGGAGCCCTTGCAAAGCGCGGTGAACTGGACGGAACTCCAGAGCTCGTTGAGTTTGCAAAGAAGCTTGAAAAGGCAACCCTCGACGTTATCGAAGAAGGCACAATGACAGGTGACCTCGCCCGCCTCGCAACTCCACCAGCAAAGAATGTAGTTAATAGCTGGGAATACATTGACGCTATTGCAGCTAAGCTGTAAGCAATTGGCATCGCAAGATGCCCATATTGCAGCTAAGCTGTAACAACAGTCAAGAACGGAGAACTTGAAAGATTTCATTCAACACTGAACGCCTTCACGGCGCACTTCTTTATCTGACCCCGGATGATTATTTTTCAGGAAGAAAAGAAGAAAGACTTGCAGAAAGAAGCAAGAAGCTTCAAGTTCACTTTGGGCAGAACAATAATTCAAAAAAGTACGGCTAAAAAAAGAAAATAACTGTTTTTAGCCGTATTTTTTCCAAAAAAGACATAAAATGAACAAACTTGAATACATTAAAGAAAGTTCAACTGGAATTGAAACTGTAAGCTACGAAAACGTAAATATCTCATACCCGGAACATACGCACATCGGACACATCGTAATGGGAATTGTAACTGATGGAATTGTGGAAATAAAAATCGGACAACAGATATTCGTTTGTAAAAAAGGACAGATGTTTTCGGTTGCACCAAATGTACCACATTCAATCATTTCAAAAACAAAAACTTATTCAATGATAAGCATTTGCATTCCAGAAAAAGACAATACTAAACGTAAACTTGATATAATCAGAAAAGAAATTATTGGAAACCCAGAACTTGAAATTAGTATTGCAGATATGTCAGAAAAAGCAAATGTAAGTTCTTTCCATATGATTAGAAAATTTTCTTCCGAAAACGGACTTACGCCACATAAGTTTCAGCTTCAGTGCCGAATTAGAAAAGCACAGGAACTTTTGCAAAACGGAATGAAAGTTGTAGATGTTGCGGCTGCAGTTGGTTTTTGCGATCAAAGCCATTTGTGCCGTGTTTTTAAAAAACAAGTTGGAATAACTCCCGAAGAATATATAAAATCCGCAATTTTATCCAAGCCAGACAAAAATTAAAAAAATATAATTGCCTCATAAATGACGAATTACGGGAAACCGCAAAATATTCGTCAAAATCAAACAAACCCAAAAGAGGTAATTTTATGAACAAAGAAAAAATCAACGAAGTTTTTGAAGCTTTTAACAAAGGCTGCTTAATCGTACCAAAAAAGACAATCAATTTTGAGCAGGTTGAATGGTCAAAACACCCGACATTTGAAGGTGTTGAACTAAAACACATCATAAAAGGTGAACAGACTGATGAAAAATTCAGTTATCATCTTGTTAGAATTGCTCCTGGGAAATCAATTAAAAACCACATTCATCAGACACAGCTCGAAACACATGAAGTAATTGCCGGTTCTGGAATCTGCATAAACGACGGTACAGAAATTAAATATGAACCTGGTGTAATTTCAATTATTCCAGCAGCAATTCCACACGAAGTTAGTGCTGGTGATGAAAGGCTTTATCTTTTTGCAAAGTTTATGCCAGCTTTGTGCTAGATAAGTGATTTTTACATTTGCGGAATGAAAATA
>JAEDDW010000052.1 GCA_016293645.1 Treponema sp. | reverse complement strand
AGATAAACAAAACAATAAAAAAATACCAACCGAGAACAATTCATAATTCATAATTCATAATTCATAATTCATAATTCATAATTCATAATTTATAATTCATAATTTATAATTCATAATTTATAATTCTTAATTTATAATTCTTAATTCTTAATTAATTACATTCCGTATACGCGTAGGCATTGTGGGCATGGATGCTTTCTTCGTTTTCGGCTTCCACGCTGAACCAGGTAAACTTTCCGCCGCCTTCAAAATCTTTCAATGCAATGTAAACTTCGCGCACAACATCTTCAACAAAGCGAGGATTGTCGTAGGCATGCTCCGTCACAAATTTTTCATCCTGCCTTTTAAGTACTGAATACAATGGGGATGATGCGGAATTTTCAATGACTTCAATCAAATCTTCAAGCCAGAAAAAATCCTTGTAGAGAATTTTTACCGTAACTGTTCCGCGCTGATTGTGGGCACCGTATTCTGAAATTGCCTTTGAGCATGGGCACAAGGTTGTAACCGGAACCTTTACCTCAAGGTAGAATTTTTTTCCTTCTTCAGAAACTTCCGCCTCATAGGTACACATATATTTTATGATACCCTTAGACCGTGTAACGGGGGCTTCTTTCTCGATATAGTAAGGAAAAGAAATCTTGCCAAAGGATTCTTCTGCCTCAAGCTTGGTACGGATTTCCTCAAGCATTTCCATAAAGTGATTGATGGAAATGTCCTCACGATATTTATGGAACACCTCGATGAAGCGGCTCATGTGGGTTCCCTTAAAATGATGGGGAAGATTTACAAAAAGATCCACAGTGGCAGTAGTGTTCTGAATTTTATGCTTCTTATCCAGAACAGCCACAGGGTATTCCACATTGCGCACACCAACCTTCTTAAGAGGAACTTCTCTATTATCTTCAGAATTCTGAATGTCTATCATCTATATTTTCCGTCACAAATTGCAATACACTTGATTTAGTTTAAGATTCTATAAAAAGTGGGACGCAGGCTTCGACCTTGCTCAGCCAGCCTTGCCAACTAGGATCGTGACTCTAGTCAACCAGGATCGTGACTCTAGTCAACCAGGATCCCTGAGCACAGTCGAAGGGTCCGTTTTTCTTACAATGTATTTTCCGCAGACTCAAGGGTATTGTAAATGAGCATTGCGATGGTCATAGGACCTACTCCGCCTGGAACCGGTGTTATGAAGCTTGCCTTTTCCTTTGCGCCTTCAAAATCAACATCACCAACAAGACGGAATCCGCTCTTCTTTGTGCTGTCAGGAATTCTGTTGACGCCAACATCAATGACACAGGCCCCTTCCTTGATCATGTCGCCTGTAACTGTTGCAGGATGGCCTGAAGCAACAATGAGGATATCTGCATTCTTTGTGTATTCAGCAAGATTTTTTGTTCCCGTGTGGCAGATAGTCACTGTAGAATTGAATTCCTTGCGGATCATGAGAAGTGCCATTGGCTTTCCAACAATGTTTGAGCGGCCAACTACGACGACATTCTTTCCGCTTGTCTCAACGCCCATTTTCTTCAATAGAACTGTAATTCCGTTTGGAGTACATGGAAGGAATCCCTTTTCACCAGTAACAAGCTTTCCTACATTCACAGGATGGAACCCGTCTACATCTTTTTCCGGAACGATGGCATTTGTCACCTTCTTTTCATCAATATGGTCAGGGAGCGGCAACTGTACTAAAATACCGTGTACAGATTTATCGTTATTCAATTCATCGATGAGCTTAAGAACTTCTTCTTCTGAAGTATCTGCAGGAAGCACTACACTTCTGTCTGCCATTCCGGCTTCTTCAAGAGCCCTTCTTTTGCCTGTAACATAACTTACGCTGGCCGGATTGTCTCCAACAAGAACAACAGCGAGGCAAGGAACAATTCCCTTGGCCTTAAGACCTTCAACCTTCTTTGCGACATCTGCCTTAACTTCTGCTGCAATCTGTTTTCCATCGATAATCACTGCGCTCATGTAACCTATCCTCCGCCAGTTAGTTTATTTAGTTGAATAAAGGGACCAAAGTCTCTATAATTCTGCCAATATATAGTAAAAAACAACAAATTGCCATAGGAATATTTATGAAACGTATAGCAACCTTATTATCTGTGTGCCTTATTGCGGTTTCTTTTGCAGCAGCACAGGCCACATTACCAGGTATCAAATACACACAGAACACTGATGATGAAGACGACGAGTACGAGGAAGGCAACACTGACTTCAACTACGGAATGACGCTCAGCGGAGACCAGTACATCAGAATTGCCCTAGGTGCGAATTTTCCACTGAACTTTCCTGATTTTGGCAGTGTCATCGACGGATCATCAAAACTCAAGATCGGTGGCGCAGGAACATTAGGCTACCACAGTTTCATTTCTGAAAAGGTTGCGATCGGTGTCGACCTTGGATTTGGATTCAACCTTACAGTCGGAAGCCATTCATTCAATACGGTTCCTATCCTTTTCACAACGACATTTGAACCTTCATTTAAAAGATTCTCATTTCCACTCTCACTAGGAGCCGGAATCGCGTGGGAATCATACAATGGTAAAAACTACTTCCCGGGGCTTGCATTGAAACCACAGGGCGGAGTTCATTTCAGAATCACGGAAAGCTGGACTGCAGGACTTGAAACAGCATACCTTTTCCTTCCACAATTCAACGCATTGTATGAAAGCGGAGCAAGAAACAGATTCGGACATTTCTGGACAATCGATCTTGTTGCCCGCTACATGTTCTAAAAGGGAGGATGATATGAAATTCAAAAAGACAGTTTACATTTTTCTTACAGCAGCCCTTTCTTCTTTTTTTCTTTCTTCATGTCATGACAACATTTATGAACTCATCGAAAAAGAAGTAAAGATCAGCAAAGACGGTCTTAACGGAGACATCAACAGCATCACAGAATGCGGCGGATATCTTTTCCTTTCACGTGGAGATATTTTTGCAAAGGAAGCAGTCCAGTCTTCAACTCTCAACGGCAGAAATAATGGATGGAAACAGGTAAACAAACCTCAGGGAAGCAAAAGCGATTTCAGAGTTCCGGCTATAGCACCATTCCTTGCCTCTGACGGGAAATTTCTTTACGCTCTTTCGTATACATGGGATGAAGGTGAAGACGGAAACAACACTCCTGACACGGTGAAAGTTTTTGCGGCCCAGATAGAATCACCATTCACAAACATCGACTGGAAGAGCGTTGATATCTCATCCATAAATCCATCTGAAAAATATGGAGTCCAGAAGATCATCTTTGACAACAAATCAAAGACATCTGGAGCTGCCTATGTAAAAATCAGAAGCGTGAATTCTACCGACTATGAAATCTACAAGCTGAACGGAACAGAAACTCCATCCCTTGTTTCCATCAGCGGTGCAAATTCAATCGACAGCGAAAAGAATGATATCATCAACTGCGTGAATTTCAACGGAACCGACTACTTCTCAAAATACTATGCAATGACTTCAAACGACAAGTTCCTCTACTACGCACCATCATACACGAGAGGTTCATCAAATTACATCTCTTCTGACACATGCATATACTATTCGGCAACACCTGGAACAGCAGGATCTTTCACAAAGAAAAAGACAGACCACTTCATATACTCGGTTGCAATTACAAAAGATTACCTTCTGTTTGGTACTTCAAGAGGTCTTGAGCACATGCTCCTTGACGAGGCTACCGGAGTTCCTGTTGAGACAAAGGACTTTTCAAACAACGGCGGAAGCGTAATATCTGAACATGTCTATATGGTTTATGTTCTTGATTCCACATTGAACGAAGCCATGACCGACATGTACGCAGCATCAACCATATACGGTTCCATTTCATCCAGCACAGACTCCTATGATCTGGTAGGTCTTTATGCCTATTATCCAAAAAACGGAGACTGGGACTTTACAAAATAGAAAGACAGTTTCATGGATGAACTTTTTCAGATAAAGAACAATTCACATGAGCCTCTTGCTTCCCGCATGAGGCCGCGTTCTCTTGATGAATACATCGGACAAAGTCATATTGTCGGAAAAGGACGTCTTCTACGCCGCGCCATACAGGCTGACCAGCTTACATCAGTAATTTTCTATGGGCCTCCCGGAACTGGAAAAACAACGCTTGCCCGGGTAATAGCAAACCACACAAGCTCCCATTTCATTACCCTAAATGCAGTCCTTACGGGAGTTGCAAACATTCGTGACGCCATAAAGGAAGCCGAGGACAAGAAAAATCTATACGGAAGAAAAACGATTCTTTTTGTTGATGAAGTCCACCGCTGGAACAAAAGCCAGCAGGATGCCCTTTTACCATGGGTAGAAAACGGAACAATAATCCTCATCGGAGCAACAACTGAAAATCCTTTTTTTGAAGTAAACAAGGCCCTTGTAAGCCGAAGCCGAGTCTTTCAGCTCAACCCGCTGGGAAAAGACGATCTCATCCATGCCGCACGACAGGCACTTTCTGACAATGAACGTGGATACGGAAAATGGAAAGTTCAGTTCGAGGAAGGAGCCCTTGAACATCTTGTGGAGACTGCAAACGGAGACTGCCGTTCTCTATTGAATGCACTTGAACTTGCAGTTGAGACAACTCCAGAATCCTGGCCACCTATGCCGGGCACAGAAATATTCATTTCGAAGGAAGCCTGCGAGGAAAGCATCCAGAAAAAAGTTGTCCTTTACGATCGTGACGGAGACTATCATTACGATATAATTTCTGCATTCATAAAAAGCCTTAGGGGCCGTGATCCAGATGCAGCCTGCTATTGGCTTGCAAGAATGGTAAAGGCAGGAGAAGACCCTCATTTCATTTTCAGAAGAATGCTCATAAGTTCCTGCGAAGACACAGGACTTGCCGATCCAAATGCAATTTCCGTTGTCGAAAGCTGTGCCGCAGCCTTTGACCGCGTGGGCTTTCCTGAAGGAAATTATTTTTTAGCCCACGCAGCCCTATATCTTGCAACAGCGCCAAAATCAAATTCAAGCATGGCATTCTTTGACGCCATGTCGGCAGTTGAAAAAGAAGATGTGGAAGTTCCAAACCATCTGAAGGACAACAACCGCGACGCAGAAGGTTTTGGACACGGCAGAGGCTATCTATACCCACATGCCTACCGTGACCATTGGGTGGCACAGCAGTATCTGCCTGACGCCCTCATGGGAAGAGTATTCTACACTCCGACGGAACAGGGATACGAAGGCAAGATCAGAGACGATGTACTCAGCCGAAGGGAAGCTCAGATCGCAGCGATTCTTGAAGATGCTGACGGAACAGAATGTCTTGCCGTAAATCCTGTTTCAGACTGGTGGGCAAAGGCCGGTCATTTTGCTGGTTTTGAAAAGACCGAAGAAAACCTTACATTCACACCTGAAGACAAAAACCGCAGCGCAAGTCTTAACCGTGCAGAGAATGCATGGAAAGCAAGGACGGAACTCAACCGCGCTGAAACACTGCTTGAGACACGCAACGCAATGATAGCCTCGGCAGAAATTCTCAGACACCATCGATGCCTTGCGGTCAATGCAGATGACGGACTTCTTGTTTTTGATCTCATCAGAAAAACTCCTGAAGGTCATGTCTACGGAATCTGCAGAAGTCAGCAGGGGCTCGATACCCTCAACCAGTATTCATCTACCCTCGCGGAACTGGACAAACCGGAATACACGGTTCAGCCGGCTGGTAATCTCTGGGCAGATGGAAACCTAGAAAATGCAATAGGAAATTTTGGAGACATTGAAATCGACAGATTTTTTGCAAGAAATATATTTGCCACAAAAAATGATATGGACAATGCAGCCGGAACTTTTACAGCCTTGAAAGAAAAAGGCATGCTTGCTGATAATTTCAGGATCATCTTGAGCCAGATAATTCCTTGCGGCGGACAGCATTTAAGCAGACTCTTAAAAAACAACAGCAGCAAGTGCATTGAAGAAATTGCAAAGGCAGAAAAAGAATTCTTTGCAAATGCAGAAAACAATCTCTTTAACTGGGATGAAACAACAATTGAAGAAAACTTCCGCAACAAGGGATTTGAATGCAAGTGCATTCCGTTCGTACAGACAGAAAAACGCCGCATTACAGAAAAAGACTGCGGCAAATGGTTTGATGAAGAAAATTCAGCTTACGGCAGATTCATTTCAGAAAAGGCAGGCAGGGAAAATTTCAACAGTTTCAAAGAATTATTCCTTCAGGAAGCCCAGAAAAACACCTTCGACTGGAAAGTCAAGAACTGCATCATAATCATCGGCTGATTTTTTAGAAAGTTGTGTCCACAAAAAGTGTTGCTATTCTATAGGCAGGCTTCGACGTTGCTCAGCCAGCCTACAACTAAAAGATCCCTGAGATGCACCACAAAAAGCCCCATGAGTTGCACGGCAAAAGTCCCTTGAGCCGCACCGCATAAAGGATCCCTGAGCGCAGTCGAAGGGTCCTATCTAAATATCCTTATTCCTAAAACAGGACGGTTCGACTATCGCTCACCGATCCTAGGCAGCCTATACACGAATTGCCTTGCAATTCGTGGGGCGGAAGTTATAAAAGGTACCGGCATCCGGGCAGCAAACGCTTCCGCCCATTCATTGATTTTTTGCGGCAAAACCTATATATTTTTCTGCTATGGATTTAATCAAAAAACTCGATGAATGTGAAAACAGGCTCAAAGAAGTTCAGCAGCTTGTAATGGATCCCGACCTTGTAAAGGACCAGAAGAAATACAAAGACACAATGCGCGAAAACGGATACCTTACCGAGGTGTGCGAGCTCTATGCGGAATACAAGAAAATTATTCAGGGCATCAAGGATTCCACGGAAATGATCACCATGGAAGACGATGTTGAGATGAAGGAAATGGCCCGTGAGGAACTCAAGGAGCTTGAAGAAAAGAAACCTCAGATGGAAGAGCAGATCAAGCTCAAGCTTATTCCGCCTGATCCTCTTGATGAAAAGAACATCATCCTTGAAATACGTTCAGCAGCAGGAGGTGACGAAGCTTCCCTTTTTGTACGCGACGTTTGGGAAATGTACATCCACCTTGCAGAACGCAAGGGCTGGAAAACCGAAACAATGGAAGCACAGGAAACTGAAGTCGGTGGGTTCAACAAGATTGTAACTTCAATCAGCGGGAAATTTGTATACGGAACATTACGTTGGGAATCGGGAGTTCACCGTGTCCAGCGTGTTCCTGCAACGGAAAGCCAGGGCCGCCTGCAGACTTCCACAGTTACAGTTGCAGTTCTTCCGGAAGCAGAAGAAGCAGACATTACAATCAATCCTGGCGATGTTCGCGTAGATGTTATGCGTGCCGGAGGACCAGGCGGACAGTGTGTCAATACGACCGACTCTGCAGTTCGCCTTACACATATTCCGACAGGCATTGTTGTTATCCAGCAGGACCAGAAGAGCCAGATCAAAAACAAGGAAAAGGCATGGCAGGTTTTGCGCGCACGCCTCTTTGACCTCAAGCAGGGAGAACTGGACAAGGAACGCTCAACAGCCCGCAAACTGATGGTTGGTAACGGAGACCGTTCTGAAAAGATCAGAACCTACAACTATCCGCAGGACCGCATCACCGACCACCGCATCAACATGAGCGTGCACAATCTTCCGGGATTCATGATGGGCAACATGGATGACATGCTTGACGCCCTCAACGTTTACGCAAAGGAAGAGCAGTTCAACGAACTGGACAAATAAAAGCAAAGGCAGCAGGTGCACGAATTTCCATCTGCTGCTTTTTTTATCAATTCACCTCAAAAGCAGACAGTCATGACAATCCAGCAGTTCAAGCAGTCAGCATTACAGAAATTATACTCTTCTCCAAGTCCGGCACTGGACGTTGATGTTTTTCTTCAGTGGGCATTGGACAAGGACAAGACGTTCATTCTGTTCAACAGGGACATGGAGCTTTCACCCGAGGTGCAGGAAAAACTTAAGGGTGCAGTTGAAAAGCGTAAGACAGGGCTGCCGGTTGCCTACATCACGGGGCACAAGGAATTCTTTGGACTTGATTTTCATGTGACGCCAGACGTACTCATCCCCAAGCCTGATACGGAAGTGCTGGTGGAAAACGCCGCCAACTGGTTGTTTGACTGCTACAGCCGCCGCCCCCAGATTTTCAACATCTGCGACATGTGTACCGGCAGCGGCTGCGTCGGCATAAGCCTGATGAAGTTCATCGGCGGCGGCAGCGCAAGCGGCAGCCCCGTAAGCAAGGAGCACCTGCCTGGACTTACCATGTGCGACATAAGCAAGGAGGCACTTGAAGTCGCAAAACTCAACGCAGACACATTGCTTTCCAAAGCGGAACGCCAGAAAGTTCAGTTTGTCCACACAAACCTTTTTGACAACCTGGGCAACACAAAATCCGGCATATACGATCTTATAGTTTCAAATCCGCCATATGTGCCGGCTTTAGAAACCACGGAACTTTTAAAAGACGGCCGCAGCGAACCACGACTTGCCTTGGACGGTGACGTTACCCATGAAGGAAAGCCAAGCGGAACAATGGATGGTCTTGAACTGATCCGTAATCTCATTCCGCAGGCATACAGGTTCCTGATTCCAGGTGGAATGCTTATCCTTGAAACAGGGGAATACAATGCGGAAGAAACTAAAAAAATAATGGAACAGAACGGTTTCAAGGACACAAAGCTTTACTACGACCTTGAAGGCCAGCTCAGAAATGTAAGCGGAATAAAATAAGAAAAAAATACCCGGAAAGCAAAAGTGCCTGCCGGGATCATTCATTCGGGATTGTTCCCGTTATTTCAGAATTTCCTTGTAAAGGTCGATTACCTTTTTCTTTGTAACGGTCTTTGGATTTGACGCAACGAAGGTACTCTTAAGTACATTCTCCGCAAGGAAGTCCAGGTCATCCTTTGTAAGTTCAAGACCTTCGATAGCCTTTGGAAGCTTGAGTTCCTTGGCAAGCTTGTCTACAGCCGCAACAGCAGCTTTCCTGTATGCCTCAGGCTTAGCAGTAGCGGAAACCTTTGCTCCCATTGCCAGAGCTATGTCCTTGTATTTAGTTCCGCTTGAAGGAGCATTGTGCTGCATCACGGAAGAAAGCAGAAGTGCGGAAGTAAGTTTTGCAGGAATTCCATTGGCTGCCTCAAGTGCATTAGCCATCGCCGTAGCAAGTCCCGCACTGCTGTTTGAAACAGCAAGACCTGCAAGATACTGGCCATATAGAATCTGGTCCTTGGCAGAAGCAGTTCCCTTTACGGCATCCTTGACATTTTCGCAGATGATCTTGATTGCCTCGACAGCGTTTATGTCAGTCATAAGCCAGGATTCCTTGCAGACCAGCGATTCGACGGAAGATGCGATGAGTGCAAGTGAGGAAACGGCAAAATCCTTTGACGAAGCAAAAATATCCGAATCACAGATGACAGCGTCAGCAAGTGCATTAACATCAAAACATTCAATCTTCCTGCGCTGTGCCTCATCATCAAGCATCACGTCATAACCGAATCCACGGGCATTTCCAACTGAAGAATACACAAGATAAAGTGGAAGTGCAGGTTTCTTAGACTTGTTGCTACCCTCAAGCTTACGAGGATCAGATATGTCAGGATTACCAAGAAGAACAGCGGCTGCCTTTGCTGTATCCATGACGGAGCCTGAACCAAGAGCAACAATGACATCAGCACGGAAAGATCTTGCAGTATCCACTGCGGAACGAACATTATTCACTGTTGCGGCCATGTTTACACGATCGTACACCTGATAAACAAGCTTGTTTTTTGCTATGAGTGCTGATATCTTCTTAACGGCACCACTTTCAACAGCAGAACCATCTGTTATAACAAGAACACGCTGAAATTCGCGGTTCTTGATTGAGTCCATTAAATTTTTTATAGCGCCACTGCCAAAAAAGGAAAATGCGCTTGTTGCTATCTGATTAGGCATCTAAATCTCCTAAAATTTACGCAGTCATTATGACTGCAAATCCCCTTATGGTCAAGTTAATACTTTACAAAAATACGTTAAAATCACTATCCCATCTTGCAACAGTTCACCCAGAAGTTTATATTGTACGCATGAGAAACGCTATTAATAGAAAAAATGTTGTTCTCTTCATTGCAGCCACGGTTCTTTTTCTGATGTCCTGCGCTCCAAGGAAAGCTTCCGGAGTTCCGCCTGTGAAAAAAAATGAAAACACTATAAAAATAACAGCTACTTTCTACCCACTTTATGTATTGCTATTGAACATTACGGACGGTATCGACGGAACTGAACTTTCCGTGCTTGCCCCTGCCGACACTGGCTGCCTCCATGACTACCAGCTTACGACAGGTGACATGAAAAAAATCGAGGACTGTGACATTCTTGTCGCCAACGGAAGCGGAATGGAAGACTTCATGGAAAAAATCATCGGCACAAAAAAAGATTCCATCATATTCGCAACTGAAGGCTACGATCTTCTGGATGACAATTCACATGTATGGGTTTCTCCATCAGGCGCAATTTTTGAGGCCAACAGAATCACCGAGGGACTTTGCCGACTAGACCCAACCCATGCCGCGGAATACAGAAAGAATGCCGGCATCTACATGGAAAAACTTTCTGCGCTCAAAGACCATATGCATTCAACCCTCGACAGTCATTCAGGTAAAAAAATCGTCACATTCCACGAGGCTTTTCCCTATTTTGCAAGAGAGTTCAATCTTATGATAGAATCTGTAGTTGAACGTGAGCCGGGAACAGCACCAAGTCCACGGGAACTTGCTGACCTTATTGCCACCTTGAAGAAAATTCTTTCAGACGGAACCCATATCGCACTCTTTGCTGAACCACAGTACTCCTCCAGTGCGGCACAGGTCATATCGAAGGAAACTGGACTGACGGTCTACGAACTTGACCCTTGCGTTACAGGCGACCTTTCTTCTCCCGGAACTAAGGATTCCTACATCAACGCAATGAAACAAAACACTGATGTCTTGAAGAAAGCATTGGAAAACTGAACAGGAACACAAATGCCTTGCTTAATAGGAAAACAACACGTCTGCTGCACCCGCATTGCAGGACTCAGCGTAATAGCCGGAAATGACTACATTTTGAAAGATATCAACCTTCACATTCATTGCGGAGAACTTACCGCCATAGTCGGACGTAACGGTGCCGGGAAAAGTACGTTCATGAAGGCCCTCCTCAATACGATTCCCCACACGGGAACTGTCATCTACGAAGGAGAACGCTGCGCCGGCCACTGCGGAAAAGACAGAACAAGCGACCACGACCGCTACTGCACCTGCCACAAGAAAATTCCATACACGACGACGAAGCCGGTTTTTGGTTATGTTCCTCAGTCCCTTTCCGTCGAGCAGGGAACTCCAACCAGCGTAGAGGATCTGGTCCTTTCCTGTATTTCACGGCGACCTGCATGGCTCCCCCACAGAAAAAAGGACAAGGAAAAGGTCGCCGAGATTTTAAAATCCACCAATGCACACGAACTTGCATCCCGTCGTGTATGCGATCTTTCAGGAGGTGAACTTCAGCGCGTCATGCTTGCCCTTGCAATCCATCCTGTACCGGACATTCTTCTTCTTGACGAGCCTGTAAGCGGTGTTGACAGAACAGGACTCAAATCATTCTATCAGCTGGTCTCTTCCATAAGACGGGACTATGACATTACGGTCCTTCTCATAAGCCATGACCTTGATCTGGTTGCAAGACATGCAGACAGAGTCGTGTTCATAAACAACAGCAGTGCCATAATCGGAAGGGTCGATGAAGTATACGCAAACAAAGATTTCATTGATGTTTTCGGAAATGTTGAAATCGCCTCAGACAGAAACGAAGGAGGCGATGAATGAATCTGATCTATTCACTGATTGACACAGCACTTCCTTTCCAATGGCTTTCCCCTGTTTTCATGAAAAATGCTTTTCTTGCCATCATTGTGGCCTGTCCCCTCTTTGGAATGCTTGGCACTTCCGTAGTCTCAAACCGCATGAGTTTTTTCAGCGATGCCATAGGTCACAGCGCACTTACAGGAATTGCACTTGGCGTAGTCTTTGGCATCAGGGACGTAACCATTTCAATGATTGTCTTTTCCCTGCTTCTGGGATTTGCGATCATCTCCGTAAAGATAAAAGGGAAATCTTCCAGCGACACGATCATTGGAGTTTTTTCATCCACAGCAGTGGCTCTTGGGATCGTTCTTCTTTCCGCCGGAGGAAATTTCGCAAAATACCAGAAATATCTCGTAGGTGACATTTTAAGCATTCAGCCGGAAGAAATCCTCATGCTTGTGGCAGCCGCACTGATCCTTCTTTCCGTGTGGGTTGTTTTCTACAACAAGATGCTTCTGGTTTCCATGCACAGTGTTTTTGCCCAAAGCCGCGGAATAAAGACATTTCTAATAGAACAGATTTTTGCACTTCTCACAGCAGTAATCGTAACCGTCAGCATCCGATGGACAGGTCTCCTTGTGATCAACTCGCTTCTTGTTCTGCCGGCAGCGTCATCAAAGCTTGTTTCCCGTTCAACCGGAAGATACACTTTGCTTGCAGTGATTTTTTCTCTGGCTAGCGGAATTACAGGACTTGCCTTGAGCTATCAGTTCAACACGGCAAGCGGAGCAACCATCGTTCTTGTAAACGCCGGAATTTTTCTGGGCTGTCTTTTTACAACAATCATAAGGAAAAGAAATTGAAAAACATAAAAGCCGTAATTTTTGATTTGGACGGAACCCTGCTCGATACAATCCAGGACCTTGCCGACA
>JAEDDW010000175.1 GCA_016293645.1 Treponema sp. | reverse complement strand
AGATTTGCGAATGCAATGGCCGGAATATCAGTGTCCTGGTCTACATTTACCTCGTACACGGCAGGTTTTGCCTGGTTGCCGGCAGCATCAGAAACCTTCACCGTGAAATTATGCACGCCATTTGTGAGCTTAGTTGTATCAACTGACATTTCCCAGGCCTTGTAAGTCAGACCTGCCTCCACCGAAATTGATCCAACAAGTTTCGTATCGTCAACGTAGAAGTCGATGGATGTTCCGAGAGCTGAATTATCAGATACGGTACCTGTGAATTTTACGTCACCGTTGATGTATGTTTTATTGTCCTTTGTGACAGTAGGAGAAACACCACTTACAGCGGCGCTTGGCAAAGTTCCGTCGACAGTGACCGTGATTGCATCGCTTGCCGATACATTGCCTACATAGTCTGTCGCACGCACTGTGAATGAATGAGTTCCGTCTGTAAGAATTGTCCTTGTGGCACCTTCATTAGGGAATTCGAATGTATAGACTCCAGATGAAACAGAAGGCGTGATATTTACCTTTGTATTTCCGTCGTAAAGCTCGACAGTATTTATTTCGCTGACATGGGTAATGCCGTCAACAACAAGATCACTTACATTTGCCGTAATCTTGATTTTCTTTGTAGTCATGTTGTCCAGGTTACTCTTGTTGACAGTCGATGCACTAACATTGCCGTCCACGCTAAACTGGCTGCTGGTAATCTTTGGTGCATTTGTATCAATATTATATACGTAAGTTCTGTTGATGATTCTTGCAGCATCATCCACAACAAATACTTTTACAACATGACGGCCATCTGAGAGCGCGAGAGTCGTCTTGTAGTATCTGTAGTTTGCCTTGTTTCCATCACCGTAAAGGTTTCCTTCAGTTGTACCTTCTTCTGGATCATCATCAACAGTGTAGTAAACTCTTGAGATTCCGCTTATGCTGTTTTCACCCCATTTTTCGCCGGTATCAAAATTTCCATTCCAGCTGTCTGATACTGGGATTTCAAGCTTGAGGCTGCCTGAATTTCTCCATACTACAGTTTCACCGTGATTTGCATCGGTATTTGTCCAGTCCGATGCAATTGTCGGGTCGTGGCTGTCTATCTTGTATGTAAATGAAATTGAATTTTCCTGCTTGAACTCATCGATTGCCACGAAGTATACTGTTGCACCTTCTGTGCTTTTAATACTGTGAGACCATGTAGTAGTACCAGGTGTGTACTCAAGAGATTCAACATTGCCGTCTTTGCGAAGTTCAATCTTAACTGCCTTAGAGGCAACATTACCGGTTACAGGGAATGGAGTATTAGGCTGCTGCCATGTATTGTCCGCTGTAGTAAGGCTGATTGCAGGAGCACCGTCAGAAACACCGATGTTGAATACAACTGGAGTATTCATGTACTCGGAATTAGTTTCCTTGAGCACGTCAGTTACTTCAATCTTGAAATTCCACTTTCCTTCTTCGTGGGCACTCAGGTCATAGTTGAGGGTGTATGATTTTTCAATGCTTCCATCAGCAGAAACCTTTATGGCTGGTTTTGCTGTCCATGAAGAATCGGAATTTTTCTTATATGAAACAACGACTTCATCAATACCATCATCATCGGTGATGTTTGCGATAAGCTTGTTGTTAGAAGTTTTACCAAAGAGGTTCTTGTTTGTCTCAAGCTCGTCCGCACTTATATTTGTCTTGTAGTTGCTTGGTTCTACAACAGGTGTATCCGTGCTCTGCTTAACATTGATTGTGTATTCTGCAGATGTACCCTTGTTGCCGGCCTTGTCGGTTACAACAACCTTGATCTTGTGAGCCACATTATCTGTAAGATCTTTTGTATTGTAGTTTTCCAGAGTCCATGACTGGTCAGTAAGTGTCGCATTACCGATTGAAACATCGTCAACGAATACTTCAACAGTACCATCTGCTGTGCCAAGAGCAGTTTCATCGCTGGCGCTACCACTGATTGAAATGACACCGTTTACGTATGTTTTGTTTACAGAACCTTCCTTGACTGTAACTGTTGGTGTTACAGAAGTAACCGATGCAACTGGCTTAGTTGAGTCAACCTTGATTTCAACAGGAGTGCTGTCTGAATAGTTGCCGGCATTATCATATGCCCTGACTGTAAAGCTGTGGACACCGTGGGTAAGGATTTCACTTGTAAGAGAGAATACGCCGTCAGAAGCGACAAGAGCAAGTTCCCTGTTGTTTTCAACAAGCTTGTATTCCTTGATTCCGCTGACATCTCTTCCCTCTACTTCATCCTTTGCACTTACCGTAATGGTGACAGGTGATGTCGCAAGAGTTTCTGCATTGAGAGTCTTATCAGCTGCAATGTTCTTTGTAACGGATTCAATTACAGGAGCTGTCGTATCAATCCAGTATTCATAGGCGGCATCCTTTATCTCAAGTTTGTTGCCGGCATTATCAACTGCCTTGACGTAAATCTTATGCTTGCCATCGGCAAGATCTATTGTTGCATCATAGTTGAGGTACTGATTTCCGTATCTGCTTTCATTGTACTGGTTTCTTCCGGCCAATGTTCCCGTAGGCTCACCGTCACCGTTATATGTGTCTACCCAGTACGATGCTGAATCAATTCCGCTTGAGCTGAGTGAATCGATAACTTTACCAGCTGCGTTGTCCCATGCATCAGAAAGAGGAATCTTGAAGGCTACAGAACTTGCATTTGTCCACTTTCCTGCATCGGCAGGTCCCGTCCAGTCAGGAGCAACTGTAGGAGCCTTTACGTCGATTCTGTATGTGAATGTTGCGGC
>JAEDDW010000051.1 GCA_016293645.1 Treponema sp. | reverse complement strand
CCAATACCCTTGGACTGCATATTTATGCACTTTTATTTACAATCCTGCATAAATCCATTATTCTATTGCCATTATGATTAATCCATTGGCTCAAGAATTAAACGACGCACTCAAAGGAACTACAGCCGGCGAGTTGCTTTCTGATGTAGGTGTTAGACTTTACTTCCCTAAGGGAATCATTGCCCAGAGCGGTGAAGCCAAAAAACTCGGTCATACAGCAAACGGAACTATTGGAACAACAGTAGTAGACGGTAAACCACTTGTACTCCCTTCAATTAGAAAGTACATCAGCGGCGAACTCACTTCAGGTGAACTCGTAGGATATGCACCTACAGCTGGTAATCCAGATCTCCGCGCAGTATGGAAAGAAGAATTAATCAGAAAAAATCCTTCACTCAAGGACAAGTCATTTTCACTTCCAGTTGTAGTTCCAGGACTTACAGCCGGAATCTCATATCTTGCAGACCTCTTCCTTGATGAAAAGCACGCACTCGTTGCAGCAGATCCTTCATGGGACAATTATGTTCTCATTGCAAATGCAAGACGCAACGCAGACTTCGTTCAGTTCAAGGTTTTCAAGGACGGAAAATTCAACATCGAAGGCCTCAAGGAAACCCTCAACGAACAGGCAAAGACAGGCAGCGTCCGCGTTATACTCAACTTCCCTCAGAACCCTTCAGGATATTCTCCAACAAAGGACGAAGCAAAGCAGCTGGTTGCCATGTGCAAAGAACTTGCAGAAAAGGGAACAAAGGTAATGGTATGGTGCGATGATGCTTACTTTGGTCTCAACTACGAAGATGACATTGAACCACAGTCACTCTTTGCACACCTGTGCGACCTTCACGAGAATGTTCTTGCAGCTAAAATCGATGGTCCCACAAAGGAAGACTTTGCATGGGGATTCCGCACAGGATTCATTACATTCGGTTGTAAGGGAATGACAGAAGCTCAGTACGATGCCCTCGTTAAAAAGCTTATGGCTGCAATCCGTTCTTCAGTTTCATGTGCTTCAACACCAAGCCAGTCACTCATCCTCAAGGGATACAAGGCAGGCAACATCGAAGCCGAAAAGAAGGAATTCCGCAAGATTCTTGAACGCCGCTATGCAATCGTCCGCAAATTCGTTAACGAACACAAGAGCGACTACATTGAGCCGCTTCCATTCAACTCAGGTTACTTCATGTCATTCGATACAAAGAACATCAATGCAGAAGAACTCCGCGTAAAACTTCTTCATGAACACGGAATCGGAACAATCCAGATCGACCCACAGACACTCCGCGTTGCTTTCTCTAGCCTTGACGAAGAAAACATCGAAGTTGTTTACAACGCAATCTACAAGGTTGCAGAAGAAATGGGAAAGAACTAAAAAAAACTGAGCTGTGTCGAATTCATACCACAACACCGGGGACTTCGACACGCTCAGCCACCCTGAAATTTACTTGTGGGGCGGCCCCTTTTTTTTTAATCGTTTTTTCTGCTAGAATATTTCCATGAATCTTATTGTAAAACTTGCCTGTTTTTTGGTTCCGCTTGTATTCATGTCATGTGCAAAATCAAAGGACAAGACTGTAATCATATGGACAAACAACACGGAAATTGTTTCCTACGTGGAACTCTTCAACGCGACCCACGACAAAACAAAGGCAGTGGTAGTCTACAAGAAAGAACCTGCCCGCTCCCTTCCACCATCAAAAGACGAGATCACTCCTGACATCATAATCGGACCATGGCTCAAGAACTCACTGACAAAAAAATATTTTTCTTCCACTGAGAGTCTTTTTTCGGAAAAGAGCGTTCCAAAATCCCAGTTCTATTCCAAGATACTTGAATACGGATGCATCAACAACAAGCAGTACCTCATTCCGGTCAGCTTCAACCTCAGCGCCATCATGTTCTCACGCAAAAATGAATCACTCCTTGGTAACGAACGCTATCTTGGCATCGAGCAGATCCGCAACACAGCTTCCTCATACAACCAGAAAAACAGCAAGGATGTATTCACAACGATGGGTTTTGGTCCTTCGTGGGACAAGGAATTTCTTTACACTGTCACAAAGCTATACGGAACTGCATATCAGGAAAAAGGCACAAGCTTCCTCTGGGATTCCAGCAGGCTGTCGTCGTCCATCGACATGATCAAATACTGGACCTCAACAACAAATTCGGACACCACTACGGAACAGAACTTTCAGTTCCGCTATCTTTACATGCCTACATATCGACAGGTCACATCTGACAGATGCCTCTTTGCCTACACGACAAGCGACAAGCTTTTCACACTTACGGATGCCCAGTCCTCAAGCATTTCATTCCGCTGGTTCGTTCAGAATGACATGATTCCTGTGGAAGACAACATCCTGACCATGGGCCTTTACAAGGCATCGGAGAATTCTGCACAGGCAAAGGAATTCATGAGATGGTTTCTGAAGGAAGAGACACAACAGAAACTCATCGAGCGCACCGAAAACATGAAACTAGACAGCGTGAACTTTGGTATTGCCGGCGGATTTTCTTCGATCCGCAATGTAAATGAAAAGTATTATCCTGCCTTTTACCGCCAGCTTCTGGGAAACATGCCTCCTGAGGAATACTTCACGTTGCCTAACATTCTTCCTTATCGATGGGAAAGCCTTAAGGAAAACGTAATCCTTCCATATCTTGAGGATATGACAAACACCAACGGCGCAAAAAACAACGCCTCACTGGAAGAAAGAATCACAGAGTGGACAAAACAGTTCTATTGATGAAAAGATAAAAACCGTTTTTGCTAAACTTGAGCCTTCACTTTCCGATAATGAAAGTGAGGGTAGGATCATGTATTCAAACGGAATAAATCTTAACGCAGCATCGTACAACAATGTTTTCTCTTCGTCTTCAGGACAGCTTTTTGTTCCTGTAAAGCCAAGTGCTGTAATCTATTCCCAGCTTGACTACGTACACGGAACAGCCGTAAAGAACGGTCAGAATGGAGTTCCCCTCAGCAAGGTAAGAATCCTCAACACACTCATCAACCAGCTTGTTTCAATGAAGCAGAAGACAGCTTCACATTCAGATGAAGAACTTTCAGGAATGTCAGAGGAACAGAAAGACGCACTCATCAAGGAATACCAGCAGCAGATCAAGACAGCGGTGACAAACACAGCCCAGCCTTCAACTTACGGATTTGCAGGTCTCATGCCTGAAGCCGGAGCTGTAGTAAACGTCAACGCATAAATTCATCATTTCAAAGAAATCCTTAGACCAATGAGTCCGGAATATACGGAACACATTTTCCCGGTACAACCTGATAGAACACACTGTCGTAACAATTCTTTTCTTTTTCTATCGTCACAACTGAAAAACAGGGAGGCTGCCCCATGCGTGGTCTTGCACAGCTTCCTGGATTCAAGGCAAAAATATTTCCGCAGGTAAGGGCACAGCCACCGACATGAGTGTGTCCATAGAACACCGCACTGCAGTCAAAGGTCGATGCAAGATTCCGCAGATCCCCGAATCCATCATAAAGTGAATATCTGTGTCCGTGGGTAAAAAGAATTCTGTGGCCTGCAACATCAATCGTGTTGTTCAACGGAACTTCAACTTCCATCAATGCGGCACCGGAATCAAGCGCCACGGTCAGAGGATATCTGTCAGGATCGTTGTTTCCTTCAACTATTCCGATTACAGCCGGAACCATTTCTGCCAGCTTTGGATCTTCGGCACATTCCGCAGAAAGCCTTGCGATGTCATTGATTCCATCTCCGCAGAAAATCATGGCGTCACAACCGGAACCAAACTGTTCGATTGCCGTCTTGAGACTGTAATAGGAACCATGGGAATCTGAAATAACGAGAATGACTGCCTTTTCAAGATCTGCGAGATTTTCTATATCTCCTGTTTTTCCAAGGAGACGCGTTGCATTCTGAACAAATGTATTCAAATTTCACTCCGAAGATTCAATTACAAAATGATTTCGTACCTGGATTCCGGTTTCACCATCCACATAGCGGTGGACTTTTCTATGACCTACGATTGACTGCACATGGGAGTGAAGTTCTCCATCGACAGGAAGTTCCGACGGAAGAAGGGCTGCATATCTGATTGCAGAAACGAGAATATTGAAGATGTCTTCATCCATCACCTGCCCCTGCTCCTCAAGATTCACACCACCGGCAGACTCATGATCAAGCACAAAACTACATGTGCCTTCCTGTCCAAGAACATCGTCCTGCGGAAAAAATGAAAAAATGCTGAAAAGAGGATTGTTGTTTCTGTCTTCGCGAATTTTGGCAAAGGTAAGATGACATCCCTCCGGAGCACCAAAAACGATTATGCCGCGCACATTGTTCTCGTCGACGATCTGCCTGAAATTTGAAATGCGGTTATGGAGGTCATCAGGAAAAACGACACACCTTACAAGGCCTCCGTTTTCAGAAAGACCATAGGCAGAAGAAATGACTCTTTTTGCTTCCGCGAGGAATTCCGAATCATTGAATCCGTATCCGAAAACCACAAGAACAATGCCTTCATCGTCTGACCATTTTACTGAATGGTTCCTTTCAATTGATACGTCAGAAGGATTTATCTTTATCACATCGTCTGAATACACGACAGCAGTATCCGTGTTCTTCTTTGCACATGAAACTGAAACGAAGGCAAGCATAACCATTGCCATCTTGAACAAACATGTTTTTAAATTCATTTTTTCTTCATCCCCGTAAACTGTCACAAAATTATACCATATGATATAATTTGTGTCATGAAAAGCAAAAGAAAACAACAGCGCAAAAAAAATAGAATTTCCAATCTTCCTGGATTCATCGCACTTGTAGTGCTGACGACCACGGCAATATTTTTTTCACATTTCAACATGTTCCAGAAACTGGATTATCGTCTCTACGATTTTATTCTTGGCCTGTCGGAAGAAATCGAGACAAACGAGAAAATCGTTCTTCTGGATATAGACGACGAATCATTGGGCAGAATCGGTGCCTGGCCGTGGACCCGTGACATCATGGGAAATGTCCTGATCCGCATGAAGGAATTCGGCGCAAACAATACTGTTTTCGATATTGAATATCTTTCACCGTCTTCAAAAGGTGTAAATGACAACCTGGAAGCTACAGTAAATGAAACTTTTGCAAACGGTGAACAGCAGATTTCCCAGAGCGTCTCACAGTTCGCTGCCTCAATTGAAAATGGAGAGACAACAAAATACAATGCCCAGCAGAAATCTGCCCAGCTGGTTTCAAACCAGATAGATGGAATTCTCTATGAAATGCAGCGTGACATTACATCTGACTTTTCGATGGATTACGATGATTATTTTGCACGGTGCATACAGTTTTTTGGAGATACATCACTGACAGTGAATTTCCGAAACCTTGCAATCAAAAGAGATCCGGAAGAACTTCTTTACACCCGCAACAGATTCCTTCTGGACAATGTAGACGATCCACTGAATCTCATCCAGGCCGGAAACCTCTACAGCACAAGAGAAGAAGACGAGACCATTGAACGCAGCTTTACACCTGCCATGCACAGATTTGTTTCCCGAGGTTCCGGAGTTGGTTTCACCAATGTTGTCGTTGACAGGGACGGAATCCGTAGACGTGTCGAACTGCTCAACTACTATGACGGAAAATACGCAGCCCAGCTTGCATTCGCACCTCTCATAAAGATTCTTGACATCAAGTCCTTTGAAAGAAAAGAAAGGTCATTGATCCTTCACGACGCAAAAATTCCGGAAAGCGATGAAAGGCAGGACATAAAGATTCCTCTGGACAAACATGGCCGCATGCTCATCAACTGGATTCATTCCAATTACTACAACAGTTTCAGACATGTCCCGGTTTATATGCTCTACAACCTTGATCTTGCGGAAAAACTCATACTGGACAATCTGTTAAAAATTCAGGAGGCGGATTTGAGCACCCTTGCAGAAGAAGATGCGGACTACCTTCTCAACGCGGCTTATTTCACGGACGAATACAAAACCCTTGTAAAGAACAAGAGCCGGATTCTCCTTAAGTGCAGGGGATTTTCAGAAGACGGAACTCCAATAAAAGGCGGTCTCAGCAATTCCGACTACAGCGTATATTTCTTTGCAAGAAAAGATTTCTTCCATAATCTAAAGGAATTCACAGATTCACTTACAACCATCCGGAATTCACAGTCAGTTCCGGAAATAGAAGAACTTGTCACCAGCGTAAACAACTTTCTCAAGGATGAAGAACTTCTACGATCAGAGCTCAAGGATTCTTTCTGTCTCATCGGTAACTGCGCAACATCCAGTACAGATCTTGGTGTCACACCTTTCATCAAGCGTTACGCAAATCTTGGAACCCACGCCAATGTCGCAAACACAATCCTCCAGCAGAAATTCATCACGGAAGTTGATTCCGTCTGGGGCGTCGCAGTCTGTTCCGTACTGATTCTTCTGATTCTGCTTTTGACCTTCAGGATGACACCTGGAAGAAAAAACCTCTTCGGACTCATCTATATAATCATTCCGCTTGCGGCCTTTGCCTGCCTCATGATCATGTTCAGGATTTATGTTCCGGCTGTAGTACCATTCCTGCTTTGTCTCACAGTATATTTCTTTCAGCTTACGATCAACTTCAGGGCAGTAAACGCCGACAAAAAATTCCTGCAGTCAACATTCGGAGCTTACGTTGCACCGGCCATCGTAAATGAGATCATCAGAAATCCGGAGTCTGCAAAACTCGGTGGTGAAAACAAGAACATAACGGCACTGTTCTCCGACGTAAAGACCTTCTCAAGTTTCACAGAGATCATCAACAACGAGGAAGGAGAAAGCAACGGAGCCGTCAGACTGGTTTCCATCCTCAATGATTACCTTGGAGCGCTGAGTGATGCCATAATGAGCTGCAACGGAACCATCGATAAATACGTAGGTGATGAAATCGTTTCGTTCTTTGGGGCTCCTGTCAATGACAGCGAACACGCATATCATTCGTGCATCGCGGCAATAAAAATGAGACAGGCAGAACAGCAGTTCAATGAGGAAAACAAGACAAAACTGCCGGTCATCGCGGAAACTGGAGAACCTTTCTATCTCCACTCTCGTATCGGAATCAATACGGGCCGCATGGTTGTAGGCAACATGGGAACAAACCAGAAGCTCAACTACACAGTCATGGGCAACAATGTAAACCTTGCTTCTCGTCTGGAAGGTACAAACAAAGCATACAACTCATGGATCATCTGTTCGGATTCAACATGGAAAGAGGCTGATTCAGGAATCCATAAAGGTGAAATCATTTCAAGAAAGCTTGATTATGTGCGGGTTGTAAACGTCAACAAGCCGGTTCAAATCCACAACATCCTTGGCCTCAAATCAGAGCTTGGTGCAGACCAGATAGAAGCCGCAGCACTTTTCAATGAAGGTATGAAATTCTACCTGAATGGGTGCAATACACCTGAATTCCAGAAAAGCGTAGAAGATCTCAAGACTGCATATGCATATTTCAAGAAGGCCAGGGACTGCTATCCTTTGGACGGATCTTCGGAAGTATTCATGAAACGCTGTTCAACATTCATCAAGAAAGGAATACCACCTGTCTGGGATGGTGTTTATACAATGAAGCAAAAATAAAATGCCAGAAAAAACAAAGGTAAAAGCTTATACCATGGATATGACAGAAGGACCTGTTTTGACAAAGATCCTTATGTTCTCCATTCCACTCATGTTCTCAAGTGTACTGCAGATTCTGTTCAATGCCGCGGACATTGTTGTTGTCGGAAAATTTGTCGGAGATACTGCACTCGCCGCTGTCGGTTCCAATTCTGCACTGATAAATCTTGTGACAAACCTTTTCATTGGACTTTCCATAGGTGCCAATGTCATAGTCGCAAGATATTTTGGCGGCAAGCAGGATGAGAACACAAGCATAGCCGTGCACACATCAATAGCCCTTGGCTTCATCAGCGGAATCATACTCACCTTGATCGGAATCATAGGAGCTCCTTTTTTCCTGCGTATAATGCTCACGCCGGAAGATGTTCTTCCACAGGCTGTCCTTTACCTCCGCATTCTTTTTGCAGGCATCACAAGCATGATGCTTTACAATTTTGGCAGTGCGGTTCTCAGAGCCGTAGGTGACACAAAACGTCCTTTGTACTTTCTTCTTCTCGCCGGAATCATAAACGTCATTCTGAATCTTTTCTTTGTCATTGTGCTCAAAATGTCTGTTGCCGGAGTAGCCCTCGCTACAATCCTGTCGCAGGCCCTTTCATGCGTACTGGTCCTCTGGTGCCTCACTAAAGAAGACAGTGCCATAAAACTGAATTTCAGGAAGATAAGGATCAACAAGATAAAATTCATTCAGATACTGAAGATTGGACTGCCAGCCGGATTCCAGGGAGTTGTTTTCGCCCTCTCAAACACAGTCATCCAGTCATCGGTAAATTCATTTGGTTCAGTAGTAATGGCTGGCAGTGCCGCCGCACAGAACATCGAGGGCATTGTCTATTTTGCGATGAATTCCTTTTACCAGGCATCAATCACTTTCACAAGCCAATGTTATGGTGCAAAAAAGTTCGCAAGAATAAACAGAGTCCTTGCCATGTCCCTTCTCTGCGTTGTTGCCGCTGGTCTCATATGCGGCCATGGACTTTTGTTTTCAGGCTACAGGATCCTTGGCATATTTTCATCAAATTCCCAGGTCATCGTAGCCGGAATGAACCGTCTGTCGGTCATTCTATCCACATATTTTCTTTGCGGAATAATGGACGTTCTTGTAGGGGCACTGCGCGGCATAGGCTACTCCGTGCTCCCGATGGTGGTTTCCCTGGTCGGCTCATGTCTCCTGCGACTTCTGTGGCTTGCGACTGTCTTCCAGATGGAACGGTTCCATACGACTACGACTGTCTATCTTTCATATCCGATTTCATGGGCCATAACCCTCAGCGTCCATGCTGTCTGCTTTGCAGTCCTTAGAAGAAAACTGGAAGACAAATAAAAAACGCCCGCGGACTTGCGGGCGAATCGTTGGTGCTCAAAGTATAATTCGCACCAGCGAATTATACTTTGAATTGATCTACCTGGGCACCGATTTCAACAATGGCATCTGCCATCTGCTGTGAAATGCCGGAGAGAGCAGCTCCTGTTTCATTGATCTTTGTTGCACCTGTCGTCATTTCATCCATTCCGCTCTTCATGCTTGTTGTAGCATCCTGGAGATTTCTGATTTCTTCAAGAATAGCCTTGTTACCTTCAGACATTTCTTCAGATGCATTCTTAACCTGTGCGGAACTGTCATTCATGTGTCCGAGAGCTTCAGAAATCTGCTTTGATCCTTCTGCCTGTTCGTCCATTGCATTCTTGATTTCCTGAACAAGGTTGCTTGTATCATTCATTCCGCTTGAAACGAGAGCGAATGTTTCTGCAGCATCCTTAGAAACATTAACGATGTCTTCGATATTTGCAGCAATCTTCTGCAGCTGGTCACCGATTGTCTTTGTCTGTTCAGAAGATGTCTCTGAAAGCTTACGGATTTCATCGGCAACAACAGAGAATCCCTTACCTGCTTCACCGGCGTGTGCGGCTTCGATTGCGGCATTCATGGCGAGAAGGTTTGTCTGTTCTGCAATTGAAGAAATGACAGAGTTTGCTTCCTGAAGAGCTTCAGATTCACTTGCGATTGTAAGGATCTTTGAGTTGACGTCTTCCTGTTTCTGAACACCTTCCGTAGCCTTGTTTTCAAGTTCACGGAACGATGTAGCCATTCTTGAAACAGAATTGTTTACACTGTTGATGTTTCCGATCATTTCCTCTACAGCACTTGCAGCCTGAGTAACACTTGCGCTCTGACCTTCAATCATGCGGTTGAGAGATTCAATGTTAGAAGCGATCTCGTTAACCGCACCTGCTGTCTGGTGTACGCTGTCAGACTGTGCATTGATGCTGTTGCCCATGCTTTCAATATTGGCGATGATCTGAGTAATCGATGCAGAAGTATCTTCTGTAGAAGCTCTAAGGTCGCTGCCCGAACGGTCAAGTTCATTCTTGGAGTTCTTCATTGTTGAAACAATACCCTGGAGCTTTTCAGAGAACTTATTGAAGCCCTCAACAACACGACCGATTTCATTGTTGTTCTTGCCCTTGAGTTCAATTCTTCTGGTAAGGTCTGCATTACCTGTTGCAATTTCATTGATTGCCTTCTCAACAATTGTAAGCGGACGCATTACGCTGTTGATGAGCAGGCCGATGATGACAAGAAGAACAGCTGCCGAAATGATGCTGAATGTGACGATGAGTTTTGAAGTTGCATTTGATGTTGCAAAAACCTCTTCACTGTTCATTGCAAAAGTCATGTACCACTTTGTGTGTTCAACAGGTGAATATACGAGCATCATTTCCTCAGGAAGTTTTTCATAGAATACTGTTGTCTTGCCGCCAAAAGAATCAATGAGGGAATCAATTCTTGCTGAATTAACTTTGTCATTGCGTGCAAGCTGAATGCTGTCCATGTTTCCAGATGTAGCAATTGGGTTATGATCAGATGAATAAAGTGTACCGACACCTGTCTTTCCAATATGAACATCGTCAACAATGTGGCTCAAGTGTTCGATAAGGATAACGGCACAGAAGAAACCGATTCTGTCTCCGTCTACATCAACCGGACGGCAAACATGGAGAACTGACTTTCCTGTTGTCTTTGATGCAACAGGATTGTCCACATAGAAGTCCTTCTTCTGAACCATGATTGCCTGATAGTAGTCGCGGTCCTTAACATTTGTATGCGTCATAATGTCCGAATCGAAGTTACCGTTTTTATCTACGAATGCAACATAGTCAAAATCTGAAGGACGAATGTCTGCATTGTTCTGAAGCCATGCAACAATCTGAGCAGGGTCCTTTGTCCTGTTGACCTGATTCTTTGTATAAGTTGCAAGTTCAGAATTATATTCGTCGATTTTTGCCGTAATTTCTTTACTGAAAAGTTCAGTCATTACTGAGTAAGAATTTTCAGCTGTCTTCCTCATTTCGTTTTTTGTATAATTTGAAATTACCAAAAGCTGAATTGCATTAAGTACGATAAAAGCAACAGCGATGGTAAGTAAAAGTTTAATTACAAGCTTGCCGTTTTTTTCTTTCTTTTCCATGGCAGATAAATCTCCTAATTTTCAGTAGTTCTATAAAGGATGGCCTCTGGATTTTTTTTCAGAAGCTCCCTCAATAGTAACCCTTTATATTGTCGGCCATTTTACTCCAATTTTCAACAAAAAATTTAAAAATCTCCAATCTGCTTTTGTAATGAATAGTATTCATAAGACAGGCGGAACTATTCACGGCGGACTTGTCTTTGTTCCGGCTGTTTTGCAATTTTAAGGAAAATTTAGTATCTTCTATAAACATAAAGATTTTTTTAGGGGATCATCATGGCAAAGAAACCTACACCTATCACATTGCTCTGCGGATATCTCGGAGCAGGAAAAACAACTCTCATGAACCAGGTTCTTTCCAATCAGGAAGGATATAAAGTTGCAGTCATCGTCAATGACATTGGCGAAGTAAACGTTGATGCAAAACTCATTGCTGATGGAGCAAAGATCACAGACACAACAAGCATCGTTCCTATGACAAACGGATGCCTCTGCTGCACCCTCAAGAGCGATATGGTCAAGAACATCGAAAATCTCATCAAGAGCGGAAAATTCGACTACATCATGATCGAAGCTTCCGGCGTATGTGAACCAATGCCAATCGCCCAGGAACTTGAACTCATCAAAAACGGAAAGCTTGACAACGTTGTCGGCGTTGTTGATGCCGCACGTCTTGTCGATGAATTTGCAGGCGGTGACAAACTTCTCGCAAAGGAAGCAATGGGAGAAGAAGACATCGAAAGCCTCCTTGTTCAGCAGATTGAATTCTGTTCGACACTTATCATCAACAAGAAGGATCTTGTAACGGAAGACCAGTTCAAGAAAGTTCGCAAGGTAATCGAAGTCCTCCACCCTGGAGTAAACATCATCGAAACAGACCACGGCAAGGTTGAAGTCTCAAAGATCATGGGAACAGGTTCCTTTGAATTTGATTCGGTCTATGCAAGCGCCGGATGGTGCAAGCACCTTGAAGAAGACGAGGTAGAGGATGATCATGACCACGACGAGCATGAACACCATCACGATCATGACCACGAACACCACCACGATGACGACCACGAGCACAATCCTGCTCACGGAGAAGAAGGACATCACTGCGATGAACACTGTCACCATCACCACCACCACGAGCACAAGCACGAAGGTGAAAGCGAAGACGAATACGGAATCGGTACATTCATCTACTACCGCCGCAAAGCCTTTGACCGCCAGAAGCTGGACGAATATGCAAACAAGTGGCCACGCAACATCATCCGCTGCAAGGGCTTGATGTGGTTCAGCGATGAACCTGAAATGGCCTGGGTATTTGAGACTTCAGGACGCCAGATTTCCGCAGGCTACAGCGGACAGTGGGTTGCCGCATGTCCTGCAAAGGAACAGAAGGAAATCCTTGAAGCAAATCCAAAGATCAAGGAAGAATGGGACGAGACTGTGGGTGACAGAATGATCAAGCTCTGCGTTATCGGCCAGAACCTTGACAAGGCAAAGATCAGCGCAGAACTGGATGCCTGCCTTGCTGATTAGAAAAAACACCAGGCCCCCTGAGCGTAGTCGAAGGGGCCATAATCCTAAGACACCTTTCAAGAATTGCCCCTGCAATTCTTGGGGCGAAAATTACGTGACCCTCGGCATCTATGAAAACAATCGTTTTCGCCCAGGACCCCTGAAATGGCAGCGCAGCTTC
>JAEDDW010000174.1 GCA_016293645.1 Treponema sp. | reverse complement strand
GCGCAGGATTGCTGAGCGCAGTCGAAGTAACCTGCGTATGAGTATTAGGGAATCGACCCTTCGACTACACTCAGGGATCCTTGGCGAAAGCGATTGCGCAGTATTGCTGAGCTACCACGCCACAGTATTGCTGAGCATCGCAGCTCAGGATTGCTGAGTTGTCGCAGCGCAGGATTGCTGAGCGCAGTCGAAGTAACCTGCGTATGAGTATTAGGGAATCGGACCCTTCGACTACACTCAGGGATCCTTGGCGAAAGCGATTGATCTGGTAGGTGCCTTCCGCCATATAACTTTCGCCACAAGAATTGCGTGGCAATTCTACGCAGACAGCCTTTGAAGTTTATGCGATTTTGTTCTAGAATATTCGTCACAATGGCAACGAGAAAATCCGTGCAGACAAAAAAACGTTCTCCAAAAAAACGCAAGCCAAAGGTCAAGCTTGACAATAAAAAAGTAATGGCACTTGCGGCGGTGATGATTTTCATCTGTGCCCTTGTTCTGGTTGTTACTTTCATGATATCGGGTCCAGAAACAAAGAAATCCGAGCAGAAAAGCCAGAACGTTGTTGAAAGACAGACGGAAACCCCGAAAATTGTAAAAGAAAAGGCAGAAAAAAGAAAGGAACAGAAGTCTCCGGAAAATAAAAAAAGTACCGTGAAGAAGGATGAGCCGAAAGTTCAGCCTGAAAAAAAGAATTCTACAAAGGTAAAGACGGAACCGAAGAAAGAGCCAAAAGCTGAAAGTGAAAAAACATCTGAAAAGGAAACAAAATCGCAGACCAGACCGGAACAAAAGAAAGCCCAGAAGCCTGAAGTAAAAAAAGAAGAAAAAACTCAGACAAAGACAGAGCAAAAGGTTGAACCTAAGAAAGCTGCTGTAAAATTCAACATTCCTGAAAGTTCAAATCGGGCCAGGCTTTGTTTTATAATTGATGACGGCGGACAGAGCACCAGCCACATCAGAAAATATACGACGCTGCCATTTCCTGTTGCCATTGCCGTCCTACCGCGCCTTCCTGCCACAAAGGAATGTGCTCGTATTGTAGTTTCGGACAGAAAGGAACTTATGCTTCATCAGCCTATGCAGGCCCAGAACCTTAAGATGAATCCAGGTCCAGGTGCGATTCTTCCAGACATGGGCATGAGTGAGGTCTATGCGACAGTTTCCCAGAATCTTGCTGAACTTGGTCCAGCCGTCAAGGGATTCAACAATCATGAAGGTTCACTTATTACCTGCGATCTGAACATGATGGGAGCTGTTCTTGATGCCGCCCATGACAACAATGTCTACTTCGTTGATTCGAGGACTTCAAAGGACACGATGGCACCGTTTGCAGCCCTTGAGCGTGACATGAAAATTCTTGAGCGCGAGGTTTTCATAGATGACGTCATTGACCGTGGTGAAATGCTCAAGCAGATCATGCGCGGAATAGACATAGCAAATAAAAAAGGAAAGGTAATCATGATCGGGCACGTGGATAAATCCGCAAAGATTCTTCCTCAGCTTCTGTCAGAACTGTATCCGGAACTAAAGGCAAAAGGATATCAGATCGTCTTTCCTTCACAGCTGTTATAGCAGGTTTGTTACTATGCTCTGCGGTTGCTGCGCACAGTCGAAGTGCAGGACCCTTCGACAAGCTCAGGGATCCTTGGACTATAGGCTGACTTAGCGGAGTCGAAGTCTGTCATATTATTTTTTTTGAGGATATATGAAAGTATTAGGAATTGAATCAAGCTGTGACGAAACAGCCTGTGCGATTGTTGAAGACGGAAAGAAAATCTTAAGCAATGTTGTTGCAACCCAGATTCCTTTCCATGAAATTTACAAAGGTGTTGTTCCGGAAATTGCCAGCCGAAAACATGCCGAATGGATTCTGCCTGTTGTTCGTCAGGCGGTGGAAGAAGCCGGGCTTAAACTTGAGGATGTTGATGCCATCGCCGCCACAAACAGGCCTGGCCTCATGGGGTCTCTTCTTGTCGGCCTTACATTCGGCAAGACACTAGCCTGGTCACTGAACAAGCCATTTTATGCGGTAAATCACATGCTTGGACATATGTACGCCGCACATCTTGAAAATGATATTCAGTATCCATATCTTGGTCTTCTTGTTTCCGGCGGACACAGCATCATTGCCAGAGTAAATGGATTTGACGACCTTGAAATCCTTGGAACTACAATCGATGACAGTGTGGGAGAGGCTTTTGACAAGGTTTCGAAATTCTATGACCTTGGATATCCTGGAGGTGTGATCATTGACCGCCTTGCGCAGAGCGGTGATCCAAAAGCATTCAGCTTTCCAACTCCTAAGATCGACAAGGGAGAGCACCGATATGATGTATCCTTCAGCGGACTCAAGACTGCTGTAATTCATCAGGCTGATGCATTTTTGAATCCAGGATATGAAAAAACTGTGGAGAACATCGCCGCATCTTTCCAGGAGACGGCCTGCCGGACTCTGGTTTCTCGGTTGATGCGTGCCGTTGAAGATACCGGACTTACAACGGTTGTCGCCGGTGGTGGTGTAGCAGCCAACTCCCGGTTGCGTTCAATGCTTGCCGAGCATAAGGAGCTCAACTGCATATTCCCGCCATTGAAGCTCTGTGGTGATAACGGAGCGATGATAGCCGGTGTTGCTTATCATTTCCTTGCCCGTGGCGAAACAAGTCCACTTAATACAACTGCTTGCGCAAGAATTCCGCAGTTCAAGCGCGGACTTGCAAATCTTGAGGCTTTTGGCCGCAGATAATGGGCGAAAGCCTTGCTGTCTAGTGACTTCAG
>JAEDDW010000173.1 GCA_016293645.1 Treponema sp. | reverse complement strand
TGCTTAGTGTTTCAGGCGGAGCTGCAAAGTAGTATTCAATCTTGACTGCAAAAATACCGACAATGACAATATGAAGAAGTTTATCATGTTGCTGCTGCCGGTATTTTTTTTGTTTTCGGCAAAGGTCCACTCACTGGAGCTTTACAAGGCCCAGGCTGTCGTATCCTACTACGCGGAAAAATTTCATGGCCGCAAGACAGCCAATGGCGAAATTTTCAATATGTATGCCATGACATGTGCCCACAAGACACTTCCTTTCAACACTGTGATCCGTGTTACAAATCTTGCCAACGGTAAAAGCGTCGATGTACGTGTAAATGACAGAGGCCCTTTTGTTGCAGGCCGTGAGGCGGATCTTTCAAAAGGTGCCGCATCAAAACTTGGGATGATCAAGACCGGAACCGCCAAGGTTAAGATCCATATCGTCAAGATGGGAGCGAACACAAAGCAGAGTGCGGTGTCGGCAAAGAAAGCCCAGAAAATTCCGCTTGAAAAATCAAAAGGTACTCAGACGTCTTCTTCATCAGCAAAGAAAATACAGGTGAAGAAAGGCGTGCTGTATGATGTTCAGCTTGCTTCATTCTCTGATGAAAAGAATGCGAAGGATTTTGCAAAGAAAGTTGCAGGGAAAAAAATAAAGAATGTCGCAATACAGAAATCAGATGGGAAAGCAAGGGTCGCCGTGATAAAGGTAGATGGTTCTGATGTTGCGGACGTCATGAAAAAACTTGCTGAAAACGGATATTCAAACGTACTTGTCAGGGAAAGAAAATAAAGAATGGCCTTGACCCTTGTCCAAGCATCAAGGCAGCCGGAACTCTTCAGTCAGCTTGAGAAATTCGTGCTGCCCTATGAAAAATTCAATGTTACACTTTATGAGAAAATTCTTTCAGAAGATGAAAGCGTATATGCTCTTGTTGGAAATACAACAAAAGCTGTTTTTTCATATTCAAAGGGAAAAAACTTTGTCTGCTGTGCTCCCAGATGGACGCAGGAAATACAGACGGCCATCGTTGATTTCCTCAAGGATAGAAAAGTATTATGCGTTCATGGAGAGGAAAGTACCGTTCTCAATCTGCAGAAGATTCTTGATTCAAGGGCTGAACAGATAGATGAACGCAACATGTTCCTCATGGAATACATGGGCAGGATCTACATCAAACCCCAGGTGAGGGTATTCCTGTGCGGCAGTGGAGATGAGGAAGCCTTGATGCCTTTGCAGATCCGGTTCATAACTGAGGAAATTCTGCCTGCATGGAAGGAGATAAATCTTCCTCTTGAAAGGATGAATCTTGCAAAGGCATTGAAAAACAATCTTGTTTATGGCGCCGGAACGGAAACAGAAATTTTCGCAAAGGCAAACATCAATCTGTATTCAAGTAAGATCATCCAGATATCCGGAGTCTTCACGGCTGAATCCCACAGATGCAAGGGTTATGCCAGTTCCCTTGTGAATACGGTGGCGCTTCTTGCACAGAAAGTCGGACGAAAGGCCACATTGCTTGTCAGGCAGGAAAATCTCAATGCCATGGCTGCCTACAGGAAAGCGGGTTTTTCCATAAGCGGAACATACAAGGCGGTCTATTACCGCGATGAGAGTTCCGTCTGAATCAGAATTTGATGCCCATCTGGAAGGACGGGTAAACCTGCAGTGATTTTTTTTCATCGGAAGGTGTAAAGGTTCTTTTTCTTGCACCTGGGTCAAAGACACTGTCATTGAATCCATCAATGTGAAAATCAAACGCGGCGGCGATGAAAATGCTTGAAGATCTGAATGAGATTCTTGAAAGGCTGACTCGTAGTTCAGGTGTCAGGTTGAATTTTTCATCCACACCGGCGCTTGAAGTCATTATGGATCCCTTGGCAAGAAGTTCCGTGTCCAGTAGGAAACGCCTGTATAATTTAAATTGATGTCCTGCTCCGAGGGCAATGTCAAATCCTGTCTTGAATTTTGAAGGATTGTGGATTGCAAGGGCTGTTCCGTAAATCAAAGGAATGCCGTAATGTATTCCGCCTGAGAATTCAAGGTTTGTATTGAAGGCAAACTCCTTCTCAAATTTTATCTCTGATTCCGCCTTAAGGTCTGCCTGGTCCAGATATGGTTTCATTTCCCGGTATGTAAGTTTTTTTTCACGGACTCCTGGTTTGCTGTGTGTTTCTTTTCCGATCTTGAATTTATATCCGCGGCTGCGGCTCAGGTAAAGTTTCTGAGGTTCTGTGGAGCCCAGGTAAATTCCAGCTGAATTGAAATGCTCAAGCCATACCGGCATGGGGGATGGAATTACCGAGGAATCCGTCACAATCATTTCAAATTCCATGTTTGACGGAACGCCTATGAGAATTTTTTTCCCCAATGTAGGAACAGCCACAAGAGGAAGTTTCTGGTTTTCCGCTTTTACGATTCCGTCGACGATACGGAGCAACAACCTGTTCTCCCAGTCAAATACGGCAGCTTCCATGGCGCCTTCGATTATGATCATGGTGTATCCGGTTTCGGAAAAGGATTCCTTGCCGTCAAGGACCATCATGAAGGAAAGGTATGTCTCGATCTGGTGCATGTCGCCGAACGCGGTTTTTATGTACTGGGTATGTCCGTCAGTCAGACGATCCATGGTTTTTTCGATTCGTGATGTTGATGAGGATCTGGCTTTTTCCTTTGTCTTTTCGGAAATGGTTTCTATTGGTGGAAATATCCTGGACATGAGATTGACGGCTCTTCCGTGAAGTCCGGAAACACCTGTGTAGAATGATTCCACGTTGCCGACAAAACTGCTCATCA
>JAEDDW010000172.1 GCA_016293645.1 Treponema sp. | reverse complement strand
AAGGGCACCAATCAGTATTTCATTACCAGACAGGAATCCACAGAATCTAATGCCCGCAGCTATCCACGCAAATTTCCATTTGCATTGGCAAAAGCCAGTGGATCGTGGGTTGAGGACGTAGAAGGAAACAAGTATCTGGATTTTTTGTGCGGAGCGGGAACTCTTGCACTTGGACACAACGACCCTGAAGTAAATCAGGCAATGGTGGAGCTCATCACGAGCGGCGCACCTCTTCACACCCTTGATTTAACCACACCTACAAAAGATGCCTTTGTTGAGACATTGCTCTCAAAGCTTCCGGGAGAAATGGGAAAGAATTCAAAGATTCAGTTCTGTTCTCCAAGCGGAACCGATGCAACCGATGCCGCATTAAAACTTTGCAAGACCGCAACAGGTAGAACAAGCATCATTGCTTTCCAGGGTGCATATCATGGAATGGGTCATGGAGCTATGGCCTGCACAGGCAATCTTGGAGCAAAATCAAAGATCAACGGTCTCATGCCGGAAGTTCATTTCTTTCCTTTCCCTAATTCCTACCGCTGTCCTTTTGGACTTGGTGGAGAAGCCGGAATCGATGCATGCTGCAATTTCTTTGAAAAAACCCTCAAGGATCCAGAAAGCGGTATTCCACTGCCAGCTGCTGTAATCATTGAACCAATCCAGGGCGAAGGCGGAGTAATCCCGGCCCCTGTAAAATTCCTTCAGACAATCCGCCGCGTAACAAAAGAACTTGGCATCCCAATGATCTGCGATGAGATCCAGTGCGGAATGGGACGCTCCGGAAAACTCTTTGCTTTTGAATATGCCGACATCGAGCCTGATGTGGTCCTTGTTTCAAAGGCCATAGGCGGAACACAGCCCCTTGCCGTAGTCATCTACAACAAGGAACTGGACAAATGGGAACCTGGTGCCCACGCAGGAACTTTCCGCGGAAACCAGCTTGCCATGAAGGCCGGAACTGTTGTTCTTAACCGTGTTTCAAAACCGGACTTCCTTGCAGACGTTGCACGCAAAGGCGACATGTACCGTGCACGTGTAAACGCAATCAAGGAAAAGGTAAGCATCATCGGTGATGTACGCGGCAAAGGCCTCATGTGCGGAATCGAATTTGTTGATCCACGGGGTCCAAAGGACAACCTTGGAGCTTATTCTTTCAGCGGAGAAATCGCAGCAAAAGTTCAGCATCTTTGCTTTGACAACAAGCTTGTCATGGAAAAAGGCGGCCGCTTTGGTTCCGTAATGCGCTGTCTTTGCGCACTGAACATTTCAGACGAAGACCTCAACCACGGCCTGGACATCTTTGAAAAGGTGGTCCTTGAAGTAAACGCAGAAATCACAGGCAAATAATAGTCGATTTAAAACGTCATTGTGAAAGGCGACTTTTGCAATGACGTTATTTTTTATAGACTGACCATTGTGTCACCTTCGGACTTGATCCGAAGGACTGCCAAAAGTCGATTCAATTCAAGGATCCCTGAGCGAAGTCGAAGGGTCCGACGGATTACAAAAACTATACAGGGTGCTTCGACTTCGCTCAGCAACCCTGCAACATAATTGAAGACCCCACGTCCCCAGCCATAGGATTCCTGAGCTTGTCGAAGGATCCGGGGACAAATAACCACGTATTTTAACCAGGACATGCATATGAACAATTTCTTTCTTACAGACTCACCATCGGACAAGGAACTTTACTCATCGATGATCGGAAAAACGACAGATGCCATCCTTGAATCATTCAGCAACAGCAAAGCCTATACAGGGCCTGAGCCGATAGAGCTGAAGGATCTCATTCATATGGATTCCATACTGCCGGAAAAAGGACTTGGTTTTGATAAAGTTCTTGCCATGGCAAAAGAAAAAATTCTTCCAAACATGCTCCGTCCTTCTTCCACAGACTACATGCCTCACCTTCATTCACCTGCCCTAATGGAAAGCCTTGCCGCCGAGCAGATCATCAGCGCATACAACCAGAGCATGGACAGCTGGGACCAGGCACCTGCGGCAACGGAAATTGAAGTCGACGTTACAAGACACCTTTGCGCCCTTTACGGCTACGATGAAAAATCCGACGGAGTCTTCACCAGCGGCGGTAGCCAGTCAAACCAGACGGCCATCATCCTTGCCCGTGACTGGTTCTGCAACAATGTTTTAAAATACGACGTAAAGAAATTCGGGCTGCCTGAAAATTTCAGAAGGCTCAGAATGTACACAAGCTGCATCAGCCACTTTTCAATGGAGAAATCCGCCCACATCCTTGGCATGGGATACGAAAGCGTCGTAAAAGTTCCGGTCAATGAAAAAAAGCAGATGGATTTTGAAGCCCTTGAAAGACTTGTCGAGGATGATGTAAAAGCCGGAAACATTCCTTTCCTTGTTGTTGCCACAGTCGGAACAACGGACTTTGGTTCAATAGACCCGATGGCAAAAATCCGCGATCTTTGCGACAAACACAGCATGTGGCTCCACGCAGACGGTGCCTACGGAAGCGGTGTGATCCTTTCTGAAAAATATAGAAACTCAGTTTCAGACTTCCACCTCTGTGACTCAATCACGGTGGATTTCCACAAGATGTTTCTTTTGAACATCAGCTCAAGTGCGGTCCTCATCAAGGACGGAACAGACTTTGCCGCCCTCACGATCCACGCAGACTACCTTAACCGCGAAGAAGACGAGGAAGACGGATACACGAATCTTGTGGACAAAAGCCTTCAGACAACAAGACGCTTTGATGCATTAAAAGTCTGGATGAGTTTCCTTGCAAGAGGCAAGGACGGCTGGAGCGACATCATCACAA
>JAEDDW010000050.1 GCA_016293645.1 Treponema sp. | reverse complement strand
GGATTGATTACCTCTGATTTTCCGACAGTCTTGATTGGACTGATGCTGAGAATCTGTGTCTCAAGTTCAGAAAGCTGGCTTGATATGCGTGCGTCAATTGCACCAAAGTCAGTCTCAACGATACAACCGCCCTTATCTACGGAACTGTCCTCAACAACAAAAATATTCTTGATGTTTTCAACCTGATGAATGAACTCATTGATATGTTCTGTAGTAAGCTTCACATCAGACATGTTTACACGGAGAGTTACATCGCCGCTGCCTTTTACTTTTTTCAAAGCCTGGACAACATTGGACATGATTACACTCTTCTGATTTTCAGACATGATTTTTACAACTTTGTGAGCCATGAGAATTACGAGGCTTACAATCTGCTGTTCAGTTCCGTCGAGAATTTCCTGTCTCTTGGCCTGGACAGCCTCAATCATTTTATGAATGCGTTCAACAAGGCGTTCTGCTTCCTGATTTCCTTCACGGTAACCTTCCTCATGACCTGCCCTGAAGCCGTCACTTTCAGCCTTGTCGAATATTTCTTTTTCCTCGACCTTGGCCTTGTCTATGATCGACTGTGCCTCAAGATTTGCCTTGTTGATGATTTCCTCAGCTTCTTTCTGGGCCTGGGTTTTCATGACGGCAGCCTGATCCGACTGGCGCTTGACCTGACTGAAGGCAGCTTCTTCTGCGTTCTTTACAATCTGATCTGCTTCTGCCTGTGCCTTCTCAAGCATCTTCTGCTTTTCATGTTCCCAGGATTCCTTGAATGCCTCAGCCTCGCGGCGGAGGTCATCCGCAGTAGGACCGGTATATTCAGGCACGACTTCCACTACTTCTTCTTTTGGAGGTTCAAAATTTTTTGTAAACTGAAGAACAACTTTCTCTTCTTTAGTAGTAACTTCGTTTGATCTGAATACACTCTGTGCCATATTTCTTTCCTTACATGCAAAACTTATACAACCATTTCGTCGTCAGAAGAACGTGCAATAACGATTTCACCGCTGTCTTCAAGACGCCTGATGACAGAAACAATCTTCTGCTGGCTTTCTTCAACATCCTTCAAGCGGACAGGTCCCATGTATTCCATATCTTCCTTAAGCATGCTTGCGGCGCGCTTAGACATGTTCTGGAAAATCTTGTCCTGAACTTCAGTGTCAACAGACTTGAGGGCCTTTGCAAGTTCAGCGGTATCAACTTCACGAAGAACTTTCTGGATGGCACGGTCGTCAAGCATAACAATATCTTCGAAAACGAACATGCGCTTCTTGATTTCTTCTGCAAGTTCTGGATCGTCTTCTTCAAGAGTTTCGATGATGGCCTTTTCAGAAGAACGGTCAACAAGGTTGAGGATTTCAACGATGGAGTCGACACCACCGGCTGCCGTATAGTCTTCAGAAGACAATGTAGAAAGTTTCTTTTCAAGAACGCGTTCAACTTCACGGAGAACTTCAGGAGATGTACGGTCCATTGTCGCAAGACGTTTTGAAACTTCCGGCTGGATTTCAGGAGGAAGATTCTGAAGGATCTGGGCTGCTTTCTGAGGTTCAAGGTAAGCAAGAACAAGAGAAATAGTCTGCGGATATTCCTGCTGAACGAAGTTGAGCAAATGAGCAGGGTCTGTACGGCGGATGAAGTCAAACGGACGAACCTGAAGGCTTGATGTAAGACGATTGATGATGTCGATAGCCTTCTGAGAACCCAAAGATTTTTCAAGAAGTTCACGGGCAAAGTCGATACCACCAGTGGTGATGAAGTTCTGTGCCTGCATGAGTTCCTGGAATTCCTCAAGAACCTGATCCTTAAAGTCTGCATCGATCGTATCGAGACGTGCAATTTCAAATGTAAGTGTTTCTACTTCATCTTCACGAAGATGCTTCATGACATCGGAAGCAACATCGCTACCTACAGCAACAAGGAAAATAGCTGCCTTCTGACGGCCTGTAAGGTTCTTGTAATCTTTGGCACCGCCTTTCTTTTTTCCTTTCTTGCCATCGACCATTTCTTCAGCCATAACTTATTCCCCCTTAAGCCACATTGAAAGAACATTCGCAAGGTCTTTTGAGTTAAGACCATTTCCTGAAAGGATATTTGCACCGGCATTTCTACCTGACGCCAAATATCTGGCGTTTGCCTCAACAGCGTTATTTTGTGCCCTCACGATGGTATCTGGAGGCAGAATGTTTCTTGAGATGCCAAATGCACATGCTTCCTCAAGAACCGAATTCTCCAGACTTGCATTATAGGATCCGCCGAGAGCTGCGAACCCTTTCTTGATTTTCTTCAACTCTGAATCTGAAAAATACTCGTGCAGAGAATCAGCTGTAAATCCAAGTTCCCCTAGAAGAACCGCAGCTTTTTCCCTGCCTGAAAGTTTAACCTGCTTTATGAAGCCATTCTGAACCGGAAACATCTGCTATTCCTCCATAAGCCAGGTACGGATAAGCATGGCGACATCTTCCGGATGTTCCTTTGCCATGGCAACTGCATTTTCCTGAAGTTCGGCACGCTTGCGTTCTTCGACAGACATGGTGACTTCCATACCCTGCTGCTGGGCTTCCATAAGAGCCCTCTGGCGTGCTTCTTCCTGCTCGCGGATTCTTGCTTCTTCCGCAAGACGGCGGCGACGTTCAATTTCACGGCTGATGATACGGAATACGATAAATGCAATGAGAATGACTGCAACACCAACAAGAGTGAACATGATGGTTCTGTTACGGTTGAGGCGGGCAATGAATGCAAGATCTTCCGCATCATGTTCCTCTGAACGGTCAAACGCGATGTTTGTGACGACAACGTTGTCTCCGCGTGCCTTCTCGTAACCGACGGCCCCCTGGACCATCTCACGGGCATTTGCAAGTTCCTCAGGAGAAATTGCCGTATACTTTCTGCGAAGATGACCAAACTCAAGGATAGGACTGTTCTTTTCGTTGTATTCAAGTTCCCATCTACCGTCAATGTTGACGGAAACAGTAACACGCTCAATCTGAGGCGATGTATTTTCAGAAACAACCTTCTCATTCAGGGCATAGTTTCTCTTGGCACCATCTTCAGTAGACTTTCCGATGACGTTTGACATGTCGGAATACACAGGTGGATTCTGACCTTCGATGCCGGCAGGGCCCTCAGGATTGTAACCAGTTCCGGTAAATTCCTTATTCACTGTTTCTTCAGAAAGAACAAGCTTGTCGACAATTTCCGAGTCATCATATGGAAGACCAGGAGTACGAGGACGGATTGTAATACCTGTATACTCCTTTGAATTTGTCTGGCGTTCAGACATATTCATATCGATCTTCATGTTGGCGATTTTTACACGTTTCTCACCGAACGTGCGCTGAAGAGCCTGAAGAACACGGCTTGCATACTCAGTTTCAAGCTTGAGGATCGTGCGTTGCTGTTTTTCAATATTTGAAATGCGGTCACTTTCTGCCATTCCCTCAAAATCATTGATTTCCTGACCTGTAGCGCCATCGACGATGGAAATGTTCTCAGCCCTGAGACCTTCAACAGAGCGGATGATAAGGTTCTGGATTCCGCGGATCTGCTTCTTGTCTTCAAGAATATTTGAACCACCCTTTGAGTAAAGGATGACACTTGCTGTGGTCGGGTTCTGGTTGGAAGAGAAAAGGGACTCTTCAGGAAGTGCAAGGACAACCTCAGCCCTCATAATTCCATCAAGCGACTCAAGATGCTGCTTGACAAGGCTTTCCATTGAACGCTTCCAGTTTACCTGATCATCAAACTGAGTCCTTGACCAGCGGGTAACGTCAAAGAGAGCGAAAGAATCCATACGAGAAGGAGCAAGGCCTTCTGCAATGAGCTGGCTTCTGTATTTTTTTGCAATAGCCTCATTGTCTACATAGATGTAGTTGTCAGAGGAAACATAAGCATGTGTACGGCTGTCTTCATCAAGACGAGTAAGGATAGCATCCCTTTCAGCCTCATCATTTACAGGAGCGCTGAAAAGTCTTACTGAAGTCGGGCGTGATGACATTCTTGCCATGACTACAACAGCAGCAATGATAACGACAATTATTCCGCCTGCTATAGCCTTCTGCAAAACAGTCCACTTGGCCCATTTTGTTTTAATGGTCTCTGTAGTTTTCTTGAACCATTCGTTCATAATCCCCTCCCATGAACGAATTTAAGTTATTTTTGAATTATGTATGCATTCCCACCCGCATAAAAATTCTATTAGTGAATGCAAAAATTTTACCATACAAATTCAAATTTGACTAGTGTTATCCATATAAAATTTATCGTATTTGAATTAAATTCAAACCGAAAAATCTATTCACTATCTGTTCTGTGAAAGGTCGTTCCATCCTTTGACAAGACGCTCGATCACTGTCTGAGCAAGGTTGAGCGACATCTGGGCCTTTGCCATTGAAGTTGTGACATCATGGATATCAACGCTGTCAGGATCCGTAATGATCTGTTCCTGCAAAGCACTTACGTTGAGCTGCTGCGAGTTCATCTTGTCAACAGCCTCAAGAAGATAGTTTCTGAACGAACCGGTTTTTGCGGCACCTTCAGTTCCGTTCTGAATTCCGCCTGTAGTGATATCCGCATTGATTCTGCCGGAACCCATGTGGGCCGCGTTGTTTCTATTGAGCTCAAGTGATCCGATGTTAAGATTCATTTTTTATCCCCTCTTTTTTTCAATTCCCGGTCCATTATAAACCTGAAATCAAATTTTGTGAATTAAATCAGCGGCTGCCGATATCAAGAGCGCTGGCAAACATTTCCTTGCTGCCCTGGATTACACTCGAGTTGGCCTCATAGGCGCGGTTTGCGGAAATCATGTCGACCATTTCATTCACGATGTTTACGTTAGGGTATTCAACATAACCTTTGTGTGGTCCTGACTGGATGGCATCAGGATGTGATGGATCATACACCATCCTTCCCTGTTCCGTATCCTTTACGATATTGCGTACACGAACACCTTTTCCAGGGCCGTTGTCCTGATCACCAGAAATGAACGGAGACCTCCACTGAGGATTCTTTGATGCGATTGGTTCAACTACGACAGTCTGCTTTCTGTATGCTCCGCCTTCCTGAGTACGTGTGGAAGTTGCGTTGGCGATGTTGTTTGAGATGACGTCAGTACGCAGACGTTCAACACTCATTCCTGTAGCAGCTATGTTTATGCTTGTAAAAAGTCCCATGTTCTACCCCCTAGGATCAAAGTCCCTTCATTGCTGTATTCACCTGGTTGAATTCAAAGCTTGTAAGCTGAGTAAGCAGGCGATACTGCATCTGAATCTGTACGATTTTCATTGCTTCTTCTTCTGCATCAACATTGTTTCCGTTTGCTTTTGCAGTAGTGACAAAATCACTGACACGGCGAGGTTCCACATCACGCCAATCCCTTGGTGATTCACTTTTTACGTGGCGTGGATCACTTGTCTGCATGCGGAATTCATTGTGGCTGTTGTCGCGACTTTCAAAAGCTTTTTTGAGTTCACTTTCAAAATTGACATACTGTTTCTTGAAATTCGGAACTTCACTGTTGGCAATATTGTTGGCTGTAACCTGATAGCGCAGGCTGGAAACATCCATTGCACGATGAAGCAAATCAATAGAATTTGTAAAACTGTTCATACCCATACACTGATTTTCGGAAATTTAAGATAAAAGTTTAGAAAAAAAGACTGATATCATAAATCCCTTTTTTTCATGGGTTTCAACTATTTGATGAAACCATCTTTCTTTTTTTTTGTTATTAGAGTATTAATTATGTTCATGTATAAAAAAGCACTGTCACTGGCATTGGCCGCAGCAATTTCAATTTTTTCTCATGCCCAGACAAGGTTCAGCGAGACTGAACAGGCCGCCATCGACAGATACTGGACGTTCCGCATGGAAGTGACCTGCGCAGAAACCGATGACGAAGCAGTCGCCGCCCTGGACAGCTACAAGGAAAAACACGCGGAAGAAGTCTCAAATCTGGGTGAAGAGGCTGCGTTGCTTCTGGATTCTCTCATCGCAATGGAAAGATACAATTACCTTTACGTTTTTGCAGGAGAGGACAAAAGCTCAAAAAAAACATTTGAAGAACTGAGGAAAAAAATCAGGAAATTCCTTGAAAACAAAAAAGACAGCCAGGTTACTCCATATATGCTTCTTTGTTATGCTGATATAACAACGTATTATATGGCATATTCCATCAAAGACATCATCTTTAATGGAATGACTGTAAAAAAATATCAGGAAAAGGCCCTGGAACAGGGAAAAGATTTTTCACCTGCCATGCTTAATCTTTCCACCTGGTACTATTACAGCCCGAAAATTTTCGGCGGTTCAAAGGAGCAGACCCGGTTTTGGCTCATTAAGGCCATTGAAAATTCACGTACAGATGCAGAACAATTCTTTGCAAAGACAACCTACTCCCAGTACCTCTATGAGATGAAGGAATTTGAGGAAAGCAGAAGACTGCTGGATGAGGCCAGGAAACTTTGCCCCGGAAGTAAACGCATAAAGCTGATTCAGGAACAGAACGCCCTTGGACTTTCCCTCAACGAATACAACAAAAAAAGATCCAGACTTCTGAAATCAGCCGACGATTACAGGAAGAAAAACAAAATGGAAGAATAGAAAAACGGGACTGCCTGCGCAGTCCCCGATCTTTTTCTAGAGAATATATCTTTCCAGGTTTTGGTTCTGGACAATTCCTTCAAGGCGTCTGTCGACAAATGATGAATCAATTGTTATTTTCTCACCATCATGCATGTCGGCCTCGAAACTCAACTCCTCAAGAACGCTTTCCATGATTGTGTGGAGACGTCTTGCACCGATGTTTTCCTGATGGCTGTTTACGTCCTCGGCGATGGAAGCCATGTGGTCGATGGCGTCATCAGCAAACTCCAGTTCAACACCCTCAGTTGCAAGCAAAGCCTTGTACTGCTTCACAAGCGCATTTTTAGGTTCCGTAAGAATCCTCTTGAAATCCTCTTTTTTAAGGGCCTCAAGTTCAACACGGAGAGGGAAACGTCCCTGAAGTTCCGGAATAAGGTCACTTGGAGCAGAAACGCTGAAGGCACCTGCACCAATGAAAAGAATGTGGGTGGTATTGATCACACCCCATTTTGTATTCACATCGCAGCCTTCAACAATAGGAAGTATGTCGCGCTGGACACCTTCACGGCTTACTTCTGCCCTTCCGCCTTCACCACCATGGGTTGCTATCTTGTCAATCTCATCGATAAAAATGATACCGCTCTGTTCAACACGAGATTTTGCCTCGTCGGCAACCTTGTCGTTGTCTACCTGGCGGTCAAGTGTCTCAGCCATTATTATGTTTCTTGCCTCACGCACGGTAACAGTCTTCTTGCGGCTTCTTCCACCTCCAAGCATTTCCTGAATTCCGCTTAGGCTGGCTTCAATATCTTCCGGATTTCCGCTTCCCATCATCCCCATAGAGAACGAAGGTGTCTTGTGAACTGTAATCTCAACTGTGCGGTCCTCAAACTTGCCTTCCCTAAGCATCTGGCGGAACTTCTCCCTTGTTGAAGCCATGCGCTCCTTTTCCTCAGGACTTACATCATCTTCCTTTTTCTCTTCCTGCTGAACTGAAGCATCTGATTTTGGCATGTCTATCTTGATGAGGCTGCCCTGTATAGGACTTCCGTCGCCGAAAATATTTCCAAGCACCTGGACAGGATTCTTAACAGTTCCATTGAGGTCATCTTTCTTTGACCCGCTACCCGGCAAAAGGAGATCCAAAAGCTGTTCTTCCACGAGAGGAATGCACTGCTCCCGGATTTTTTCCTGCATCTCAGATTTCACCATATTGACGCCGACTGCCATAAGGTCACGGACCATGCTTTCCACATCACGGCCCACATATCCAACTTCAGTATATTTTGTGGCTTCAACCTTCAGAAATGGTGCCCCGCAAAGTTTAGCAAGGCGGCGGGCAATTTCAGTCTTTCCACAACCTGTAGGACCGATCATGAGGATGTTCTTGGGAGCTACCTCATCACGGATTTCGTCAGGAAGCTTTATACGGCGCTGACGGTTTCTGAGGGCAACGGCAACAAAACGTTTAGCCTTGTTCTGTCCGATGATGTAGCTGTCAAGTTTTTCTACGATTTGAGAAGGAGTCAATCCGTCCATTTTCTGTTCCATTATAGTTCCTCAACGACAACATTGTTATTGGTATAAATACAGATCTGTCCTGCAATTCTCAGAGACTTTTCTGCAATTTCCTTGGCAGACAATGAACTTGATTCCATATAGGCCATGGCTGCGGCATACGCATAGTTTCCACCTGAACCGATGGCAAGAATGTCATTTTCAGGCTCGATTACGTCACCGCCTCCAGAAATAAGCAGGATCTTGGATGAATCGGCGACAAGAAGGAGTGCCTCAAGCTTGCTCATGCTGCGTTCAGTACGCCAGAGTTTTGCAAGTTCGACTGCGGAACGGGTAAGATCCCCGTTGAAAGCCTTGAGCTTTTCCTCGAATTTATCAAAAAGTGTAAATGCATCTGCTGTGGCTCCTGCAAATCCTGTAATCACCTTGCCGTCATAAATTCTGCGCACCTTTCGTGCATTACCTTTCATGACAGTATTTCCCATGGTCACCTGACCGTCACCGGCCATGGCAACCTTGCCGTCCTTTCTTACCGCAATTACGGTAGTACTTCTTATTTTGTTTTCTGCATCCATAATTTTTCCTTCAGTCTTCCTTTCCCGAATGCGGGAAGGCCTGTCTGTATACTTCTTTCAGTCTTTCCATCGTTACGTGGGTGTAACGCTGGGTCGTACTGATGTTTGAATGACCAAGCATTTCCTGTACCATCCTGATGTCAGCCCCATTGTTCAACATCTGGGTTGCAAAGGTATGTCGGAATGCATGTGGCGAAATCTGCCTGTTTGTCCCTTCAATACCGCTGTACCTGCTGACAATGTACCAGATTCCATGGGGAGAAAGAGCTGTGCCCTTCTGATTGATGAAAACATTGTCCACCGGAAAGGCTCCATCTCTTTCATGCATTGGAAATCTCTTCCTTCTGTCGGCAAGATATTCTTCAAGCGCTTTAAGGGAATCCTTTTCAAAATAAACCCTGCGGTCCTTTTTTCCCTTACCTGTAACAATGGCACTTCTGAAGTCCGATGTGAAATCACTGAATTTCAAGTTAGCCATCTCACTGACACGGCATCCGCTTGAATAAAGCATCTCAAAAAGAGCCTTATCTCTTGATTCCCACAGCAGCTCTTTCTGTTCCGGCTGTCTGCATATGGAATCGACTTCCGACTGGGTCATGAATTTCGGCAGATTTTTTGGTGCCCTGAGGGTTTTCAGTTCGGCGGCAGGATTCTTTTCAATGTGATTGAACTTTTTCGCATAGAGAAAAACACCGCGGACCGCAGCAATGAACCTGTTGATTGACGTCACTGAATATTTCTTCTGACTAAGAAAGCCTATGCAGCTTCTCAGATCCTCAAGGTTCACATCCGACAGTTTTCTGTCCTTTCCAAGGAAACTGCACAGATGCACATAATCCTGCCTGTATCCGGTCACTGTATTTTCAGACAGTCCCCGAACACTGGAAAGATACACGAGAAATTCCTCACAGCAGTCAGACAAAAGTTCTATCATTCGCCCTTGTTTTTCTTGTCAGCTTCATTCGCAGCGGCAAATTCACCTGCCGCTTCAGCAGCAACAGCCTCATCTGCCGAGTGCAGGTAATCGCAGTCAGGGTTGATGCAGCTCTTGTATGTTCCGTTCTTTTTGTCGTATTTCTCAACAAGGAACCATCCGCATTTTGGACAGTATACATCAATAGGCTTGAAGTGAGAAATAAAGTCACATTCAGGATAGTTTGTACATCCGTAGAATTCCTTACCGCGTCCCTTGGTCTTTCTTGCAACGATTTCACCATTACAGCCTTCACGAGGACACTTTGCAAGAGGAACAGACTTTGTATTGTGACACTCAGGGAATCCAGAACATGCAAGGAAGTATCCGAAGCGGCCTAATTTTTTTACCATAGGCTTTCCGCATTTTTCACACACCTTGTCAGTTGCTTCATCAAGGAATCCCTTGATGCTTTCCGTAGTTGCCTCGACTTCATCAACCCTTGTCTTGAACGGTGAATAGAAGTCGCGGATCATGTCGTTCCATACAACATTGTTCTGTTCAACTTCATCAAGTTTTGTTTCGATTTCAGCTGTAAATTTTTCGTTGATCACTTCAGGGAAGGCTTCCACAAGAATCTTGTTGATCATGCGCCCAAGCTGGGTCGGCACAAGCTGCTTGTTGCTTCTAGTGATGTAGTAGCGGTCAAGAAGGACCATTACAATTGTAGCATATGTTGAAGGACGACCGATTCCTGTTTCTTCGAGAAGCTTGATGATCGAGGCATCTGTATAACGGGCAGGCCCCTGGGTGAAGTGCTGTTCTGGATGGAAATCCTTTGCATCGACAACCTCACCGATTTTCAATGATGGAAGGCTTCCTGTAACTTCTTCCTTGGAAGAAAGAAGCTTTATCACAGAATAGAATCCCTTCTCACTGAGTTTTGTAGATGAAATTCTGAACACAGCCTCTCCTGCAGTAATTTCCGCAGTAGTCGTAACTGTCTTTGCATTTGTCATCTGGCATGAAACAAAGCGTTCCCAGATGAGCTGATAAAGACGGAGCTGATCACGGCTCAAGTATTCCTTCATCTCTTCAGGTGTATATGTAACATATGTAGGACGGATTGCTTCATGGGCATCCTGAGCACCCTTTCCTACGGCATACTGAATAGGCTCTTCTGGAAGCTGATCAGGATAGTTTTTCCCGATCCAGTTTCTAACCTCTTCCAATGCGCTGTCTGCAATGCGGACAGAGTCGGTACGCATGTATGTAATGAGACCGACAGTAGTTCTTCCTACCTGGATACCCTGATAAAGCTGCTGCGCAATCTGCATTGTTTTTCTTGCATTGAACCCAAGTCTGTTTGCGGCTGCCTGCTGCATCTTTGAAGTGGTGAATGCTGGCTTTGGTCTAACGGTCTTTTCAGTCGACTTTATGTCAGTCACCTTGCATTCAGAATTTTTTATTTCTTCAATGATCTTTTCCACGGCAGCTTCATTTTTCAGTTCAGGAGTTTTTCCCTGATACTTTGCAAGCTGACAAGTAAAATTTGACTTACCTTTCTGGAAATCTGCATCCAGGCTCCAGTATTCTTCCGGAATGAAGGATTCAACTTCATCCTCACGCTCACAGATCATCTTGAGGGCTACGGACTGGACACGTCCTGCGGAAAGACCGTTCTTTACTTTTTTCCACAAAAGAGGTGAAAGGTTGTAACCAACAAGACGGTCAATTACACGACGGCCTTTCTGGGCATTGACCATGGACTCGTTTATGTCATGTGGATCTGCGACACCCTCAGAAATTCCCTTTGGAGTAATCTCAGGGAATACAACACGTTTGATCGGAGCTTCCGTTTTTTCCTTGAGGGCATTGTTAAGGTGCCACGCAATCGCCTCTCCTTCACGGTCAGGATCGGATGCAAGAAGGACAAGATCAGCATTTTTTGCGTCTTTCTGAAGCTCTTTCAGAAGCTTTGCCTTTCCGCGGACAGTGATGTATTCAGGCTCAAAATTATTTTCTATCTGAATTGCCATGCGGCTTTTGGGAAGATCAATAACGTGACCTATCGAAGCCTTTACATTGTAGTGGGTTCCAAGGAAACCACCGATGACCTGTGCCTTATGTGGAGACTCGACGATTACGAGAGTCTTCTTGTCTTTTTTTGCCGAAGCCTTTTTAGTTGTCTTTTTTGCTTTTTTCTTTGTTTCTTTTTCTGCTTCTTCAGCCATATTCATAAACCTCACAAAACCTGAGCTAGAACAGCTCAAGCTGTCTATTGATACTGAATGTCCCAGGGGGACTTTTCATCACCCTTACATAATCAGCGTAATTTTCTATTACCGGAGCACCTTCGGAAACATACCACATGGAATCCGGAGATTTCTCCTTTGATTTTTTCAGCTGTCCCAAGCCGCCTGTTCTGGTTCCGTCCAGACCTGCCCTATGAAAAACAACTTCCCTATTGTAGGTAAGGGCAAAATCCGCAGTGACCAGCGCACCACTACCCTTTGGTGCATGGACAACGACAGTCGCCGGAGACAAGGCCGCAATGAGCCTGTTTCGCTGGATGAACCGCCATGGTTCCGCCGGAGTACCCGGAATATACTCACTGCACAGCAGCCCTCCATTCCTCAGAATCGAGGAAGCAAGGCTACGGTTCCCATAAGGAACAACAGAATCTATACCGCAAGGCAGAACAGCAGCCGTAGAACAGTCAGTTCCGCTTTGAATGGTACCCCGATGGGCAAAGGAATCTATTCCGCTGGCAAGTCCAGATACCACAGTCTGACCGTCAATGGCCGCATCCCTGGAAAAGGAAAGAGCCGCCACAGCCGTATCCTGACATACCCTTCTTGTACCGACAACAGAAACGCACTTTTTCCGGAGAACCTCAAGATTGCCCCTGTAAAAAAACGCATAGGGTCTGTCATCGATGGTCGCAAGCATTGCAGGATATTCTGCGGAACCCCAAACAGCGCCCTTTATGTTCTTGGACTCCATTATGGAAGATGCACGTAGTGCAAGAGCCTTTGTTTCCATACCGTTCCAGACAGCCCTGGATTTTCTGCCGACAATTGAAGAAATATCTTCTATAGACAGTAACGCAAGTTTATCTAAACTGTCAATATTCTTCTTCAAAAGATTTTTTTCCCGGTTCGTGAGGAACCAGATGTAAGATAAAGCAATGTCAATCAATTCCACAAAGCAAAAGGTAGAAATAACTTTGAATTTTGTCAAATTTCAGTGAACTTTCAGCAAAAAAGGGGCTGTCCCAAAAGTAATCTCAGGGTGGTTGAGCTTAGTCGAAACCA
>JAEDDW010000171.1 GCA_016293645.1 Treponema sp. | reverse complement strand
GATTTTTATATTGTCGGTGAAATCTGGCACAATTCAATTCCGTGGTTAAGGGAAAAGGAATTCGATGCCGTAATGAATTATCCAATCCAGAAAGCAATTTCAACTTTTCTTGAATACGGAGAAATGACGGCTTTGGATTTCGAACATAATCTAAACCGATGTCTTTCCATGTACTACACCCAGACCAATGAAGCTCTTTTGAATCAGATGGACAGTCACGACACCATAAGGATTACAAGCCGGTTGAACAGCACAGACAAAGCTTTGTGTGCCCTTGCAATTCTCTTTGCCTTGCCAGGTTCCGTCTGTATTTATTACGGAACTGAAGTTCTTCTTGAAGGCGGCCATGATCCGGACAACAGAAGATGTATGCCGTGGAAAGAAATTGAAGAAGGCCTCTTTAATGACAGAATTGATTTTACCAGGAAGCTCATTTCACTTAGAAAGAAATATTCGGCCTTAAGAAGCAGCAATGTTAAGTTCATCCGCGAAAAAGAATCTGACCGATTGCTTCACTTTATAAAAACTGGTGACGGTAAAAAAATACATGTTTATGTAAACTGCAGCAAAAAGACTTTTAAGCTTGATTGCATTTCAGGCGGAGAAATTCTATTTTCTCACAATTGCAATTGCGGTGAACTTTTTGACAATGGCTTTGTTTTTGCCCTGGAGAAGTGATTAACGGAAATTAATATTTTGTATTCTCTGCTCATATAGAAAACTTTTTTCTGTAGTCCCCTGGAGTAATTCCAAAATGGCATTTGAATCTCCTGCAAAAATATGCGGAGTTTTGTAATTTTGCAAAGGTCTTTTCTTTTTTGGATGTGAAATCTGAACTGTAGAAAAACCTGTAGCTGTATCTTTTCTCATGTTTTTTTTAGAATTTACCTCAAAATATTTATAAATTTGCGATATAGTGCAATAAATGAGTAATTTTATCCAATTATTAAAGTAAGACTTATTATATAATACAATTATGAATACAACAACAAAACCAAACTACAAAAAGACTTTACGGGCCTGTTATTTGGGCTTCATCACTCAGGTAATTGCGGCAAACTTTGCGCCTTTGCTCTTTTTGAAACTTCACAACGACTATCATATTCCTCTTGGAATGATTGCCCTTATTCCGACTGCCTTCTTTTTTACCCAGCTGGTAGTTGATATTTTCTGCGCAAAATTTGTGGACCGCATTGGTTACAGGGAAAGCATCGTTGCTTCGGAAATTTTTTCTGTCATCGGTTTAATCGGCCTTGCATTCCTTCCCAATCTTTTGTCCTCAGCCTATGCTGGAATAATGATCAGTGTTGTTCTTTATGCAGTTGGCAGCGGACTTATCGAAGTTCTTTGTTCACCGATTGTAGAGGCCTGTCCTTTTAAAAACAAGGAAGCTACCATGAGTCTTTTGCACAGTTTTTACTGTTGGGGATGGGTCGGCGTCACTTTGATTTCTACAGTACTTTTTAATGTCATTGGAATCGACAACTGGCCTCTGGTTGCCTGCTTCTGGGCAATTGTTCCCTTATATAACATTTATAATTTTGCCACCTGCCCGATTGAACACCTTGTTGATGAAGGCAAGGGGATGACAATTCTTCAGCTGTTCAGATCTCCTCTTTTCTGGGGTGCCGTTGTTCTCATGGTTTGTTCCGGAGCTTCTGAGATTTCCATGGCACAGTGGGCTTCGGCTTTTGTTGAATCGGCTTTGGGATTTTCAAAAACTGTTTGCGATCTTGCAGGTCCTTGTCTCTTTGGAATTACAATGGGAATCTGCCGCGTGTTCTACGGGAAGTTTGGAGAAAAAGTGGACCTTTCAAAATTCATGATAGGTTCAGGCCTGCTTTGTTTAATCTGCTATCTTCTTGCATCTCTTTCTAAAAATCCTGTTGCAGCATTGATTGGATGCATCATGTGCGGCTTTTCTATTGCCATCATGTGGCCTGGAACTTTGAGTATTTCTTCCAAAAAAATTCCTGCAGGCGGAACTGCAATGTTTGCCCTTCTTGCCATGGCTGGAGATCTGGGTGGTTCAATAGGACCAAGTTCAGTGGGAATGATTTCCCAAAAGGCAGGAGACAATCTCCAGTACGGACTTTTCTTTGGCGGAATCTTTCCTGTTGTTCTTGTTGTCTTTCTTATTGTTCTTAAGTTCATGAAGGAAAAAGAATAGGAAAAAGCAAAGTGAACAGAACCCTTGCACACTAAAAAAAAAGATTTCCTGCAATTGTTTTTCTATTTAATGTTCATTATTCTATGGGCTATGAACAGTAATTTGAATCTAAAATACATTTTCAGCGCAGGGTTGATTCTGACTGCCGCCATCTGGGGCTTTGCCTTTGTAATCGTAAAGGACAGCCTTAACTACATTGGTCCAACCTGGATGGTAGGCATGCGTTTTACTTTGGCAGCTGTCTGTCTTTCCCTGATTTTCATTTCACGATTTAAGAAGCTTACAAAAAAAATATTCCTTCATGGATGTCTTCTTGGAGTTCTGCTTTTTACTGCATATGAAACTCAGACCATAGGATGCAATTTTACAACAGCCGGAAAAAATGCTTTTCTTACGACGGTCTATGTCATCCTCGTGCCTCTTTTGGGGTGGCCGGTCTTTAAGAAAAGACCGGCTTGGTTTGTCTGGCTTGCGGCATTTCTTTCTGTGACTGGTATAGCATTGCTTGCCCTTAACGGAGAAACTGGTGCCTGGTATTTGATGAACAAAGGTGATGTCCTTACATTGGTCTGCGGATTTTTCTATGCGGTCCACATCATTGGCGGTGCATTTTTTGTGAAAGACG
>JAEDDW010000001.1 GCA_016293645.1 Treponema sp. | reverse complement strand
GCAGTCAAATCTTGAAAATTTCACCACATTGTTTTTTGTCTCGTTTTGCAATAAAATGCTTGCACAGTCGGAGGAAGCCATTTCTTCAATAAAAAAGCTGTTGCCAAGGTTTCTGATGATGCCGACAAAGGTGAATCAAAGATCACTGCGATTTTCGGTAACGATGGAACCATGATCTATGCAGGCAACACCAAAGACAAGGAAGCTGTCATAATCACTTATGCTGGTAAGAGAGCCGGAACATATTCGACTGGAATGACTGCTGAAAATGCTGTTGATACTGTTCTTGATTATCTTTTTGGACCTTCCACAACTCTTACAGAGGCTGTAAAGGGTGCCGTAAAGTCAAATGTCACCTACATTGATGCCGAGGGAAATAAATGGTATTCAACAACTTGTAAGGTTGTAATCCATGGTCAGGAAAATGGTGCAAAACTTTCGCTTATCAACGGTTCCTTTGAGGCAACAGTCTATAAGTCTGCAACTGAGTCTAAGACTATTTCCGGAACAATCAGCAATGTTGTCGGTTTGAATTAATCTAGACTGATATAAAAAAGCTGTCCTTGACTTTCAGTGAAGGGCAGCTTTCTGTTTTTAAAGATCTTTCATCTGATTCCGTCGTGAAAGATCATCTTTTTACAAACTGAATGTAGTCCAGGTCCATGCCTGTTGAACCTTTTTCAAGATCCGAGTGCGGCATGATGCTGACCGTAACAGTCCTTGGTTCTTCAAGATAGAAGTAAATCGGAATTCTTGTTGTCAGCTCCCATTTTGCCGATGGGGGATTTGTCGGATATACCCTGTGAGGAATTCCGTCAAGATAGACATAGAAGGCTGAATGGTCTGTATCCCGTGCCTTTTCACTGACGAGGCATTCATAGGTTCCGGCTGGAAACTTGACCTTCATTGTTGCTGTCGAAGCTTCATCAATGACCCTGATGCAGAAATTTCCGCTTGCTTCATTATCCTGGATCACGACGCTTTTCTTGAGGAACATTGATTCGCATTCATACTTTATCCCAAGACCTGAATATTCAACGACAGGAACTTCTGAAAGCAGTGGTGGCAAAACCTGCTGGTCTGTAATCGTAAGAAAGTTGTCCTTCTTAGATGTTGAATGACATGACACCATGGAAATTACCGTGGCAGATATGAGAATTGTTTTTATGGCATTAAAACTTATTTTCATTTTTTTTCTCCGGCTATAGTTTCCCTATGATTATCGGAATCTGGTCGTGATAAATTACCAATAATTCATTGCTTGATGTATTCTCAGACTAAAGCTTTGGAACCCTTGGACGTGCCATATTTTTAAGCATGTTCTGAAGAAGTTCATGCGCCATCTCGTCATTGACTTCTTTTGAAGGTTCATGATATTCAACGAGATTTTCCGGAATTTCATCCAGGAACCGGCTTGGCTCACAGTCGACAAGGCTTGCCATCCTTCGCCGCTGTCGGCATGCGGAAATCAGTAGTCTGTCCTGGGCCCGCGTGACCGCAACATAGAAAAGACGTCTTTCTTCCTCGACTGCGGCATCTCCGCCTTCTTCCACGGCATGGGCATGAGGCATGAGGCCTTCTTCAGCACCCGCTATGAAGACGACCGGAAACTCCAGTCCCTTGCTTGCATGGACCGTCATCAGATTGACTTTTCCTGAATCCTGTTCCTCGTCCATGTCGTCACGGCTTAAAAGGGTGATGCGGTTAAGGTATGCGTAAAGGCTCGTATCGGTATAGTTGGGGTTGTTTTCCCACTGTTCCATGCTCTTTATGAGGCTTTCAATGTTCATGTACTTGAAACGTGCTGCCTTTTCACTTTTAGGATTTTCAGCAATGAGGAAATCAAAATAATTTATCTCGTCAACCATCTCGCGAACCTTCTTGCTCAATCCCTTTCCGCCAAGCATGGTCTTGTTTTTTTCAATGAGCTCGCTGAATTCCTTCAGGCTTTCAAGAACGTTGTCGGTGACAGGACATTCTTCTTCCGGGCAGGTTGTGATTGCCTGGATTGCATCCCACAGAGAGTATTCCATGTTCTTTGCGACTGTATTTATCTGCTCTATGGCGGCCCGTCCTATTCCGCGGCGAGGCGTGTTCAGCACACGAAGGAGATTGATGTCGTCATCGTGGTTTGCGATCACGCGCAGGTAGCTGATGATGTCCTTTATTTCCTTTCGCTCAAAGAAGCTTGTTCCGCCGCTGACCGTGTACGGAATGTTTGCCTCAAGAAAAGCTTCTTCAATGGCACGGGTCTGGGTGTTGGCACGGATCAGTACTCCAAAATCCGCGTAGTTCCTTTTTTCTTCCGCGCAGATTCCCTGGATCCCTTCAGCAATGAAATCTGCTTCCGCAGCTTCGTTTTCCGGCATGTAGATCTCGATTGGCTTTCCTGTTCCGTTGCCGCTCCAAAGCTCCTTGTCCTTGCGGTTTGTATTATTCTTTATGACACCGTTTGCAGCCGCAAGAATCGTACCCGTTGAACGGTAATTCTGCTCAAGGCGGATTTCCTGCACATCAGGAAAGTCAGTTTCAAAGTTCAGTATGTTCTGGTAGTCGGCTCCACGCCAGCTGTAGATGCTCTGGTCATCGTCACCTACGACGGCAACATTTCTGTCCGAAAGCAGATGCATGAATTCGTACTGCTGGTGGCTTGTATCCTGGAATTCGTCGACCATTATGTACTTGAAGCGTTCCCTGTAGCGCTGGAGAATTTCCGGATGTTCCTTGAAAAGCTTTATTGGAAGAACTATCAGGTCGTCAAAGTCAACGGAATTGTAAAGCTTGAGTCCTTCCTGGTAACCTTCGTACAGCTGGCGGTACATGTCGTTTTCATTGTCCCATTGCTTGCGTCCTGTTTTTATGTCGCTGAAAAGAACACTTATTTTGTATAGGTCAAGGGCGTCTGCCGTATATTTGAGTTCAACACCGGTTTCCTTTATGAGGGCTTTCTTGTCGGTCTCATCATATATTGAGAAATTCGGTCTGTATCCGAGGGCTTCGATCTCCTGCCTCAAGATTCGCACTCCAAAGGCATGGAATGTGCTTACGGTAAGGTTCTGCAATTTTCTGTTGGTAAGATCCTTGATGCGGTCTTCCATCTCCTTTGCCGCCTTGTTTGTGAAGGTGAGGGCAAGGATAGCGCTCTGTGGAATGCCTTTTTCAAGCATGTTCGCGATTCTGTATGTGATTACGCGTGTCTTTCCGGAACCAGCCCCGGCGATGATGAGGATCGGTCCTTCAAGTGTGGTTACCGCGCGGTATTGTTCCGGATTCAGTTTGTCCTTAAGTTCTTCTTCCAATGACATAGGCGTATAATATAGTAAAATAATTCATAATTAACAATTCATAATTCACAATTCACAATTGAAAGCAAGGGTTCATTTATGGTATAATCTTTTGAAATTTTTAATTCTTTTTGGAGTTTTTTATGAACAATTCAGTTGCTGCTTTTTTGGGAAGACACAACTTTCCAGTGCATCAGGATGTTAACGGCGTAGTAAACGCAATGCTCTATGACTTTGATATGGGGCTCAAGGGTAAAAAAATCGGTTCGGAAATGATCCGTACTTTCACAACGCCTCCATCGCAGGCAGCAGCTGGCAAGTCGGTAATCGTTATCGATGCAGGCGGAACCAATTTCCGCTCATGCCTTGTTTCTTTTGCCGCAGACGGAACTCCATCAATCACAGACCTTGAAAAGACAAAGATGCCTGGTATTGAACGTGAACTTTCAAAAAAGGAATTCTTTGACCAGATCGCGACAAACCTTGAGCACCTTAAGGGAAAGTCAACCAACATCGGTTTCTGTTTCTCTTATCCTGTGACAATCCTCGAAGACGGCGACGGAGTCCTCATCAACTTCACAAAGGAAGTCAAGGCTCCTGAGGTAGAAGGCTGCACGATCGGAAAGGAACTTGCCGCAGCCCTCAAGGAACACGGCTGGAATGACAAACTCAACATCACATTGCTCAACGACACAGTATCTGCCTTGCTTGCCGGTGCCGCCAATCCGGATGAAGGCATGGAATATTCTTCATACATCGGATTCATCCTTGGTACTGGCATGAACGGTGCCTACATCCAGAAGGAAGATGCCGCATATCCTGGACTTAAGCGCCAGATCATCAACTGTGAATGCGGCAAGTTCAATCAGGTTGCAAGAAGCGATTTTGACTATGCATTTGACAGGAAGTCTGACAAGCCAGGTGTGGGAATCATGGAAAAGCTCTGTTCGGGAGCATACCTTGGACCTGTTGCATACGAAATGCTTGTTGCCGCAGGAAAGGAAAAGGTTTTCTCGGATGCGGTTTCTTCAAAGTTTGCTTGCCTTGATGCCCTTACAACAATCGATGTTTCATGCTATCTCGTAGCTCCACATTCTGCAAACAACAAGCTTGGTGCAATGATTTCAGCCGGAACTGCGGAAGACCAGGAAATCCTCTTCCAGCTTATGGATGCTCTTGTTGAGCGCTGTGCACGCATGGCAGCTTCAATTCTTGCAGCCTGTGCGGTCAAGAGCGGTGAAGGCAAGGATGCGACAAAGCCTGTATGCATGCTCTGCAACGGTTCTACATTCTTCAAGCTCTACAAGGTTCAGTCCCGCGTTAAGGCATATCTTGAGGATGTCCTCGTAAACCAGCGCGGAATCTACTATGACATCATCGAGCGTGAAAACGACATCACTCTTGGAACAGCCATCGGCGGCCTTATTACAAGGTAACCGGCAGCTCATCGCAGGATAATTTCTCTTTTGCAGACACGGTTGCTTCATGCGGCCGTGTTTTTTTACTTTCTTTTTTCACTATAAACTTATACAATGAAACAACCGATATTTTAGGCAACAAAATATTTTTTTTCAGGTGGGGTAAAATGTCTGCGGGAAAGGCTTTTGGAAAATCAATCCTTCTTATCATTCTCATAATAATTCTTGTGCTTTTTGGCACCCTTTGGTTTGATTACCTTGGAATCATCCATGCTAAGAAATCTTTTGCTCCATTGTTCAAGCTGGTCGGTCTTGCTCCACAGACTTCACTGACAGACTCAAATCCAAAACAGCTTGTAGAGGCGGATCTGGATAATGACCGTTTTGCGAAAAGACTTGAAGCCCTTGAGATCCGTTCTGAAGAACTTCTTAAAAGGGAATCGGACGTAAAACTTGCGGAAGATGCCAATGCTCAGGTTGCCCTTGAACTCGAGGATAAGGAAAAAACTCTCGAGGAACGTGAAAAAACATTTAATAATTTAGTAAAAAAATACGATGATAGAAGTGTAAACATTGAGCAAATTGTTGCAAACCTTAACGGTATGCCACCTAAGAATGCCGTAGCGATTCTCGTTGCCATGGATGATCAGGATGTAATTGACGTTCTGCGCAAGGCCGATGAAGTTGCTGCAGCAAGCGGGCAGGCTTCAACAGTTGCTTACTGGCTGTCGCTTATGCCTGGTGAAAGGGCTGCTGAGATTCAGCGCAAGATGGCCAATAAGCCACTTTCCATCAACTAAAAAAGTAAAGGTTCCGTTGAAAGGTTTGCATTGCTTCCATGTTTCATTTTGGAGGAAAAAATGCAGGCCTTGAATGTACAGATTCTGGAACCACAGAATGCAAAGATCCAGTCTAATAAAATTTCATCCGGCAGGAATTCCATGGGCCGTGGTCCATCTTTCAAGGATATGGTCAAGTCCATGTCAAAAAAAGAATCCCTTGCTCCTCTTGAAAAGAATGCTCCAAAAAATCAACCTGTAAATGAAACTGACAGGCACGTTGAAAACATCGAGAAAGCTGAAAATGTTTCGTCGGAAGTATCCGGAAAAAGCGTTAAGAATACAGCTGAAGACAATCAGGTAAAAGAAGAAGTTGCATCGGCTTCAAAAAAAGAAATTTCAAATGAAGTTCCACAGACTCAGGGACGTTTTGCTGAATATGTTCCTGTGGCAGCTGAGAATTTTATTCCTGCTTCAAGAATTGAAAAAAGCGATTATGATATTCCGGCTTTTGAAGAACTTTCGATCGGTGATTCTGAGCTTACTTATCTCAAGACAAAGGCAACATCAAATGATGATCCTCTTGCGCTCATAGAAAACGCATCTGACTATACAGGGACTGACGATCTTTTTGCCAATGCGCAGAATCTTTCCGTAGAGGATCCTGTGAAATTCCTTGACCGTCTTGAGGTTGCAGGTGAAAATTCCCTCGCTTCAGATGTAGATGTTGCCGCCATTGAAACTTTTGCTGAAACTTCTATTGCTGTAGAACCTGTTCAGAATAAGGATTCGGACGGAACCATGTTCAGCCTTGAAGTTGCTGATTCTGATTCTGAAGTTAAGACAGAGGCTACTTCTTTGTTCAACGAAATTTTCACTGTAAATGACAACCGCAGTGTGGAAGAAAAAGTTGCCCAGTTCAAGTCGATGATAAATGAACAGGCGGAAAACAATTCAGACAACAACATCAACCTTGCCCTTACACTCAATGAAAATGCAGCCCAGAATATTCTTGCGTCAAATGATCAGAGTGCAGGTGCTGCAGGTTCAACATTCCAGGAAATGCTTACACAGCAGGTTCAGGTAAATGTTCCTGATTTTGTCAAAGCTGGAAACATTGTGCTCCGCGACAACAATCAGGGTTCCATCAACATGATTTTGAAACCTGAATCTTTAGGAAATGTTAAGATTAATCTTCAGGTTACCGATAATGTAATTACAGGGCAGATTACTGTACACAGCAAAGAAGCTTTCGAAGCTTTCAAGCAGAACATGGATAACTTAAGACAGGCATTTCAGGACAGCGGATTTGACAATGCCAGTTTGAACCTTAGTTTTGCTGACAATTCATCATCAGGTGCCTTTGCACAGGGTGAACGCCAGCAGAGCAGCGAACAGTTCTTTGGTAATCAGTCGTACAGAAGTTATGCTGCCGGCGCTGATTCAGATGATTATGCGGTTTCAGAAAATGCATCCTATGATGCAGGCGTGGAATCGCAGGTAAGCATCGTAGCATAAGGGTATATAAAAGAGGGTAGAAAAATGGACGGAATCCAGTTGAATTCAAAGTTGAGCGCCCAGGAAATGGCAGCTCTTAACATGCAGGTTGATTCTTTCAACAAGTCTCTTGTTGTTGAAGGCCGCAAGCCATCACATGAGCTTGGAAAAGATGACTTTCTCAAGCTTTTGATCACCCAGCTTTCACATCAGGATCCGACAAAACCTACTGACAATACTCAGATGATTGCTCAGATGGCACAGTTCAGCTCTCTCGAGCAGATGACAAACATGAATCAGGAATTTGCAAAGATGAACCAGATGCTTGTTTCTGCACAGGGGGTAAATACAATCGGCAAGACTGTCGATATTGCCATCGGCGATACATCAACTACTGGTGTTGTAGAAGCGGTGACCTACGGACAGAATCCACAGGTTCGCGTTGGAAACATGTACTACGACATGAAGCAGATCACAGCCGTATACGGCAACTAAGATTGGTATGGGGACTGCAGTTTGCGGTCTTGATATATTGGGTAAATAAAAACAAAAATCAAAAGAGGGTATCTTTATGATGAGATCATTGTATGCAGGTGTTTCGGGATTACAGAACCACCAGACAAGAATGGACGTAATCGGAAACAACATTTCCAACGTAAACACATACGGTTTTAAAAAGGGCCGTGCAACTTTCCAGGACATGATCAGCCAGCAGCTTAGTGGTGCTGCCCGTCCAACAGAAGAAGTGGGTGGTGTAAACCCTAAGGAAGTTGGGCTTGGTATGAGTGTCGCAACTATCGACACAATCTTTACACAGGGAAATCTCCAGACAACTGGAAACGGAACTGACCTTGCAATCCAGGGTAACGGTTTCTTCGTGATGAAGAACGGAGACCAGACATTCTATACACGTGCCGGTGTATTCGGTACTGACTCAAACGGAACTCTTGTAAATCCTGCAAACGGAATGAGAGTACAGGGCTGGATGGCTGAAAACGTAAACGGACGTCAGATTGTCCGCACTTCAGCAACTCCAACAGACCTTGTGATTCCTGTAGGACAGAAGGATCCTCCAAAGGCAACAGAAAACGTAAAGTATTTCTGTAACCTCAACAAGAACACTCCTGAAATTCCAGAAAATCCTACTGCAGACCAGGTTATCGAAGGAACCTGGCAGACAGAAATCAATATCTATGACACATATGGAAATCCACATCAGGTGCAGATGAACTTTGCCAAAGTTCCAGGAAATCCAAACCAGTGGACAGTAACTGTAAATGTTGATCCAGACAACGCTGAATTCACACAGACAAGAATCGGTTTTGGCGGAACAGACGGAATGCAGAACACATATACACTTAACTTTGACAACACAGGTAAGCTTGCTTCTGTTGTAGACAGCGCAGGAAACCAGTCAAACCCAGAAGGTGAAATTGTTCTTCAGGCATCTTATACAGTTGCAGATTCAAATGCTGATGCAGACGGAAATCCATACCGCCATTCTTTCAACCTTAACCTTGGAACAATCGGCAGCATGGAAAACACAATCACACAGGCTGCTTCAAAGTCTACGACAAAGGCTAACTTCCAGGACGGATACAAGCTTGGTTACCTTGACAACTTCAAGATTGACCAGAGCGGTGTGATCACAGGCGTTTATTCAAATGGTTCTGTACGCACAATCGGCCAGGTTGCGATGGCATCTTTCACAAACCAGGGTGGTCTTGAAAAGAAGGGTGACAATACATATGCAGAAAGCATCAACTCAGGCATGGCAAACATCGGTGAAAGCTCTACTCAGGGAAAGGGTAAGATCATGGCCGGTACACTTGAAATGTCAAACGTTGATCTTACTGAACAGCTTACAGACATGATCGTAACTCAGCGTGGTTTCGAATCAAACGCAAAGACGATCCAGACAGGCGACAGTCTCCTTGAGACAGTCCTCAGCCTTAAGCGCTAATATCGGCTAAACAATAGTATCAACTGTTTTTAGATATACCCAACCTTGCTGCACAGATGAACCCTCGTTTGTGCAGCTTTTTTTATTCCAGCAGACCTTTGATATATTGCAATAGGTTGAAATAATGTTTATAATTAATTACTTTATTTGAGGGGTGTCTTGATGATTTTTCCATTAGAAGATCTTGCTAAATTCAAGGGCGGAATGTACGGAATCACAGTTGCTGCCAGTCGCCGCGCATATCAGCTTGCTAAGCTTGCCATGTATGATGATCCTGAAGTTTCCAGCATTGTAGAGGAGAATGACGGTAAGGTTGTAAGCCTTGCAGCACGTCAGCTTTTTACTGGTGAAGTACAGTACGCTATTGAAAATAAAGTAAACTAGATTATATGGCTGTTCCTGTAATTGTAATATTTGCACCTACAGCCTGTGGAAAGACTGCCTTGACTGTCGATCTTTTCGGTAGCGGCAGTCTTTTTGATTTTAAAAGAAAAGCTGAGATAATCAGCTGTGACAGTCAGGCCGTATATAAGAAACTCGACATAGGTACTGCAAAACCTACGCAGGCTGAGAGAAGTCTTGTTCCATATCACATGGTTGATTTTGTTGAACCAGACGTTCAGTTTGGACTTGGTGAATTCATGGAGATTGCGGATGGTCTTTGTGAAGAAATCTGGGCCAGGGGCAATGTTCCGGTTTTATGCGGCGGCACCGGATTTTATATCAGAAATTTTCTCCTTGGAGCTCCTGAGACTCCTGAAAGCAATCCTCAGATCAGAAATCAGGTAAAGGAAAGACTTGCATCCTGCGGTAAGGAAAGTCTTTATGCAGAACTGAAGGTAATAGATCCTGCCAGTGCTGAAAAGATAAATCCTAACGATGAATATAGAATATGCCGTGCCCTTGAAGTTTTCTATACATCAGGAAAAGTTTTAAGTTCATACAAAATGCCTTCTGAATTGAGGACTCATTACAGGTTTCTTACGATCATCCTTGACCGTCCCAAAGAAGAACTTTATGAACGCATTGATCAGCGCGTTGACAGTATGTTCGACGAAGGGCTTGAAGCTGAAGTTGACATGCTTAAAAAAAATGGATACGGAAAGGATGCTCCTGCCATGAAAGCCATCGGTTATAGCGAGTTCTTCATAGAAAACATTGCAAGGGATGAGCTGATCTTAAAGATAAAGAATGACAGCCATCACTACGCAAAAAAGCAATATACATTCATGAAAGGAATACCCGGAGCCATTACTGTCGGCGCTGATGATACTGAGAAAATTGTATCTCTCATCATGGAATTCATTGACACATTGTAATCACGAATTCGGTTCCTTTTTTTGGTTCTGATCTGACTTCTATTTCCCATCCGTGGGTTTCCACAACGGTCTTCACTACGGCAAGGCCGATTCCGATCCCGTTTTCCCGTCTTGAATTTGATGAACGGTAGAAAAGCTCAAAAATTTTTTTCTGATCCTTCTTTGGAATTCCGATACCGCTGTCCTTTATGGAAAATACAGGCACTCCATTGTCATTGATCCATGCATTCAATTGGATCGAATCATTTTCCTTCGTATATCTCAAGGCATTCGAAAAAAGATTTTCGACAACACGGTGCATAAGATTCTGGTCGAGGGAGATTTTAAGTCCATCAGGAATGTCCAGATTTCCGCTTATGTTTCTCTTGAAAACCTCAGAGGCACATTCCATGTTACGAAGAAATGCCTGGAACATAGGTTTGAGCTCAACTTTTTCAAGAGTATGTTTCCAGTCGATGTTTCTCAATTTAACATAATTTATGAGTTCGTTGATCATTTCTTCAAGACGTTCTGCGTTCTGGTTTATGAGAGCCACGGAATTTCTAACGTTGTCTCCGCTTATTACTCCGTCCTGGATCGCTTCCGAATATCCTTTTATAAGTGCCACTGGGGTTCTAAGATCATGGCTTATTCCCATTATGAATCTTGATCTTCGTTCTTTTGATTCCTTCAAGGCAAGCCTCATTTCCTCAAGGTTTTCCGCCAGACTTGAAATTTCATCTGCTTCACTGCGGCTTATTGCCGTGTCGATGGGAGTCTCCATGTCTCCTGCGATTATATTCTCCGTAGCACTTTTCAGTCGTATTACTGAATTAAGTATGATCTTTAAAACATGCCTTAAAAAAAAGATGAAAATGAATTCTATGAGGAAAAGGGTTGTGTAGAATATGATGTTTCTCCTTATCCTTCTGACGCGGAATCCATGTCTGTTTGAGATTTCAAATCTTGATATGATGAAACCGCTGTTTTCGTGGGTGTTGTTGAAAACAATTGTGGAGATTCCAAGATTTGGGCTTATAAAAATGTCTCCATCCACAACGTTGAAATAATGAACCTGGTAATTGTAGTCTGTCCTTGTGCTTTTCAATGTTTCAAAATAGTTTTCAGAGTTGAATTTATCTCCTGTCGTTATTCCTTTTATCGATGAAACTACAGCAATGTCTCTGTAGATTATCAGTATTTCTGCATCAGGCGGAACTGTATCAATGTGCCTGTCAAGAGTCTTCCATCCTTTTTCAGAGAAAGCTACGATGTTGTTTTCTTTTGCAATGTTGAATTTTCTTGTGAAGTTTGCCTTTTCTGATGTGAAATGAAAATACAGGGGGATCACTATTGATGAAATCAAAGGCAATATGACAAGAATAATGACTATCGATGAAAGCTGTTTTTTTATCTTCATAGGAAATCCTGCGAAAAAAAATGCAGCCACGAATTGTATTCATAGCTGCATGGTTTATAGTCTTGATGTTTTTCTACTGAATGTTGAACTTGTATCCCATTCCAAACATTGTGACGATATGTTTCGGAGAAGCCGGGTCATCTTCGATCTTTTTTCTCAATCTCTGAATGTACACGCCGACGGCTGTCATGTCACCAAACTGAGTCTTCCAGACCGCATTGTAGATCTGTTCCGGTGTGACGGGAGTAGTGCTGTTTCTTGCAAGGTATTCGAGAACTTCATATTCTTTTGTTGAAAGTGCGATCTTCTCGGAACCTCTTTTAAGTACACAGCTGTTGCAGAAAAGTGTATATGGACCGAACTTGATCGTCTCTTCCACAGAAGCTTCTGTTGCGCTCAGACGTGCGAGTCGGGCCTGAACTTTTGCGACAAGGACCTTAGGGCTGAATGGTTTTGTGACAAATTCATCGGCGCCATTTCCCAATGCTTCAATGATGTCGTCGTCGGCATCCCTTGCGGAAACAATCATTACCGGAATTGTAGGCTTGTAGCTGGCTCTGAATTTCTTGAGGAATTCAAACCCGCTCATTCCAGGGAGGTTCAGGTCGAGGAGAATCAGATCCGGTATATATCCATCTTCTATCTTTTTAAGGGCGTCTTCTGCCTTTTCACAGGCTGTAGTTTCAAAACCAGCGTTAGTCATGTAAAGACAAATGAGCTGGGACATATCAGGTACATCTTCAATTACAAGTATCTGTGTTTTCATATATAGAGAATTTACTTTCTATCCCTGAATATTGCAAGTAAAAAAAACCCGTTTGTTATAAGTATAACAATAATTTTATTAATTCCATTTTTTTCCTGCTGAACCAATGAAAGTGCCCTTGTCCGGATGAAAATCATGATTATGATGACTGGTGCCATCAAGATGCGGAAAAAAATACCGATAATATACTTGACGATTCTAACTTTACAGTTCATTATTGTATAGTTATGATTGAAGTTACCCGTTTAAATGGGAAAAAGTATTGGGTGAATCCTCATCAGATTGAATCTATGGAAGTGAATCCTGATCTGACGCTTGCTCTTTTGTCGGGTAAAAAGGTTGTAGTTCAGGAAAGTCCTGAAGAAATCATTGAAAGAATCGTAGCTTATAGAAAAAAAATTGGCATGCAGGAACTTTGATTGGTAAGTTTTCTGTGTTTTTGGGAGGAAACATAAATGGATTTGGCGACAATTATTGGTTTTATTGGTGGTATTGCCATGGTTTTGCTTGGTGTTTTTTCATCAGGTTCTTCTATCGGCGGTATTATTGATATCCCTTCTGTTATCATCGTTATCGGTGGTTCCTACATGGCTTTGTTCATTTCTTCTCCATTAAATATGGTTCTTGGAATCTGGGGAATCATCGGTCGTACAATGAAGATCTTTGATTACGGTGAAAAGAACATTGTTCAGAATCTTGTTTCCCTTGCGGAGAAGGCAAGGCGTGAAGGTATCCTTGCTCTTGAAGAAGGTCTTGATGATCTTGATGATCCTTTCCTTAAGGAAGGCCTCCGTCTTATGGTCGATGGTAACGATGCTTCGGCGATTCGTGCGATCCTTGAAAATGAAATGGCACAGACAGAAGCCCGCCATATGGAATGGGCCGGTATCCTTAACCAGTGGGCAGGTTACGCTCCAGGTTGGGGTATGCTTGGTACAGTTATCGGTCTTATCGGTATGTTGAATAATCTTGAAGACAAGTCTTCCCTCGGTCCAAACATGGCCGTTGCCCTTATTACAACTCTTTACGGATCCATGCTTGCCAACTGGCTCTATGGTCCTCTTGCTACAAAACTTCTTGCACAGAATTCACGTGAAATGAACTCAAAGGAAATGATCCTTGAAGGAATCCTTTCAATTCAGGCCGGTGACAACCCTCGTGTTCTTGGTCAGAAACTTCTTACATATCTTGATCCTAAGTCACGCAAGGCTATTGAAGCTGACATCCTTAGAGACTAGTTCCGGAGTGACTGAAGATGGCAAAAGAAAAAAAAGAACCGGCGAAACCGTCAACCGCGTGGCAGGGTACATATGGAGACATGATCACTCTCATGCTCTGCTTCTTCGTTATGCTTTATGACCCTTCGGAATCTGATGCTGTTCAGATGGCCGCGCTGTCGGCATCTTTGTCCAATAATAACCCAGGTGGGGGTGTTTCAGTCAGCCCAGGAAGTCTTGCTGATCTTGGAAATGTTGTCAGTGCGTTGCCTTCCATGGAAAAGGGTAAAGCTCTTGGTCCGGCCATGAAAAAAGCCATTTCAAGCTTTGCTCCTGAAGTAAAGTCCAATAAAATCACCATCACAAGCGACGAACGTGGAATAATCATTTCCCTTGCTTCGGATTCTTTCTTCGAGGAAGGAAGTGCCGACATAATAATAGAAGATTCCAGGGAAACGCTTCTGAGACTTGCAAAATTCTTTGAAGCTCCGGAGGTTGCCGGAAGAAGATGGCGTATTGAAGGTCATACGGATAACCATCCTGTTTCAAGTGGCGGAGTATTTCCAAGCAACTGGGAACTTTCCGCAGCCCGTGCCGCCAACGTGCTTCATTATCTTTCTGATTTTGGAGTCAACGAACAGCAGTTTTCTATTGCGGGTTATGCTGATACAAGGCCTAAGTTCAGCAACGATACGGCGGAAGGCCGTGCCTACAACAGGCGTGTGGATGTGATCATTCTCGATGATGGACATTTTTGATTGGCGGATAAAGTTTTGCTAAGATAATTTTTTCATATACCGATAAAAAAAGTGAGTGAATATTAAAATTTGGGAGGACTGTTATGGCAGACGAAGATAACGCAGGTAATCTTACAGACGGTCTTGAAGGTGAGGCTTCTGGCGGAAAAAAGGGTGGTGCAAAGGGTGTTTTCCCTCAGCTGCTCAAATTAATTCTCATTGGTGTTGCTGCTATAATTTTCATTATTACTATTGTTGTAATCACAGTTAAGATTCTAAATGGCGGTGGCAACAAGCAGACTGCAATTCCAGTAAGTGAAGAGTATACTGTTAGACGCGAGTCTTATGACTGGTACACATCTCTTGATCAGATCAGAACATCTACAAGCGATCCAGTGCCTGCAAGCGTAAGCGTTACTATCGCTCTTGGTTATAAGAAGGATGACAAGATAGCATCTTCTGAAATCACAGAAAGACGCATTGAGATCATAGACTTCCTCCGTCGTTTCTTCTCGGAACAGACAGTTGAGGAATTGAAGCCTCAGAATGAGGAACTCCTCAGGCAGCAGATCCGCGATCAGATTAACGACGATATTTTGAGCAACTCAAGAATTCGCGACGTACGTTTTACAGGAAAAGATGTAGTTCAGCAGTAAGCTGATATAAGGTGGGAAAAAGACATGAATGAAGTTCTGTCACAGGATGAAATTGACCAGCTCCTCCAGGCGATAAGCACAGGTGAAAGTGAAGCCGATGAGTTCAAGCCGGTCACAGACACCCGACGCATTAAAATATACGACTTCCGAAGACCGGACAAATTCTCAAAGGAACAGATTCGTACTGTTTCAAACATGCATGAATCTTTTGCCCGTCTTACGACAACAAGCCTTTCAGCACAGCTTCGTACACTTGTTCATGTTCACGTAGCATCTGTTGATCAGCTTACTTATGAGGAATTCATTCGTTCCATTCCAACCCCTACAACGCTTGCCGTCATCAACATGGATCCGTTGAAGGGTAATGCAGTTCTTGAAATTGCTCCGGAAATTACATTCATCATCATCGACCGCCTTTTTGGTGGAAAGGGTGATACAGGCGGAAAAGTCAACCGTGACCTTACTGATATCGAGCAGTCGGTAATGGAAGGAATTATCGTACGTATCCTTGCAAACATGCGTGAGGCATGGACACAGGTAATTGATCTTCGTCCACGTCTGCAGCAGATTGAAACAAACCCTCAGTTTGCACAGATTGTTCCGCCTAACGAAATGGTAATTCTTATTACTCTTGAAGTAAAAATCGGTGAAGAAGCAGGTATGATGAATATCTGTATTCCATATATCACGATTGAACCTATCGTTTCAAAACTTTCATCATCATTCTGGTTCTCTTCTGTACGCAGAAGTTCAACTACCCAGTACCTTGGTACTCTCAAGGAAAAACTTGCTGATGTTGAAATGGAGCTTGTTGCTGATATCGGTTCAATCAATGTTCCAATCAGGGATGTCCTCAACTTGAGGTGCGGGGATGTCATCAGGTTGAACACCATCAAGGTAGGTGAGCCGCTTACCTTGAGTGTCGGCAGTCAGAAAAAATTCTACTGTCAGGCAGGTAATGTAGGTAAAAAAATAGCTGTTCAGATCATCAGTAAGATAGATGAACAGGAATCAGAAGATTTTGAAGAATTAACCCCGGAAGGAGAAGATAACCTATGAGCGAAGGATCTATATCACAGGAAGAAATTGACGCACTTTTGTCTGGCGTAGACGTAGGCGGTATTGGTTCAGGCGGTTCTTTTTCATCCGGTCCTGAAGTAAGCATCGATGTTCCAACTCTGCAGAAGTTTGCCGATGGAATGAAAGATAAGCTTGCTGAAGTAATCAAGAATATGACTCAGCAGGATGTTACTGTTGGTGCACCTTCAGTTGAAACTGCTGGACGCGATCAGTTGCTTGCAAAAGTTCCAGAAGTTGTCGTTGCAGTCATGGCAGACTATTCAGCAGGACTTGGTGGAGATCATCTCTTCCTCATGTCTTCTGAACTTGCGACAAAACTTGTTGGTTTCATCAACAAGGAAGATAATCCGGCACTTGACGACATGGGGCTTTCTGTTATTTCAGAAGTCATCTCAGCTTTCTCAGGTGCAGAAATTACTGAACTCAGCAAGTCAGGAAAGCTTCCTGGCCTTGCAACAAATCCTCCAGAGGCTGTAAACCAGCCAAAGGCAATGATCCGCATGCCACAGGGAACATTTGCTTTGTTCACTTATGGTTTGAATGTTGCCGGTGAGGAATATACAATCTGGGAAGCTGTTTCCGGTCCGGTTGCAGACGGAATGGCCAAGTCTCTTGGTGGTGGAGTCCAGTCTGCCGCTCCTGTTGTTGATCTTGGTGCCGGAATGGGAGGTGCTCCTGCCGGTGGTATGGGTCAACCACAGATGCAGATGGGTGGAATGCAGTCCATGGGAGGCATGGGTATGGGTCAACCACAGATGCAGATGGGCGGAATGCAGCAGGGAATGCCTATGATGGGAGGTGCCATGATGGGTGGAATGCCACAGGGAATGGGTGGTATGCAGATGATGGGTGGAATGCCGATGCAGACTCCTCCTAATGTTCAGTCTTTGCAGTTCCCGAATTTCGTTCAGGGAGTTTCTTCTGCTGAACAGGGTAACATCAGTCTCATCATGGACGTTTTCATGGAGATGACTGTTGAGCTTGGTCGTACAAAGAAAACCATCAAGGACATCCTTGGTCTTGGCGAAGGTACAATCATCGAGCTTGATAAGCTTGCCGGTGAACCTGTTGACATTCTTGTCAACCACAAGCCTATAGCAAAGGGTGAAGTTGTAGTTATTGATGAAAACTTCGGTGTTCGTGTCACAGAAATCCTTCCGTCACTTGAACACGTTGCATCTTCAATGTAATATAAAAGGGCATCTTGGATCTCAAGGTGCCCGAATTTTTTGAAGTCAAAAGGGGATATTTGATTTCAGAAAATCATGTTTCGGTTTCCGTTGGTGATTGTTGTTGCTGATTGGATTCCATTCAGGGTGGGAAAATGAATTACTCAAAAAAGTTTCGGGCTGTACTGGCCCTTTTTGTCGTCTGCGCAGGAATGATCTTTGCGCAGTCTTCGGATTCTTCCGTAAATCAAAATCAAAGTCAGAATCAGAATTTAACTCAGTCTCAGATAGAGGAATCTAATTTTACTTTTCAGGACATGGAAGACGCCACCGTTGAACAGAAACCTGTGAGCGGCTTCTGGGCTTTTGTAAGGATGATCATTGTTCTTGCCATAGTAATTGCGGCGATTTATTTTGTTTTCAAACTTTTCAAGAAAAGCATTAGTCCTGCTGCGGAAAACGATCCTTTCTTGAGAAAGGTTTCAGGCATCACATTGAGTCCTGGGAAAAGCATCCAGGTCGTTACACTGATTGACAAGGCATATCTTGTGGGGGTCTCAGATAGTTCCGTAAACCTTATTGCTGAAATCGATGACAAGGAACTGATAAATGCCATGAACCTTCATTCTGACAAGACGACCAATCAGTTCAAGGCAAAATCCTTTGCTGAAGTTCTTGAAATGTTCATGCCGTCCCAGAAAAAGACGGAAGAGGCTCAAGGAAAGAAAATCGGAAAATCTGAAGGCATCTTCGATTCTACGACAAGCAGCCTCATCGATGCGTTGAAAAACAGAAAGATCAATACTGGAGATGAACAATGAGAAAAAGAATCATCCGTGCTTTAATGGCATCTCTAATCTGTCTCGCATGCGTGTTCCCTTTGTCTTCCCAGTCCAATGGTTCTGCTGACTACAACCGTAGTGTCCAGGGGAATACTGAAATGACAAGGAACATCACTGGTGTTGATTTTCCAAACATCTCGTTCAGCGCCACTTCTCCAAGAACAGGAAACCAGGTTGCATTCAGTGTTCAGCTTCTGCTCATGCTTACGTTGCTTACCCTTGCACCAAGCATTTTCATATTGATGACCTGCTTCCTGCGTTTTTCGATTGTCCTTGATTTCATAAAGCGTGCCCTGTCGCTTCAGCAGGTTCCGCCTACAGCTGTGCTTAATGGAATCGCCATTTTCATGACTTTGTTCTGCATGTGGCCTACGTTCCGTACGATTTATGATGATGCCTTCAAGCCTTTGTCTGACAATGAGATCACTTTGCAGGAAGCATATACAAAAGCTGAGGCTCCCATAAGGCTTTTTATGGCAAAGCAGATGAATGGTGATACTTCTTCGCTGAGGACTTTCCTCAAGATCTATAACAAGATGGTAGCTGACAGGGATAATCCCGGTGTGGACAACAGGCCAAGGGATCTTTCAGAAATTCCTACATTCGTTCTTGTTCCGGCCTATATCCTTCATGAGCTTACGGTGGCTTTCAAAATAGGTGTTCTTCTATATATTCCATTCATCGTAATAGATATGGTCGTATCAAGCATTCTCATGAGCATGGGTATGATGATGCTTCCTCCTGTTCAGATTTCAATGCCTTTCAAGCTCATGCTTTTTGTTCTTGTCGACGGCTGGAATCTTCTTACACAGCAGCTTTTCCTTAGCGTAATAAAGTGAGGGTAAAACATGAATATTCTTGACATACAGACATTGGTTCAAGGGGGCATCTGGCAGGTTTTCAAAATGTGTGCTCCTGTTCTGGGATCTGCCCTGATTGTGGGTCTTGTCATTGCCATACTTCAGGCAACAACGTCCATTCAGGAACAGACACTTACATTTCTTCCAAAGTTTCTGACCATTCTTGTTGTCATCGCACTTCTTGGTGGCTGGATGTTCAGTTCTACTGCGACATATTTCATGAAAATTCTGGAGCTGATACCGGCCTTCGCAAAGTGATGTTCCGGGAAAGTGAAAATCAATGCTTGAACGTATAGTTTCAAACGCACCTGTTTTTCTACTTGTTGTATTCAGGTGTTTCACAACAATGATGTCTCTTCCGCTTCTGTCTTCGAGGACTGTTCCCCGCATGGCAAAGATCGCACTTGCATTGTATATGGCATATTTCATCTTTCCGGTTCTTTCTCTTTCCGAGGGAACCTACGCAGATTACAGGACCTACATTTCTCCACAGGGAAGCTTCAATCTGGAGTATGTTTTTCTTCTTGTGGGCGAGGGCATGATAGGTATAATCCTTGGATTCTACATACAGATAATATTTGCCGCTTTCTCAACGGCTGGTCAATTTTTTGCTTTTCAGATGGGTTTGAGTGCAAGCGAAGTGTATGATTCCCTCAGTCAGGTTGAAAATCCTCTTATGGGACAGTTTTTCAATTTTCTTGCCATGATAGTTTTTCTGCAGAACCATTGGTTCCAGACTCTATTTTGCGATGGCTTGACTGCAAGTTTCAGGAGCATGAATGCCTTTGCCATCATCAATAATTCAGACTTCTTTGCAAAATTCATGATGACTTCACTTTCCATGCTTTTCAAGGATGCCATGATCATCGCACTTCCGATAATGGGATCTCTATTCCTCATAAACGTGACCATGGGTATATTCACCAAGGCTGCACCTCAGATGAACCTTCTTTCGGAAGGTTTTCCGATCCTCATGCTTGTATCATTTTTCCTGATCACTGTTCTTCTTCCGCATTTTGGTCAGTTCTTCAATGAGAGTATCTATGCAGGGTTCAAGGAAATTCAGGGAATGATGACAAAGATTTCCGGCGGAGGTTTGTGATGAGTCAGATAGATCTCCAGTGGTTTGGTCCGGAAGACGAGGGTAAGACAGAGGAAGCTACAGAGTCAAAACTCCGTAAGGCCCGTGAGGAAGGCCGTGTCGCAAAAAGCCAGGATCTCAACGGTTCCGTAGTTCTGCTCTTTGTCACCCTTACGCTGGTTTTTATGGGACCATGGATTTTCAACAAGATCATTGTCATGATGACCTATTATTTCAATAATGCGGCATCCAGAAATGTAAGGGACTACAAGTTCTTCTACCTTTTTGTTTCTACCCTGGTTCCGATCACGCTGGTGCTTGGTGCTGTCGGTGTGATTGCGGCCATCATTGTGAATCTCATACAGAACAAGGGTTATTTTTTCACGACCAAACCGATCAAATTCAATTTTTCAAAAATACTTCCGAAATTTGGTGAGTATTTCAAGAAGAACTTTTTTTCAATGCTTGGCCTTTTCAACATCGTGAAGTCCATACTCAAGCTGATAATCATCGGTTCCGTAGCTTATTTTCTTATAAAGTCGGATCTGAATACAACACTGGATTTTCTTCATACAGGCGGAATATACATGGCCATGACGGTTGTCGCCAGAATGGTTGCAAAATTGATGATAACTGCTTCTGTGATTCTCGTTGTCATAGGTGTCTTTGACTATGTTATGCAGCGCCGGGAATTCAAACAGCAGATGAAGATGTCAAAGCAGGAAATCAAGGAAGAATTCAAGGAGCAGGAAGGAGATCCTGAAGTCAAGGGTAGACTTGAACAGGCCCAGAAGGAAATGCTCAAGGCAAACATGCCTAAGGCTGTAAGGGAATCTGATGTTGTCATCACGAACCCGACCCACTTTGCTGTTGCCCTGAAATGGGACAGTGCCGCAACCGATGCTCCTATGATCAATGCAAAGGGTACTGACAATACGGCCCAGAGAATCAAGGATATTGCCCGGGAAAATGATGTTCCGATAGTTGAAAACAGACCTCTGGCCCGTGATCTATACTCCCATTACGACGTTGGGGATATTGTTCCGGCCCAGTATCTGCGTGTTGTAGCTGATATTTATGCCCATATCGGATATATGGAAAAGCAAAACGAACGGTAGTTTTGTTTTTTTTTCTTGATGAAAAGTGAATGAACGTTTGGCAGTCATTGCCACTAAAAAAATTTTAAATTTCCCATATATAGCGTTTCCAAATTTCAGAAACTGTTGTATAATTCCAAGACTATATTCTCTTGCTGTTCAGACAAGCTTTTAAGTTAAGGGTGGGGACTCAATGCCGGAAAAGCGAAACTCAGGAAGTGCGTTCATTAAGGTCGTTTCAGGTAACTTTGTTGCCGTCATGATCGTTCTTATAGCACTGTTCATATTCATTCCACTGGGAAAGACAGCCATTGATATTGCAATGGTTCTTAATCTTGCCCTTTCATTTATTGTTCTCCTGACAGTCGTATATTTGAAAAGGTCTGCGGATTTTACTTCGTTTCCTAGACTTGTTCTTTTAATCACTCTTTTTGGAGCTGCCATAAACATTTCTTCCACAAGAAATATCCTTGTGCATCCGGTCAGGTCCGGTGTTGCCCATCTTTCTGACCAGAGCGAGATGGTGCAGGCTTTTGCTGACATTGTTGCCGGAAACAATCTTGTTGTCGGTCTGATCATATTCATCATCATTACGGTTCTCCAGGTTATTGTAATCACAAAAGGTGCGGACCGTGTTTCTGAAGTTACCGCCCGATTCACTTTGGACAGCATGAACAACAAGATGTTCGTCATCCAGAACCAGATGAACAGCGGTTCAATTACTGAAGAGGAAGCTGAGTTCAAGATCAAGCAGCTCCGTCAGGAAATTGACTTTTATTCCGCCATGGACGGTTCTTCCAAATTTGTCAGCGGAAACGTAAAGTTCGGCATTTTCGTTACTGTCGTGAATCTTATCGGTGGTGTCGTTACAGGTTCCCTGGCAGGTGCAAATCTCAGTGATGCTTTTGGTTCCTATACACGTCTTACGATCGGTGATGGTCTCATGTCCCAGGTTCCGGCTCTGCTTCTTTCATTCGCGACAGGTATGCTTATCACCGGAAGCAATGATGATGATCTTCTTACGGACCAGTTCAAGAAACAGTTTACTACAAGCGGAACCATCTACATCATCGTTGGTGTTGCCCTGGCTGTTCTTGGACTCGCATTCCACAACGGGTCTTCTGCAGTGCTCATTCCGATCGGACTTCTTTTCATCTTCATCGGGTACAGGTTTACAAAGACCAGACAGAGGGAAGAGGAACAGAAGGTTCTTCAGGAAGAGGCTGCCAAAAACGCACCTCAGAAAGCTGAAGGTGGCAGCGACGAGATTTCTCCTGTCGTCAAACTTGATGACCTGTCCCTTGAGATCGGATATGCCCTCATTCCTCTTGTTGACAACGAGAAGGGTGCGGAACTCATGTCACGTGTCAAGAGAATCCGCCGGGAGGCAGCCCTTGATCTTGGCCTTGTAATTCCTCCGATACATATCATGGACCAGATGGCACTGCAGCCTGAAGAGTATTCCTTCAAGATCCGTGGCATTGAGGTCGGTAAGGGAAGACTTAAAATGGGGCATTTCATGTGCCTCAATACTGGTGGAGTTTCAAAAGACCGGGAAATGGTCGGCGAAAAGACAAAGGATCCTGCTTTTGGAATGGATGCGATCTGGCTTCCTGAGACAAAGCGTCTGGAAGCTGAAAAGGCAGGCTATGCAATCATTGATGCTCCTACAATCATTGCGACACATCTTACTGAACTCATCCGTGGAAATGCGGCAAAGATTCTCAGCCGTCAGAGCGTCAGCGCTATCCTTGAAGAAATCAAGAAGCAGAATAATGTTGTCGTTGATGAAGTTACTACCGGATCAGACAGATTCTCATACGGAGAAATCGAGGCTGTCCTCAGGAATCTTCTCGATGAACGTGTCAGCATCAGGAACATGGTCACCATTCTCGAAACTTTGGGTGATTACGGCAAGATTACGAGAAATCCTTGGGAACTTACGGAAAAAGTCAGAGAAGCTCTTGGTGCCCAGATCTGCCAGCAGTTTGTTGATGAGAACAAGGTTCTCCATGTCCTGAACCTTTCTCAGTCTTTGTGTCAGAATATTCTCGATCATTCTACGGTACAGATGGGAATTGGTCCTATGGTTGCCTTTGACCCTGTCGACGGAAGAAATTTCATCACCGCAGTAAGCAGTGCCGTAGCCCAGGCCCATCAGATGTATGCAAATGTTCCGCCTGTAATTCTCTGTCCTGCAGAAGTGAGACGTCTTGTGAAATACGCGACGGAAAGGGAAATGCCAGGTCTCATAGTTCTTTCAATTCCAGAAGTTGTAAATGCCGGTTCAAATATTCAGGTTGAATCCATCGGAGAGATAAATGTATAGCGATTATTCAAAAAGTGAGGATATAAAAACCATAGAGGGATCTTCAAGACAGGACTGCCTTGATAAAATGCGTGACCTTCATGGACCGGAGACTGATTTCCAGATAATCAGTTCGCGTAGAAAACTTAAACCTGGGTTCCTGGGTTTCTTTCAGAGGGATGTTGTTGAGCTTTCCTATATTTTGAAACTTCCGCCTGCAAGGCCTTCTGCAGCCGGTAATGTTCCCTATGGTCGTGTAGATTCCATGCAGAACAGAATGTCTTCCACCGGTGGATATCCTGCAATGGCAGCGGCTCTTTCAGCCAGGGATAACAGGGGAATTGACACAGGTTTTATCGACAGCCGTGATGATATTTTAAAAAACCAGTCTTCCAGTGTTACTAATGCACTTCAGATTGCACAGATTGCAAAACAGATGGAAGACTTCCGGAATAAAATGACGGATCAGATGAACGCTGTTGTCCAGGCAACGACAACAGAGGGTGAACATGGTTCAATTTCGAAAATACGTGACGTGCTTGAGGATAACGGTTTTTCCAAGACATACAGAAACAACATCTGCAAAAGGATGAAATCCGAGTTTTCAATTGATGAACTCAATGATTTTGATTATGTTCAGCAGAAAGTTGTCGAGTGGATCGCAGAAAGCATTCCTGTTGCCAAGCCAGAAGTCAATGTTCCTCCTCGTGTTGTCATTCTTGTTGGTCCGACAGGGGTTGGAAAAACAACCACTCTTGCAAAAATGGGTGCAAGCATTGCCGTTGATTTCAAAAAGCATAAGGAAAACTATAAATTTCCTCCAAGAATTCGCATGATTACGACTGATACAATGCGTGTTGCCGCCGCGGAACAGTTGAAAAGATGGGCGGAACTTATTTCAGTGCAGGTTGACAAGGCAGAGAATTCCGAGGAAATAAAGACTCTTTATGAAAGCTATGCCTCAAATTCCGACTACATTTTTGTCGATACTTCAGGCTACAGTCCCAATGACTATGAAAACATCGCCAAGATGCATACTCTTCTTGACGTAAAGAATATTCATGAAAGTGTTTACCTTACGGTTTCCGCAGGTGTCAGCGTTGAGGATTTTGAGAACATAATACGGAACTTTGAAGCCTTCAACTTCAAGAGCGTGATCATAACAAAATGTGATGAGACGAAATCATTCGGCCGGGTTATCAGTGTTCTTTCAGAGCGCAAGAAAAACGTATCTTGGATTACTACCGGACAGGAAGTAATGAATACGATTCAGCGTGCTGATCCGATGTGGTTTGTAAACAGACTCGTCGGCTTGAAATTTGATCAGAAAGATGTTGAAAAACGTCTCGGACTTTCCGATAAAGAAGAAAGCGGTTTTTGTATCTAGCATTCCGGCAAGATGATCCGGAAAGTGTCCGCGGGAGAATATAAAAATGGAAGAACAGGCAAAAGAACTACGTGCTTTGATGAATGAAAATAACTTCAATACTTCTGGTAGCGATCACAAGACCAGGATTATTGCGATAACAAGTGGAAAGGGTGGCGTTGGAAAAACCAATATTGCGGTCAATACTGCAATCGCCTACGCCCAGCTTGGAAAAAAGGTCATCCTCATAGACGGTGATCTTGGAATGGCAAATGTCAATGTTCTTTTGAGCGTTGTTCCGCAGTATAATCTCATGCATGTTCTCAATCATAAGAAGACAATGAACGAGATCATCATCGATACGGAGTTTGGATTCAAGTTCATTGCCGGTGCAAACGGTTTTGCTAAAATTGCAAACCTGTCGAATGATGAGCTTGATTATTTTGCCAAGGAATTTGCGTCTCTTGGGAATGCTGACATCATCATCATTGATACAGGTGCCGGAATTTCAAACAATGTTCTCCAGTTTCTCGCAGCTTCCGATGAGGTTTATGTCGTAACGACTCCTGAACCTACTGCGATTACCGATGCATACGGAATCATCAAGATCATTACGACTGAATTTTCTGACCAGCGTCCGATCAATCTTAAGCTGCTTGTAAACCGTGTCCACTCAGCGGATGAGGGAAAGAGAATTTCCGATCTGATAATCAATATTGTAGGTCAGTTCCTTAATTACAAAGTTGAATACATTGGGTTTGTCTATGACGATCCTGTCGTGCAGGCGTCAGTAATCAGGCAGAAACCATTTATGGCTATCAATCCGACTTCAAAACCTGCTGTATGTCTCAAGCATATTGTTGGCAGAATTGAAAAAACAGAGGTTGCTACTGATGCCGGTGTATCAAACTTCCTCAAGAAGTTTATTGGTGGTAAAAAAAAGTAAATGATGTATAAGTGCTTGTTATGTTCGAGATGCTTACGTAATAATTTAGATTTTTAGGGTTTACCTGAATGAAACGGGATGTCTTTGATGGGATGTCCCGTTTTTTTTGTTGACCACATCGTTTTTTTACCTTAAAATTATGGTATATTTAAATGGGAGGATGCACATGTTCAAAGTCAAAAATATTGTAGCCGGCGCAGTGATTGGATTTGTGCTTTCATTTCTCATCAGCATTGTTTCGACCCATAAATCAGGGACATCTTTTATCCGCGGAATTATATTTGCTCTTGTATTTGCCGTGATCTCTTTCGCCATCGATTTTGTCAATGGTAAATTCCTTGAAGTCGAAACTTCCCTTTCGGATTCTGTGGATGAGGGAACTAAAAAGACAGGGCAGAGGACAGGTTCTGTTGTCAACATAACAATCGATGATGAAAACCTTACAGAAGAAGATAAGGCTCCGTCTTTTGATGTTTCTTCCAATGGAAATTCTTTTGCTACGGTTGCAAAGGCAAGTACACAGCCGCCTGTTTCTGAGCCGCAGCCAGTTTCTGCAGTACAGCCGGAATCAGCACCTTCTGAAAGTGTGACGGACTCTCCTGCTGAAAACAAGAATGCTGGATTTACCCCGGTGACATTGGGAACTCCAATCGGGGAAAACGAAGTTGTTAAAAATGATTCTGGACCAAAGAAAAATTCTGGGGCCCAGGATATTGAAGAATTGCCTGATATCGGGGAATTCGGTGATAAAGATGATGATGTAGATGGGTCTGTTGCCCCGGTCATAAATGATTCTGAATTTGCTCAGGGCGGAGATGTTTCTGCCAGTGCCGCAATGACGGAAGGGGCTGAGGTCATGAAGCAGGACTCAAAAATCATTGCAAGTGCGATTCGTACTTTGTTGAAAAAAGAAGACATGTAGGAGATTTCCTTTGCCAAAAAGGGATTAAGGGTTGGGATAAATGGCAGTAGAAGTTTTAGACGAAAGTGAAGAACTCAAGCTTTGGAAAGAGTTTAAAAAGACAAAGTCTGTTGCAATTCGGGACAAACTTATAAAGCAGTATATGCCCCTTGTAAAATGGGTAGCCGGACGTGTTTCCACAGGTATGCCTGAAAGCGTTGAATTTGACGATCTGGTTGGCTTTGGACAGTTTGGTCTACTTGATGCCATCAATAAATATGATCCTGATAAGAATGTAAAATTCAAGACATACGCCACAACAAGAATTCGTGGAGCCATTTTTGATGAACTTCGGGAACTTGACTGGGTTCCTCGTTCCGTCAGACAGAAGTCCCGTGAAATAGAAGATACCATTGTCGATCTTGAGGCGAAGCTTGGTAGGACTGCTTCTGATGCGGAAATCGCTCAAGCCATGAACATGACTGAGGCCGAGTATCAGACCACAGTCATGAAAGTCAGCGGAACAAGTGTTCTTTCTCTGAATGATGTCTGGTATTCCGGAGATGACAGCGAGCATATATCAATAGGTGACAGCATAGAAGCTCCAACAAGCCTGAATCCAGATGTGATTGTTGAGCGTGAGGAAATCCGCCGTGTAATCATTCAGGCTATCAATGAACTTCCTAAAAACGAAAAGATGGTTATTGTTCTCTACTATCACGAGGATCTTTCGTTCCGTGAAATTGGAGCTGTTTTGAATGTAAGTGAGAGCCGTGTCAGCCAGCTTCATTCAAAGGCAAATCTTCGTCTCAGGGCAAAGCTTACTAGTGTAAGAAAAGGTATTTTCTAAGAGGTTGGCATGGTAACACTTGACCGTCTTCGAATTGACTTGGAAAAAAAACTCCAGATTGACAGAGAAATTACTACTGTTGAGGTTATTGGTGATACTCTTGATGAATGTCTTGCCGATGCTGCTGTTCAGCTGGAATCAAAGATCCAGAATCTTGAATATGAAGTGATGGAAAGGGGGTCTGCCGGTTTTGCAGGTCTCATGAAAAAGCCCTGGAGAATCAAGGTGTATGAAAGTTCATCAATCATTCTTCAGAAGAAGAAAGTTCAGTCTGTATCGGTAGCAGGTGATGACCAAGACATTGTTGAAGTTGAAGTTGTCAATACAGACGGAATGTTCTACATCAGGCGATTTGGGGAAGGTGTCTTTGTCAAAGTTACGCTTCCTGTTGGTACTGGTGTTCCTGTAGATCCGGATAGTCTTGTAAACGAAGCAAGAAGACCTGATAACACGTCTCTCAATGAAGATCTTTTGAAACAGCTTGCAGCCACTGGAACCGATGGAAAATATGTTGAAGTAGGCACTTACAATCATATTTCTGCCGGTGATGCGGTCATGGCTGTCGACCTTGCCAGAGATGAGATGCAGGCAACCATTACAGTATCAGCTCCTTCTGCCGGTGGCTGTGATATTTCTGCTGAAAAAATCATCAATGCCCTCACTACTCAAGGTGTCGTAGCCGGAATCAATGAAGAAAAGATCAATTCATTTGTTGATTCTCCTGTCTATAATGTTCCATATGAAGTTGCTTCGGCTGTACTTCCTGAGCATGGAACTGATGGCTACATCGAATATAAATTTGAAACTGACAGAACAAAACTTAAGCTTAAGGAAACCGCCAACGGTCAGGTAGACTTCAAGGAACTCAATCTCATCCAGAATGTTGTTGCAGGTCAGCCTCTTGCCATCAAGATTCTTCCTACCCGTGGTAAAGGTGGAAAAACCATCATGGGGCGCTATCTTGAAGCTAAAAACGGAAAGGATGTTCCTATTCCGATCGGACAGAATACAAAGCTTGATAAGGACGGAAGAACCGTCATCGCAGAGAAAAACGGCCATGTTTCCCTTGTCGGGGATAAGATCACTGTTGAAGAAATCTACGAAGTTCAGGGTGTAAATATCAAGACTGGAAATATCACCTACATGGGAACTGTTGTGTGCCGTGGTGATGTAGAAGACGGATTCAACATCAAGGCCGATGGTAATATTGAAATCTACGGTTCCGTAGGTCGCTGCAATATTGAGGCCGGTGGGGATATCGTTATTTCCCAGGGTGTAATGGGTCGTGATGAATGTGAAATTACCTCGACCAAATCGGTATGGGCCCGCTTCATTCAGAATGCAAAAGTTACAGCTGAAGAATATGTCGTTGTAAATGACAACATCATGAACAGTGAAGTAACGGCCATGAAGAAGATTGTCCTCAAGGGAAAAAGGGCCCAGATCATCGGTGGCCATCTTTTTGCTACAGAGGAAATTTCTGCAAAGAACATTGGTTCTTCCGGCGGTGGTATAGAGACCAATCTTGCTGTCGGATATGATCCGAGAAAGAAAAAGAGACTGGAAGAACTTCAGGAAATGCAGTCTGATCTTGTGAAGCAGCTTGAGGAAGTTGATCTTAATATCCAGACCCTTGAAAACAACAAGAAAGTCAGACGATCCCTTCCAAAGGAAAAGGAAGAAAGCCTTAATAATTTCCATCAGCAGAAACTCGAGCTTGTTGAACAGAATGACACGATGACGAAGGAAATCGATGAGATCAATGAAAGACTTCGTGAACTCAAGGTTGTCGGCTGCGTAAACGCAAGCGGCAGTGTCTATCCTGGTGTGAAGATATACGTCAGAGACGTTATGGATGAGGTTCGTTCAGAAACAAAGCAGGTTACGTTCTTCTACGATGGTGGCTTTGTAAAACGAGGAAAATTTGATCCTTCACAGGTAAGTGATGTAGGAGCGCCTGATGGCTATTCAGCCAATTGATTTGTCCACTGTATATTCTCAGATGGATAAAATGGGACAGATGAATGCTTCTCAGATTCAAAGTGCACATATGGCAAACCGTGCTCATTTGGAGAAATCAGCCCAGCAGGATTCTGAAAAAGCACGTACAGTACAGGAAACCCACAAAAACAAGGATTCCAACAGCATCAAGGCTGACGTGAATCAAGGTGGCGGTGCAGGGCAGGGACTTCTTGCTGATGATGGCACTACGGGTAAAAAAGCAGTGCAGGAAGAGGTTCCTGTGGAAAAGCCAAAGCCATACGAAATCCGCGATCCAAATCTTGGTCGTCACATCGATATTACGGGATAGCTGGAATGTCTGTTGTTGCTTTGACCGCCATACTGCTGATATGTTTCAACATCCTCATGTGGCTGATTTTTCTTCATCGCCTCAAGTCCGACCTTTCGACTGAAAAAATTGTCGATGAGACCAGAAGTGCCATCAATGACAAGATCAGGGAAGCGAACAATGCGGTTACAATTAATATTCAGCTTGTCGAAGATAAAATCCATGAACTCAACAAGGTAAAGGCTGAGGCCGAAAGAAGAATTCATGTGCTCAAAAGGGAACTTGAAACCCAGGACAGGGTAAAGGAATTCCAGCAGTCCATGTCTTCCAATGGAAAGTCACAGCGCAAAAATGGTGGGGCAAGAAAAAATACTGCCACAGATGGCTACGGATATGCTGATCCTGCCCAGGGTGAATTTATGTTCACCGAAAAGGCAAAAAATGAACTTGGTATTCCGGAAAATCTCGTTGAGGAACCGGCATCTTCCGTGCATGAAGAAACGCTTGTGAAGATTCCAGTGGTTCCGCCTGTATACTATAAGGCTGAAAACCAGATAACTCCTAAAAAAGATTTCAGACAGCAGGTAAAGGAATTGTATTCAAGCGGACTGCCAGCCGAGGAGATCGCCCACAGAACTTCTAGGTCGGTTCAGGAAGTTCGCCTTGTCCTTCAGATGCTCTGATTTTCCGGCTCTGTTTCCTATATTAAAAATATCTTAAATTTTAATTATTTCTTGAAATAAAAATAAAAGGGACTTATAATTCATGTTATGGGTACTCTTAAATTCAAAAAAACAAAATTCGGAACTTTATACAACGGAAAGGATGTTCATCTTTTTACTGTTTCCAACGGGAAAATGAGTGTTTCCTTTTCAGACTATGGCTGTACTATCACTAGTATTGTTCTTCCTGCAAAGAATGGAAAAGAAATCGATGTTGTACTTGGATGCTCTACGCTCGAGGGCTTTGCATCGGACAATCTCAGTTTCGGTACTGTAGTAGGCCGCTTTGCAAACAGAATCGGTGATGCAAAGTTCAAGCTGGACGGAAAGGAATACAAACTTGACAACAACGACAGCGGCAACTGTCTTCACGGTGGTTTTGACCGTTATGAGAAGAAGGTCTGGACTGCAAGGAAGATCCTTACTCCAAAAGGCGTAGGCGTTGAATTCTCAAGGTTCAGTCCTGATGGGGAGCAGGGGATGCCGGGTGAACTTCATGTGAAGGTTGCCTATACCCTCAACCTCAAGAACGAACTTACAATCGAATATACTGCGGTTTCTGACAGACCGACACCGGTAAATCTTACAAACCATGCATATTTCAATCTCAAGGGGTATAACGGCGGAACGATTTACGATCAGGAACTTCAGCTTGACTGCTCGAAGTTTGTTGAGGTAAGCGACAAGCTCATTCCGACTGGAAAATTCCTTTCTGTAGAAGAAAATCCTGTTTTTGACTTCAGAAAGCCAAAACTTCTTGGAAAAGATATAGAAAAAACAGGCAATGGCTACGATCATGCCTACTGTGTTGACGATTTTGATGGTCATCTTAAGAAGTTCGCTGTTCTTAAGGATCCTGAAAGTGGCAGAACCATGACTGTGTCAACCACACTTCCTGGATGTCAGGTCTATACCGGCAACTGGATCGAAGGTTCTGTGGGTAAAAACGGTTTCGTTCATAAAAGACATGGAGCCGTTTGTCTTGAGACTGAAAGCTATCCTGATACTCCAAATCATCCGGAATTTCCATCTTGCATTGTTACTCCGGACAAGCAGTATCATGAGATTACGGTCTACAAGTTTGATTTTTAATAAAAATGTGCAAATAAAACATATTATATAGAGAGGTTGTAATGGACATTCAGTTACAAGAACTGATCGAAAAGATCAAAAAGGACGGAGTTGCAAGTGCTGAATCTGCTGCAGCAAAAATCATCGCCGATGCAGAGAAAAAGGCTGCCTCTATTGTAAGTGATGCTGAAGCCAAGGCTGACAGTATCATCAAGACTGCCAAGGCAGAAACTGAACGCATGGAAAAAGCAAGTGAAGATGCTATTGCTCAGGCAGGACGCAACCTTATCATTTCTTTCCGTGACGGAATCAATAAGGAACTTTCTGCTCTTGTCAATGCAGAAACTGAGAAAGCAATGGACAATGATCTTCTCAAGAAGATCATTCCGGATGCTGTTAAGGCATGGGCTGCAAACAATGAAGCTACAGACATTTCAATTCTTCTTCCTGCAAAGGATGTGAAGGCTCTGGAAAGCGGTCTTAAGACAGCCCTCAAGGGAAAAATCTCAAAGGGACTTGAAATCAAGGCTGATGCTTCTCTTTCTGCCGGTTTCAGAATTGGCGCAAAGGGTGGTGAAGCATTCTATGATTTCAGTGCTGAAGAAGTGGCATCTTTGTTCAGTGCCTATCTCAATCCAAAGACAACAGAGCTTATGAAGAAGGCTGCTGCAGGTATTGCAGAAGAATCTCCTAAGGCTGAACCTGTTGAAGAAAAGAAAGCAGCACCTGCCAAGAAGGCAGCACCTGCAAAGAAATCTGCGGAAAAAGCTTCTGCCACAAAGGCAGTTGCAAAAGGAAAAAAATAGTGGAACGTCTCTATTATTTAGTGGCCCAGCTTCCAGCATTCTCAGTGACTGATGACAGCAATCAGAAATTACCGCTGACTGTTGAATACTTCAAGGATCTTTGTTCAAGATTCATGTCTGATAAGGCAAAAATCATGGCAGAAAACCTTACACTTGAGCCTCCGCTGGAAACAGGAAGCACTGGGTCATCATTCCTTGATCAGTGGTATGAGAAGGAAAGAAACCTTCGTCTTGCCCTGGCCCAGCTTCGTGCACTTAAAATGAAGAAGGACAACAAAGATCTTCCTCAGACGAGTGATGGCGAGGTTATCCAGGTTGCACGTACTGCCACGGGAATGGACAGTCCTTTAAGCGCCGAGCAGTTCCTCAACCAGTATAGAATGAGTCTGCTTGATAAACTTGCCCCGATGGATATGTTTTCTGTTGATGCAGTTTTCAATTACGGACTCAAACTTATGCTTGCAGAGCGCATGAAGAAGTTTAACAGGGATGAAGGTTTGGCTTCTTATCACAAAATTTACGACTCAATACTTGGAGAAAATAAATGACAGATACAAAAGGCAAAGTTGTAGCTGTAAACGGAAACATGGTTTCCGTTGAATTTGACGGAAAGGTTTCTCTCAACGAAGTAGGCTACGTTAAAGTTGACGGACAGAGCCTTAAGGGTGAGGTTATCCGTATCCGCGGCAATACAGCACAGATGCAGATTTATGAAATGACAAACGGTATTTCTACAGACTGTTCAGTAGAATTTACCGGTGACCTTCTTTCTGTAGAAGTTGGTCCTGGTCTTCTTGGCCAGGTTTACGACGGTCTTCAGAATCCACTTCCATTGCTTGCAGAAAAATCAGGCTACTTCCTTGAAAGAGGTGTTTATCTTCCAGCCCTCAATGAAGAAAAGAAGTGGGAATTCACACCAACTGCAAAGGAAGGCGACAAAGTGCTTGCCGGCGACAGCGTTGGTACAGTTCCAGAAGGACCATTCACACACAAGATTCTTGTTCCTTTTGGATTCCTTGGAACATATACAATCAAGAAGATTGCAAAGGCTGGTTCCTACAAGATCCACGATACAATCGCAACTCTTGCTGACGAAAAGGGAAAGACAGTTAACATTTCAATGAGCTTCAAGTGGCCGGTTAAGCGTGCTGTAAACTGCTATGCAGAACGCTTGAGTCCGGATGAACCAATGGAAACAAAGGTTCGCCTCATTGATACATTCTTCCCTGTTGCACGTGGTGGTACATACTGTATTCCAGGACCATTCGGTGCAGGTAAGACAGTTCTCCAGCACACAACTTCCCGCAATGCAAACGTTGATATCGTTATCATCGCAGCTTGTGGAGAACGCGCCGGTGAAGTTGTTGAAACCCTTACAGAATTCCCTGAATTGAAGGATCCAAGAACTGGCCGTTCACTTATGGAAAGAACAATCATCATCTGCAACACATCTTCAATGCCGGTTGCTTCCCGCGAAGCATCTTGTTACACAGGTGTTACACTTGCTGAATACTATCGCCAGATGGGACTTAATGTTCTCCTTCTTGCAGACTCGACATCTCGTTGGGCCCAGGCCATGCGCGAAATGTCTGGTCGTCTTGAGGAAATCCCTGGTGAAGAAGCATTCCCAGCATACCTTGAATCTACAATCGCTTCATTCTATGAACGTGCAGGTATCGTAAAGCTTCGTGACGGTGAAACAGGTTCCGTAACAATCGGTGGTACAGTTTCTCCTGCCGGCGGTAACTTTGAAGAACCAGTTACACAGGCAACACTTAAGGTTGTCGGTGCATTCCACGGTCTTTCTCGTGCCCGTTCGGATGCCCGTCGATATCCTGCAATTGACCCTCTTGATTCATGGTCAAAGTACAAGCCTGTAATCACAAAGTCATGGGTAGACTATGCTCGTGGAGTTTACAAGCGCGGTGCAGAAGTCAACCAGATGATGAAGGTTGTCGGTGAAGAAGGTACAAGCCTTTCTGACTTCATCCTCTACCTTAAGAGTGAATTCCTTGATGCAATCTACATGCAGCAGGATTCTTTCGATGAAATTGAAGGTGCAACTTCAATCGAACGCCAGCAGTACGTATTTGCCAAGATCGTTGGTATTCTTGGATCTTCATTTGACTTTGAGGAAAAGGACGATGCACGTTCATTCTTCAACAAGCTTACTCAGAACTTCCGCGATATGAACTACAAGGCATTCAAGACTCCTGACTTTGAAAAGGCAGAGAAGACAATCGACGCAACTCTTGCAGAAAAAAATGCACAGATCGGTGAAGATGTAAAGAGTCTTCTCAAGGACGGTGAATAATGGCTAAAGTATACAGCAAAATCGAAAGCATTAACGGTAGCGTTATTACTGTCAAGGCAAAGGGCGTAAAGCTCAATGAACTTGCAGAAATCACAACACGCTTTGGTAAGTCTCTTGCCGAAGTAAACAAGATTGACGGTGAGACTGTTTCACTTCAGGTTTTTGCCGGTGGTCGTGGTGTTGCAACAAACGATCAGATCCGCTTCCTTGGTCATGACATGAAGATTTCTTTCAGCGATGACCTTCTTGGCCGCATTTTCAACGGTTCAGCAGAACCTCGCGATCACGGTCCAGCTCTTACAGAAAACCTCATCTCTATCGGTGGACCTTCTGTAAACCCATCAAAGCGTATCAATCCTAACCGCATGATGCGTACAAACATTCCGATGATCGATGTTTTCAACACATTGGTTGTTTCTCAGAAGATTCCAATCTTCTCAATTTCCGGTGAACCATATAACCAGCTCCTTGCCCGCATCGCCATGCAGGCAGAGGCTGATGTAATCGTTCTTGGTGGAATGGGTCTCAAGTACGATGACTACCTTTTCTTCAAGAAGACTCTGGAAGAAGGTGGTGCCCTCTCAAAGACAGTTATGTTCGTTCATACAGCTGCTGACCCAACTGTAGAATGTATGAAGATTCCTGATCTTTCACTTGCAGTTGCAGAAAAGTTTGCCCTTAAGGGAAAGGACGTTCTTGTTCTTCTTACAGACATGACAAACTTTGCAGACTCAATGAAGGAAATCGCCATCACCCAGGAACAGGTTCCGTCTAACCGCGGTTACCCTGGAGACCTTTACTCACAGCTTGCATCACGCTATGAAAAGGCTGTTGACTTCAATGATTCAGGTTCAATCACTGTTCTTGCAGTTACAACAATGCCTGGTGATGACGTTACACACCCAGTTCCAGATAACACCGGTTACATTACAGAAGGTCAGTACTACCTTAAGGGTGGACGCATTGAGCCATTCGGTTCTTTGTCTCGTCTCAAGCAGCAGGTTAACAACAAGACTCGTAAGGACCACCGTTCTTTGATGGATGCCATGATTCGTCTCTACGCTTCTTACAAGGATACTCTTGAAAAGAAATCCATGGGTTTCAACATGAGTGCATGGGATGAAAAGCTCCTCAAGTACGGCGTTCAGTTTGAGGCAAAGATGATGGACCTTACTGTAAATGTTCCGCTAGAAGAAGCATTGGACAACGGATGGAAAATCCTTGCCGAATGTTTTGAAAAGAACGAAACTGGTCTTAAGACAGAATTGATTGATGAATTCTGGCCTAACAAATAAATTTCGACTCGCATAAGGATATTTTATGGCAAAAATAAAGCTGACTAAAAACGAGCAGAAGACTCAGAAAGATGCGCTTAAGATGTATCAGCGCTATCTGCCGACTCTTACGCTCAAAAAACAGCAGCTGCAGTCAGAAATCCGCACCATAGATGAAAAGGCAAAGGAAGTGCGTGCACAGAAAAAGGTGCTCGAGGCTGAATTTGAAAACTGGATTTCAGTCTTTGGTGAAAAAGATGCTTTCAAACCTGACATGGTGACCGTAAAGAACATCAAGAAAGGTTGGGGCAATATTGCGGGTGTAAAAATCCCTGTCTATGAAGGTGCTGATTTTGGTCGTGGTGACTATGACCTTTATTCAACTCCTTTGTGGATTGATATGGCTGCAGACCGCATGGAAAAGGCACTGGAGCTTGATCTTATGGCAGAAGTTCTTGACGAGCAGGTTAGATTGCTTTCACAGGAACTTAGAACAACCACTCAGCGTGTCAACCTTTTTGAAAAGGTTAAGATTCCTGAGACAAAGGCAAACATCAAGAAGATCGGTATCTTCCTTGGTGATGAACAGGTAGCCGCAGTTGTACGCTCAAAGATCTCCAAGAAAAAGCTTCAGAATGTGGCAGACAAGGAGGAGACTGAAAAATGATCGTTGAAATGAAGAAAGTTTCCCTTGTCATATTGGAAGCAGAAAAGAAAGAATCTCTCAAGGCTCTTAGAAAAGCTGGTGTCATTCATCTTGAGGAAGTTGAAGGTTCCGGTGCGGATCTTGCTGCATATAAAGAATCTTCTTCTGATACTGAAAAAGCATTGGCAATACTTGAAGAGATAAAGCTTGGAAAGAAGCAGACTGTTGAGCAGGTAAAACTTTCAGCTGAGGAATCAGTTGCAAAGGCCAGGGAAATCATTTCCTTTACTGACAGCAAGAAGTCTCTTTTGGACAGGATCAATCAGAATACACAGGAACTTTCGCGTCTTGAAAAGTGGGGAAGCGTCAATCCTGCTGAACTTTCAGCTTTGAAGGAGAAGGGACTTTTCTTTTATCTCTTTGAAATTCCTCAGGATAAGTACGCATCCATCGGTAAGGATGTAAATACTGTTGTTGTGAATACTGTCTCAAAAGTTACAAGATTCATTGTGGTTTCTGAGACTGAACTTGAGGAACGCCCGGAAGGACTTCCTGCAGAGGCATATGCAGTTCCGCTGCCTGAATGTTCTACAGAAAAACTCAAGGATGACATTGTCAAGGCAAAGGCTGAGATTGAACGTCTTGACCGTGAGATCGTTGCTTCAAAGAAATTTGAAAATGCGCTCAAGGATTCAAGAAAGCGTCTTTTGTCCGAGATTGAGTTTGAGAACATTTCAAGCGGAATGGAACACGAGGATGCCGAACTTTCTGAAGAAAATACCCGTCTTGCCTGGCTTACAGGTTATGTGCCTGTAGATGCAATGGCGGATTTCAAGAAAGCCTGTACGGCAAACAGCTGGGCTTATGTTGCTTCGGAACCAAAGGAAGATGACCTTGTTCCTACAAAGCTTAAGAACAACAAGCTTGTAAGCCTCATCTATCCGCTTACAGACTTCCTGGGAACAGTTCCTGGATATCACGAATATGATATCTCCGGCTGGTTCCTGCTGTTCTTTACAGTGTTCTTTGGAATGATCTTTGGCGATGGTGGTTATGGACTTCTTTTGACGGCTGTCGGTGTAGCTATGGCCGTAAAGAGCATCTCAAGCGGAAAGGGTGGTCAGATGGCCGGCCTTGTTCTTCTGCTTGGGCTTGCCACAGTTGCCTGGGGTACTGTCACATGTACCTGGTTCGGTCTTACTCCTGACAGAATTCCTGAATGGCTTAGAAATCTGTCTGTGCCTCAGCTTTCAAATGCTTATGGTGACACGCAGTGGCCTATTTTCTGGAAAAGGGAATCAGGACTTTATCTTACAACTGCGCAGAATCTTCAGATATTCTGTTTTACCCTTGCTCTTCTGCAGCTTTCTGTTGCACATATCAAGGGTATTGCGGCAAACATCAAGACCCTCAAGTGGATCGGTGAACTCGGTTCACTCATGCAGGTTGTAGGTATGTACTGGGTTGTACTTTCAATGGTTGTAAGTGCGGAAGTGTTTACATTCAGTGAAGTGATCAACGGTATTCCTGTCGGTAAGCTTGCGATCTGTCTTGTCGCTGTAGGATTTGTCCTCAGCTTCATCTTCTCAAGCTATTCAGGAAGTGTAATAGGTTCAATCCTTGAAAGCTGTAAAAATATCATTTCAGTTCTTCTTGGTGTTGTAAACGTATTCTCGGATGTAGTTTCATATATCCGTCTTTGGGCAGTTGGTTTGGCAGGTGCCGCTATTTCCGGAACTGTAAACAGCATGGCAGGACCTTTGCTCGGTCACGCTGTTCTTTTCATCGGATTTATCGCACTCATCGTGTTTGGACACGGTCTTAACATGATACTTAACCTTTTGTCAGTTATTGTTCATGGTGTTCGCCTCAACACGTTGGAATTCTCCAACCACTTGGGAATGTCATGGTCTGGATTCAAATATAGTCCTTTCAGCGAAAAGGATGTATAAAAATATTTATAGGAGATTAAATTATGAATTTTGGAATGCTCGGTGCTGCTATTGTTATGGGTATTGCTGCTATTGGTAGTGCAATTGGTATTGGAACAGCTGGTCAGGGTGCAATCGGTGCATGGAAGCGCTGTTACCTCAACAACAAGCCAGCTCCATTCATCCTTACTGTTTTTGCTGGTGCTCCACTTACACAGACAATCTACGGCTTCCTTACAATGCAGTCTATGATTTCTTCAAGCAAGGATCCATCATTCCTTCTTGGTCTTGGAATCGCATCTGGTCTTGCAATGGCATTCTCTGCTATGGCTCAGGGAAAAGCTGGTGCTGCAGGTTCTGATGCTCTTGGTGAAACAGGTAAGGGTTTCTCACAGTACATCATGGTAGTCGGTCTTTGTGAAACAGTTGCTTTGTTTGCAATGGTTTTCTCTATGATCGTTTGCTAATTCAAATTCAGATTTGCTGCTGAATTTATGGTCATGTGGAATGGCGTAAGCCGTTCTGCATGGCCTTTTTGTTTTATATAAATGTAAATGTTATTATAATTAGAAAAAAACTGATATTAAAAAAACGGTCTTTGAATTAAAATTATCTTAGAGAAAGATTGATCGGAGTTTGAAAAATGAAAGCAAACAAAGTTGTGCTTAAAAGTGCCCAGTGTGCTCTTGATATGGGGGACGGAAGTGAGAGAAGCTTTTATGTCAACCAGGATTATATTCTGAACAAGATGAAAAAAGTTCATCGTGGCATCAGTTTGATGTATACATATTATCCAAAAGATGCTATCTGGCCAAAAAGAGCTAGCATCGCACTGCCTGAAAACAAGGCCGGTGGCGCGTGGAATTTTCCTTATGAAGATTATTTCCCATATGAAGGCGGAATCAACGGAAATCGGGAGGCTGAACCTTTCTGCTACATGAAGGAAATCCGTCGTCGTGGAATGGATGTTGTCCTTACACTTACAGTAGATCCTACCCTTGAAGATGAATATCTCATCGGAATTGCAAAAGATCTCCGTCCATACGGAAGAATGTATCTGCGCATCAATCACGAATGTACAGGAACATGGTTCTGTTTCAACCGCCGTGCAGATTATAAAACTATTGCGGATTTCTTTGTACGCTTTGCAAAAATCCTTAAGAAACATGCGCCTAATGTAAAGACAATTCTTTGTGCCGGTATGTTCATGAAAGAAGAAGGTAAAGTTGAGATGGAAGATATCTTCCTTGAGGCTCACAAAGTATGTGACATCTGGTCCGGAGACCATTACCTTTCACTTCATTGGGGGTGGCCTGTAAGCGTCTGTGAAAAAGGAAACGGACTCAACGATTTTGCCTGTTACGATGTAGATGAAGTCTATGACCAGGCTAAGGCTACCTTGCACCGGCTTAGGGAAATCACAGGCATGAACAAACCTTTTGTTCTTTCTGAACTTAACGGCGACGGTGATGTTACAGGAGCTTTCGTACAGTCAAACATGATGCGTCATTTCATGAATCGTCTTGAAAAGGATCCTGAACACTGGCTTGATGCCTTTACCTTCTATCAGTTCCGTGATGATGGCCGTCTTGGTCTTGAGATTACTGATCCAAACAACAGTTCCGTAGGTATTGAACAGCCTATGCTTGCCATGTACAGAAATCAGCTTCATAAACCTTTCTACAGTCAGCCTGTTGTTTCTGACGGTGAAGTTCAGCTTCCTTACAGACTCCGCTGGGGTGGAGCCGAGGACAGTGAAGGGCTTTCCATTGATCTTCATTTTGAAAAGCAGCCTGTGTTTACAGAAGTGTATTTTGATGACGATCTTCTCGAAAAAAATCTTATGCTTGAGTTTGGCGGCTACTGGTTTTATAAGGCTCCAGGAACAAAATTTGTCGATCTCATGACTTATTTCTATGACAATGAACTCAAAGGTCCATGTGACATGAAGTTGAACATTTTTGCTCCTCCAGCAAGCGGACTTAATGATTCTCCTGTCGCAGACTATGACAAGGCTGAAAACGGTGAATGGATGACAGACACCTATACCGAAATCAAGACCTTGCCTCGTGTAAGGCTTTGCTTTGAGGAACCTGAGATAGTATCCCGTTACGAGGACTAGAAATGCTGGCATGGGCGTATGCTCATGCCACTTTTTTTTTATTCCTCAATATGTTATTCTATGGCAACTATTGTTAGAAAATCGTAATTGCATTATGAGAACGGTAAAAGATATGAAGACTGGCCAGAAGGCCAATGTTATAAAAGTACATGGCGAAGGTGCTCTCCGCAGAAGAATAATGGACATGGGAATCACAAAAGGAGTTGAAATTACTTTGAGAAAACTTGCTCCTCTTGGGGATCCCATGGAACTCACTGTCCGCGGATATGAACTTTCATTGAGAAAAGCTGATGCTGAGATGATAGAGATAGGGGAATAGCTGATGTCGGAAAGCGGAAAAATCAGAATCGCTCTCGTTGGCAATCCAAATTGCGGAAAAACAACTTTGTTCAATGCCTTGACCGGAATGAATCAGTACGTCGGGAACTGGCCTGGTGTGACTGTTGAAAAAAAAGAAGGCTGCATAAAGAATTTTGAAAATGTTTTTGTCACTGATCTGCCTGGGATCTATTCCCTCAGTCCATATACCATGGAAGAAGTTGTCGCAAGAAATTATCTCCTCCATGACCGCCCGGAAGTAATCCTGAATATCGTAGATGCGACAAATCTTGAAAGGAATCTTTATCTTACGACACAGTTGGTGGAAGTTGGAATCCCAGTTGTCATTGCCCTCAACATGATGGATGTTGTCCGTCATCGCGGTGACATAATAAAAACCTATGAGCTGTCAAAAAAGCTGGGCTGCAAGATCGTTGAAATTTCCGCATTGAAGCAGACCGGCATAATGGAAGCTGCTGAAATTGCGGTTGAAGTCGCCGCTACTGGAAGTTTCATACCAAAGCATATTTTCACTGGAGAAGTTGAGCATACTCTTGCCCATATTGAAGAGGCCTGTGTCCATGAAATGGAAGATGAGAAGCAGCGCTGGTATGCCATAAAAATTTTTGAACGTGATCAGAAAGTCATAGAGGAGCTGAAAATCGACTCGAAGGTTCTGTGCCATATTGAAAAAGATATTGAGGCAACGGAAATTGCAATGGATGATGACAGTGAAAGCATAATTACAAATGAGCGCTACAATTATGTCTGTGAGGCTTTGAAGCCGTACTACATAAAAAAGAATAAAAGCGGCCTTACTTTCAGTGACAAGATAGACAGAATTGTTACCGGTAGATTCACAGGTCTTCCTGTTTTTGCCCTTGTCATGTTCTTTGTTTACTATATTTCCATGGTTACAGTCGGAACTCCGGCCACTGACTGGGTCAACGACAATCTATTTGGCGAAAGCTGCAGCTTCCTTGGCTTTGAGTTCATGAGTATACCGGCTCTAGTTGAGAATGCTATGACTGCCTGGCACACCGCCGGATGGCTTAAAGCCCTTGTCGTAGATGGAATCATTGCCGGTGTTGGAAGTGTGCTTGGCTTTGTACCGCAGATGTTTGTTCTTTTTCTGCTTCTTTCATTTCTTGAAGCCTGTGGATATATGTCCCGCATCGCTTTTGTTCTTGACCGCCTGTTCAAGAAAATCGGACTCAGTGGAAAATCCTTCATTCCTATTCTTGTTGGAACCGGTTGTGGAGTCCCTGGTATCATGGCCAGCCGCACAATAGAAAATGAAAGTGAAAGGCGCATGACCATAATTACAACGACATTCATTCCTTGCGGTGCGAAGGTTCCTTTCATCGCATTGATTTCCGGCAGCATATTCGGCGGGAAACCTTGGGTCAGTACAAGCGCATATTTTATCGGACTTGCTTCCATTGTTCTGTCCGGCATGATCCTAAAAAGATTCAGAATGTTCAAGGGAAAGAATTCTCCTTTTGTCATGGAGCTTCCACCTTATCATCTGCCTCCTGCAAAGAATGTCCTGAGGACAACATGGGAAAGATGCTGGGAGTTCATAAAAAAAGCCAGTACCATCATCATGGTCTCGACAATCATTGTCTGGACATTGAGCAATTTTGGATGGGTACGTGATTCCAATGGCAGTGTGGTCTTTGGAATGCTTTCAGAAGATTCAATCGATGCTTCGATACTTTCACGCATTGGAAGGCTTGTCAGCTGGATATTCATTCCCCTTGGTTTCGGTACATGGCAGTCAACTGTTGCTACAATAACAGGTCTTCTGGCTAAGGAAAACATAGTAAGTACCCTCGGTGTTCTTTATGGACAGAATGGAAATGTCTATTCGACACTTGGTAATATTTTCACCCCGGTTTCCGCATATTCTTTCATGGTTTTCAATCTACTATGCGCACCTTGCTTTGCGGCCATGGGAGCAATCCGTCGTGAGATGAACAGCGGTAAGTGGACCGTCTTTGCGATTTTATGGCAATGTTCCTTTGCTTATGCCGCAGCACTGCTTGTAAATGTCTTGGGCGGATATTTTTCAACCAAGGAAACCGGGTATTGGTCTACTTTGATCATATCAATTATTATCCTGATAGCTGTAGCCTTGATCGTTTCCAAAAAAATCAAGGACTTAACTGATGGAAAAAAAACTAAATGTGACGGAAATGGATGTTCCGGCTGTGACAAGTGTGGTCACTGAAGGATGAAAAAGATGGAAAAGATTTTCAAATCACCTCGAGTTGTTTCTATTGGTGGGGAAAACGGAATCAGGAAAATTCTTATTGGTGGTGACAATCCCGTTACGATCCAGACCATGTGGAAGGATGGTATTACAGATGTCACTGAAAATTCTGAAAAGCTGAATTCGATTTTAAAGGAGATCAACAACCTTAAATCTCTTGGCTGCGACATCATCAGATTTGCTGTGCCTGATATGGAAAGTGCCCATGGACTTTGTGTCATTCAATCGCACACAGATGTTCCGCTGGTTGCCGACATTCATTTTGACTACAAGCTTGCTCTGGAATGCCTAAAGGGTACGGTTCCGGTCATCCGTATAAACCCTGGCAATATCGGTGACATAGAAAGAGTCAAGGCTGTTGTTGAAGCATGTAAGGGAAAAAAGGCCGCCATTAGAATCGGAGTGAATTCAGGCAGTCTTCCAAAAGATCTTGAGGAAAAGGTTTTAGCCGGAACAATTACACGCGCTAAAGCCTTGGCAGACACTGCATTGAGGGAAGCTGAAGTTTTTGAGGAGCTTGGTTTTACAAACTATGTCGTAAGCATGAAGGCCAGTTCTGTTGATGAAACTATTGAAGCCAATGAGGAATTCGCAAAGGTAAGCGATGTTCCCCTTCATATCGGAGTAACGGAAGCAGGGCCTCTGATTACCGGAATCGTAAAATCGACAATGGCATTCACTCATCTTCTCAGGGAAGGTATAGGTTCGACTATAAGAGTCAGTTTAAGTTCCGCTCCTGAAAATGAAGTCATTACAGGAAGGGAGATCTTGCACGAATGTGGCTTGAGGCAAGGTGGTGTTACAATCATAAGTTGCCCTAGATGCGGTCGACTTGGTTTTGATGTCCACGGATTTGTCGACAGATGGCAGAATCGTCTTCTTTCGATGAAAAAGGATGTGACGATTGCTGTGATGGGATGTGTTGTCAATGGCCCTGGAGAAGGAAAACATGCAGACCTTGGAATAGCAGGCGGAAAGGATAAATGCATAATTTTCAAAAAAGGAAAAATAGTACGAACAATTGACTCCAAAGATGCCGATATAGTATTCGGTGAAGAGTTGGAGTCCCTTTGATAATGAAAGAACGAATTGTTAAAACTATAGTATTCATTTTTGTTTCTCTTGCGATTTCTGCATTTCTTTGTGCTCAAAGTGTTCCCCGTAAGGTTCAGAAGGGACAGGAAGCATGGCGCGCGTTGAAAACTGCTGTTACAGCCTTTGAAATGAAGGATTATGGAACAGCCATCGAGTATGCCGAAAAAAGCCGTCATATAAGGATGCAGGATGCCCAGTGGCAGACCTATATTCTCGAATCTACATTGAAAAAAGCAAGGGTCAGAAGAGCCGGTGATGATCTGGACAGGGTGATGCCTGTATTGAAGGAACTTGGGTTGAATGATGCTTTGGAAATCATAAATTATCATTTTGATAAAATCGGTTCTGGATATTTCAAGAACAGCTATGCTAAAGTTTTCGAATACATTCCGGTGTTTTCCCATTATCCTGAGGCTGATTTTCTTCTCGGTAGAATATATCGCCTTGAAGGTGAATTGGAAATTGCCCTTGGTTACATGAAGTCTGCTTATGAATATAGCATCAATCTTGATGTTCCGATGGAAAAATACGATCTTCTTTATAATATCGCTGACCTGTCCAAGGATCTTGGAAGATATGAAGATTTCGAGAAATACATGCTCCTTGTTGTCAAGGATTGTGAGCAGTATAACGATCATGGATTCATGAAATCTTTGAGAAGAATAATTGACGGAGATACAGGTGAATCTGTCGACAAATTCTTTCTGCTTTATCGATGTGATAATACTCTTGCGATGAAAGCCCTTATTGAACTTTCTGAATTCTATAAAGAGATGGGTGAGAATGAAAAGACTTTGAGATGTACTTCCCTTGCTAGCATAATGGCTGTAACAAAGCTTGAGGATGTCATCGGCCAGAGGATGAATGACTTTGAATTTCACGGACTGGGCCATCTTCTGAAACTGTGTGAAAGATATCCGGATATAGTTGAATGGGGCAGCCGTAATAATGTCTGGAAGCTTTTCTGTAGTTTTGCAGAGTCGGCAGGTTCGAATGGAAAGATTCTTTTTGCAAGAAAACTGCTGCTTGTTCTTTCAGAAAGTGAGCCGGAAGAATACTGGCGCCGTTATGCGTCTGAGATAATTATTACAAACACTGTAAGCGATTGATCCAATCAGGAATGTGTGCGGTCCGCCTAGAAATGAAGTCCAAGGCCAATGTAACATTCCCAGTCTTTTCCATCTCTCCAGGAACTGTCAAATCCATATTTCCCATCAAGAAATTTTTTGGAGATGTCAAATCCGAGACTGCCTCTGATGACAAAGCTTTTCCATTTTGTCGGGTAGACGAGGAGTTCAATTCCGGATGTATATATACCTTCCTTCAAGCTGAATTTATTTTCTGTTCCGCGATTGTCAATTAGGGCAACATCAATGAAAGGTCCAAGCTGCATTTCAAAATTCATCATTGAAAGCAGTTTTTCATTTTTCATTCCTGCCTGGTTGAAAAATCTTACCCAGTCTGTTGAAACAATATGGAACGGAAAATCAAGATTCAGAATAAGTGCAGAGGGAGTCACAAAGGCATAGTTTCTGTCATCAACAATTATGCCGTCTGAAAATTCCGACTTGTCAAGGGCACCTCTGATGAATTTTCCGATATTATATCTGTAGTTGTGGCTTGCAAGAATCTGTATGCTTGTGTTTATGGCTGCGTGTTCAAAAGCCTTGTAAAGTTTAAGAGCGGCTTCTATGGATGGAACTAAAACATCTTCATGTTTTTTTCTGTGCAAATCAAGTCCAAGGTATGTTCCTAAAAGAAAACTATATCCGTTTCTGAAGTTGTTGTCATTGGTCCAGTCAATGCGCTGTGCATAAAGTTCATTTCCTGGTTTTAAAAGAGGAGTCTGCCTTAAATCCAGATTGAGTTCACTGATTCCGTCTTTGTCCCAGTTGTGGTTGATTGATATGACAGGCCTGTAATAAAGCTTTGTGGAAAGATCTATATCGGCTATTGCCAGAGGGACTGCAACTTCTCCATACTCCACAAAATAGAATTCATCGTTGTATTTGCAATAATCCGTATCCCTGATGATCGATTGTTTGAATGTAAAATCAATTTCATTCTGATTATCTTTTCCAAAGGGTATTCCAAAAACTGCGCCCGTCGTATATGTGAAATAAGGCAGCGTTTTTTCAACACACCAATGAAAATCAAGGGAAGTTAAAAACTGGTTTTTTGATTTTGAAATCCTGAAAGGGAGGGAGTAGTCGAATTTAAAACCAGGAGTGAATTTTGAAAATCTTTCAGGTTCGTCTTCGTCGCCAAAATTTAAGGTAAGACCAGATGAAAGTGTGTTTGTAAATCCAAGAAAGTTGTTGTCCTTCAATGCGATTTCAAGTTCCGCACCTTTATTGGAATCATAACTTGGTTTCGGAAGTATCAAAAGAGATGTAGAGTCATAAAAGGAGTATACAGCCTTTACTAGTGAGATGCCATTCTGAATTCCTGATGTTTCGTAGGTAAATTCCAGTCCTTCAAGAAGCTTTGTGTTTTCAAGGTTCTGTCTTATTTCATTCAGGTAAGATTCAAGATCATCAAGGCTTTCAAAGACAACAGTTTTGTTGACAGGAGGAATTTTTTCAATCAGGAATTCACTTTTTGTCTTTCCCTTTGACTCAAGAGTGATTTCATCAATCTTGAATTTTTCAGCAGATATAGAAAATGGTATCAGTCCGGAAAAGACAATGGCAAGAAAAAGAACCTTTCTGTGATGCAATTAGTAGGCCCCTTTGCCTTTTACAACAACAACAAAAGTCTTGATTATGATCCAAAGATCAAGCCATATGGACCAGTTCTGGATATAGTAAGTATCAAGATTTACTCTTTCTTCATATCCTGTATCACTTCTACCGGAAATCTGCCACATTCCGCTGAGACCTGGCTTGACTGAAAGTACAAATTCAGAGAACTGCTTGTATTTTGTGAGTTCAGGTTCTGTGACAGGACGTGGACCTACGAGAGACATCTGGCCGCAGAAAACATTCCAAAGCTGAGGAATCTCATCAAGGCTTGTTTTTCTAAGGAATTTCCCGAATTTGGTGACTCTAGGGTCGTCCGTGAATTTCCTGTCTTTTTCCCATTCAGCTGCGCGGACAGGATCATTTTCAAGAATTTCCTTAAGCTTTACATCAGCGTCGATACACATGGAACGGAATTTCCAGCACTTCATTTCCTTATGCCATCTTCCTACACGCTTGTGTCCAAAGAAAACCGGACCTGGGGATGTTGCCTTGATGATTATTGCTATGACTATTGTCAAAGGCAAAACTACAGGTGACGCAACAAGACAGAGAAGAATATCTATGAAACGTTTGATTGAAACTGCACCTGCCTTAGTAAGGTAATTTGTCGATGAGAAGCCAAGGATACCACCAAAGTCCTTCATGTGAAGTGACATTGTAGTGTTAAACTGTTTTTTTGGTACTCTGATAATGTATCTGTAGTTTGTCTGGATAAGCTCTATGTTCCTGTCATAGCCACAGATGATTGCAACCTTGAGCTTCAATTTGTTTATTGCATCAACGACATCCTGTGTCCTTTCACGGATTGGAATGCCATTGTATTCAGTATCATGGAAAGGGGTGTCTGTAATAATCAGGACAGGCCTGTATCCAAGATATTTTCTTGTAAGAAGACGATCGGCTATGACGTTGCCCTGTGTTCCCTTGCTGTAGATTACAGCCGGAACTCCCCACCAGTTCCATCTGCTGTAGAGTCTGCGTGCGATTTCGCGTCCCATCGGCAAAAGGATAGTGGCAATAGGCCAGGCGATTACAAGGGCTACGGCGATCGGAATGAAGTCCCTGGTCGACTTGATCGTCATCAGGGCAAATGCTTCTCCCATCAATGAGAAGAAGGAACACATGGAAAATCTTTTTACTTCATCTTCCGGTGCAAGTAGAATTCCAGGGTAGAGGCCGGCTGCATAAAAAACAGCAAAAATAAACGGCATGAATATGGAATATTTTATGAAGGATTTGAAATCAATCCAGGAATGGTCTATGGCATTTATGATGAAGAAACCGATGCAGATGGAGAGCATGAAAGCGAGTGCATCAAACAAAGCCAGTGCACAACCGCTGATGAATGAACTTGTTGATTTGTATTGAGATTTGATGGACTGTTCGAATTGAGTTTCTAATTTTTTTCCCATGATTAAATTATATTCAAAAAAACAAAATATGTCCATTTATGTTTTTGTTGATGACCATACAAAAGTATCTAGAGTTTGCTTTCAATGAAATCGATGATGGCACCTGCTGTTTTTTCGTAGGAGTAGATGTCGGTAAGATTCTTTGGTGACGACCTATTGAGGGTTTCGAGTATTTTTTTTGACAGGTCGGTGGAATCGGAAGACTTGAAAAAAACTACCGGCAATTGTCCGTAGATTTCACGGAAGACAGGAATATCCGAAATGACTGCGTTGGTTCCGCATTTAAGGGCCTGGAGTGGAGGTATGCCGAAACCTTCATAAAGAGAAGGCTGGACCAGCATTTTTGCCTTAGCCAGAAGCTGCTTGAGTTTCTCATTTTCGACAAATCCTGTGAAAACTACGGAATCATGACTGACGGCATTTATTTTCTCTATCATTGAATAAATGGAATTATCCTGGGACCTGAAGTTTTCATTGGAACCAACAAGCATAAGTTTCAGGTTGTTTTCTACCTGAAGGACTTTTTTGAAAGCTTCAAGAAGAATTGAAAGGCCTTTGTGTTTTTTTATGTTTCCTATGTAGATGATATAGTTTTCTTTTTCGGAACAAGGTACGAGATTTTCAAAATAGGATGGAACACCATTGTGCACGACCTTGATTTCTTTTTTGCATTTAAGATTTTCTATTATTCTCTGTCTGCTGAACTCGGATACTGTAAAAATTGCCCTGGATTTTTTTATGGAGCGTCTGTAAAAAAACTTGCGTATCATAGTTCCGGCTGTGGAAGAAAGTCCTTTGACGTCAAGAAAAACAACATCGTGGATTGTAGAAAAAACAGGAATTTTAATTCCGCCTGGAATATTGCAGTAGGGTGTAAAATAAGCATCGCAGGAATTTATTCTTTCAAGTTCATCCTTAGGAAAGCAAAAAATCTCTTTCATGGAAAAAGTTTTTACGTCTGGATTTGAAAAATAAAACTCATGGGCACTGTTTTTAAAGTAGGGAACAATTTCATCAAGGAAAGTTCCTATGCCGCTTTTGCCGCTCATACGCATGTCAACTGCAATTTTCATAGAAATGATTCCTTATCTGACTTCACTAAGTGTTTCATCGATTACAGCCTGAAGTTCCTTTCTGAATCTTTCACTGCTGAACTTTCGTGCATGGTTTGTTATCACATCGGTTTTAAAAGTTCCATCTTTATCAAGATCTTCAAATTTGAGGATTGCCTTCTTCAAGGAATCTTCCGTCTGCTGCTCAAAGAAAATTCCAGTGGTTCCGTCTACGACAGTCTCCAGTGCTCCGCCTTTTCCAAAAGCGATTACAGGACGTCCGCAGGCCTGACATTCAACAGGAATGATTCCGAAATCCTCTTCTGCGGAGAAAATCATTGCACGGCATTTCTGGAGATATGACTTGACTTCTTCGTCACTGATCCTGCCTGTGAAAGTTATGTCCGCATTTCTGTATTTTGAAGCAAGGGCTTTAAGTTCTGCTTCCTGGCTTCCGCTTCCGATCACCACAAGTTTTTTCTCAAGCTGACCGCAGGTAGAAATCGCAAGGTCAACTCTCTTGTAGCTGACAAAACGGCTGAACACCACATAGAAATCTTCAGCCGGCAGATTGTTTGGCGAAAGTCTGTCTGTATCTACCGGAGGAAAAATCACTTTCGCATCCCTGTTCCAGAATTTTTTTATCCTTTTCTTTATGTAAGATGAATTTGCTACGAGTGTATTGATCCTTTGGCTTGAAAGGAAATCCCACTGACGGATTGCAGGCATCTGAAGCTTCATGAATAATTTTGTGATTTTTCCCGAGCGCTTGAAATAATCATAGTAAAGATCCCAGGCATAGCGCATAGGGGAGTGGATGTATGCGACGAAAGCTGTGTCTGGAGATGTGATGACACCTTTGGCACAGCTTGAGGAACTTGCAATTACAAGGTCATAGGATGTAAGGTCGAAACCCTCAAAAGCTTTTGGCATGAGCGAAAGAAATTTAGTATAAAGTTTTGTTGCCTTTGGAATTTTCTGGACAAAGGAAGTGTGTATCTTTCCCTTTGGAAAAATCTTCCCCATTTTTTTCTCATCGTATACAAGGGTAAAGATATCTGCCTCTGGATACATCTTGAGCATCTGCTCTACAACACGTTCTGCACCACCATAGGTCACCAGCCAGTCATGTACAATTGCAACTTTCATTTCATTATAATAGCACAATTACTTTTTTATTTAAATCAGTATTGAAATACCGATATGTATTGACAAGTTACCGAACATTCGGTAACTTATATGTATAAAAATGGATAAATGGCGACACGAATATAAATATTTTTCTCCGGAATACCTTCTTCAGGTTCTTGAAGACAGGGTAGAAAGGGTTTTAAATAAGGATAGCCATACAGGGCCAAATGGATTCTATCATATCCGTTCCATTTATTTTGATGATATGGAAAATACCTGTTATTATGAAAATGAAAATGGAACTGATCCCAGGGAGAAATTCAGGATTAGAATCTATAACAACAGTCCGGACAGAATTTTCCTTGAGTTAAAGCAAAGGAAACAGGGAAAATGTTTGAAGAAGTCCTGTGCCATTTCCTTGAAAAGGCTGAATGCTTTAATGAATATGGATCTGGAAAATACTGATTTAGTCTTTAAGGATGATGATTCATTTCTATATAAAAAATTTTATTCAGAAATTCTTACCCGCAGGCTTAAGCCTGTTAATATCGTCTGCTATGATAGGGTTCCTTTTATCCATAAAGATGGAAATGTAAGGGTAACCTTTGACAGAAACATCAGGAGCGGAAGTGATTTTACAAGATTTTTCGATGAGGATTTACCTGTTCGGCCTATACTTCCGGAAGGTACTAATCTTGTGGAAGTAAAATTCGATGAATTGCTTCCTGATTATATATATGAAATTTTACAGACTGGAATGCTTCATCAGACTAGTTTTTCCAAATATTATCTCTGTAGAAAATTTAATATGAAACAGACATTATAAGTCCCGGAGGAAAAAATGGGTTTTAAGGACATCTTTAAGAAATCTTTTATTGAAGGATTCAGCCGCTATGACAATTCTCCAATAAATATCCTTGTTGTTTTTGGTATTGCTACTTTTTTTGCTATTTATATTTTTGTAGCATATAGAATTCTTACAAAGAAAACATTCTATTCCAAGACCTTCAATATTGCACTTCCTGCACTTGTTCTCATAACTACTGCCGTCATACTTACCATACAGTCAAGCATTGTTGTGTCCCTCGGTATGGTTGGTGCTCTTTCTATCGTTCGCTTCAGAACTGCCATTAAAGAGCCTATGGATCTTGTGTTTTTGTTCTGGGCCATCTCTACGGGAATCATCTGTGGTGCCGGTATTGCTGAAATAGCATGTGTTCTTACTTTTTGGCTTACAATAATTCTTTTTGTACTTGATCGATGTCCCGTTGCAAGGGCTCCTAAAATCCTTATGGTAAGTGCAAAAGGGTATGATTCTGAAGAATTAATCATAGATACAGTAAAAAAATACTGCAAATATTTCACTGTAAAATCCAGAAGCCTTTCCAATGAAAGGACTGATCTTGTTGTAGAAGTACGTACGAACAGTGAAGCAGAACTTGCAAAGTCCATTGCTTCCATTGATGTTGTTACAAGTTCAAGTCTTCTTGCACATGATGGGGAAGTTACTTATTAAACTGGCTGTCAATCCATTTAAGCCGTATATTGACCCAATTAATAAGATATTCACATTCCTGCTGGTATGTCTTTCTGTACTGCCAGCCGGTTGCATGTGGCCATTGATAATGTCCTATTGTACGCCAGACCCTGTCATCGTATCTTTTTGAACGGTTCATTTCATTTGATTCAGTCTGAGCTTTTAACCAGATAAGGGATGTCTGAAGATTATCATGAACTTCATGATACCGTTGCTCTACTTTCTCTGCGAATTCCTGATCTTCAAAAAGTTTTGAAAACCAGTTACCTTTGGTCTTTACCCAGAATGTGTCTGGTGTAGAGCATCCGTCATAGCTGTTGTTGCCACATGAAATATCAAAATCCCAGCTAGGACCCATGTGTATTTTATTGTCAGAAGAATCAAAGTAGAAGTAGCATGAATCTTTTAGTCTTGCATCCCTGTTTGTTGTAAATTCATTTATCCAGTACCAGTCAATCCAGGAATCCATATCTATCATATTTTTCCATTCCTTGGATTCTGAATAAATTGCTTTTTCAAGATTGTTGATGGCTTCTTGAATTTGGAGTGCATTTCTTTCAGATTCATTCTGAGGATCATAAATACTGAAGCCGTTATTGCAGATTTTTGTTCTGAAATTCCAGGTTTTTGATTCTCGTGTATTAGAAACAACTATATAGCTACCTTTGGGAAGGTTCATCTTTGATTTTTTCATGGAAATTTTTTCATAAACCTGATACAGGCCTTCATATTTGCCGTTTATGTACAGTGAAATAAATCTATAGTCTGGTACCCAGGATTGTCTGTCAAATACGTTTTTTGCAAGATATGTAGCATAGGCATTTCTTAATGCTGTATTGTCGGTAGCATTAGCTAAAAATACCCACTTATCATCCTCTGGCATTCCAAGAAAACTTATTTCGTGATTGAATTTTACAATATAAGGTTTTTTAGGAAAAACCCAAGATGAATTACCACGGCCTCGAATCTTACAATTTACAGAATAATTTTCAAAGGAAAGTTTTCCTGATTTGTATTTGTCTTTTGATGTTATAGGGGAATTGTCATCTGTTACGATTTCTATTATAGGAAAACCGATTTTTTCTGCTTTTGTAGTTGTCACCTGGCTTTTATTGACCATCAAAAAGGTGAAAACAGTTAGAAAAATTATAAGCGAGAAAAGTATTATTAGACCTAGAGAATATCTTTTGATTTTCATTTATCTTCCTCAATGCGGTTGATTTCCTTATCAAGCCATTTATAACGGGATGAAAGCCAAGTTTTCATGTAGTCCACATGAGCTTTGTGGGTTTTTCTTTTTCTCCAGCCAGGAATGTGAGGCCATTGCTTGTGTCCAAAGGTTTTCCAGACTGAGTCATTAAGTTCTGCAGCATCGGAAATTATTTTTCCGTTCTGATCTATCCATTCAAAGGATTCTTGCAGAAGGTGTTTTCTTTCATTCCATCTGTCTTTAACAGCTTTTTGAAAATTTTCATCTTCAAACAATCGTTTGAACCATCCTTTCTGATTTACCCACATTTTTTCGTAGGAAAAATTCTGTTCGAAATTCCCGCCACAACTTAAATCAAAATCCCAGATTGGTCCCATGCCAATTTTTTTAGTCGCTGCATCGAAATAAAGATAACATGAAAATTCAAAATCAGCATCCTTGTTTTTTGTGAATTCATTTATAAGATACCAGTCCACAAACGAATCCATATCCATCCTGTTTTTATAACCTTTATAGTCATCCTTAAAATCAGGGCTATAAAGTATATCTTCAAAATCCTGAATGATATTTTTTTCAACCAGATATTGTTCTTCCGGAATATCATTATTATGGATGCAGAATGAAATTCCCTGTTTTGAGTTGAAAGTCCATGTCCTACTGTTCTGGTGATTTACTTCAAAAATAAAACTTTCCGGAGAATTAAATGACATCTGTTCTTCTTCAACTTTTTCAAAAATACAGTAAAGTCCTTCGTATCTTCCGTTAATGAAAATGTTTGCAAACCTGTAGTCTGGTATATAGCGCTGGTTTGTAAAAACATTTCTTGCAAGATATGTAGCATATGAATTTCTTAAAGAGGTTGCATCACTGAGATTTGCAAAAAGAATCCATTTTTCTGCAGGAGCCATTCCTAAAAGGCCATGTTTTTTATTGAGTTTTAAAAGATATGGTTTTTTGGCTTTGGGAAGTCTCCATGTTGAATTCCCGTGTCCTCTTATTTTGCATCCACCGCTGAAGTTTCCGTCATAAAAACTGGCTTTAATATATTTTTTCTTTGACCTGATTCTTCTGTTGGATTCCGTATTGATTGATAAGGAAGGAATACCGGTGTTTTCACTTTTTTGTAAGGTTATGTTTTGCTTAATTGAAATAATCCCTGCTGCTAAAGCAATAAAAGAGAAAACTACAATCAATGCCGTAAATTTTATACTATGACGGTAAATTTTTTTTATCATTCTTCTATCAGCCGGTAAAGTTTTTTTGCGGAATTTCTATAAGTAAAAGTTTGAAGGACATTTTCCGCTGTTTCAACATTCTGTTGCAAAAGTTCTTCAATATTACATTCAGTATTATATGCATCAATATATAAAGCTGCATTACCATAAATCTCAGGAAGGGATGCTGAACGGGCTATTATAATTCTGGCTCCTGCTGACAGTGCTTCCAGAGGTGGAATACCGAATCCTTCATAATAAGAAGGAAAGACAAAGGCTTTACATTTCTGCATGAGGGCCTTTACTTCTTCATCTGAAACATATCCTAAAAGAATAACATTTCTAAGTTGTGACAGGTCTCCGATTTCTTCGCTGTGCATTCCTGAAATGGTTTTCCCTGAAACTGCAAACAAGTCGTCTGGATTTGCTTTTGCATATTCAAGTATCCATTTAAGGTTTTTCCTTTTCTGAAGTGAGCCCAGAGTGAAGAAAAAATCCTTTTCTTTTAGAATAGGAAATTTTTCAAAAATGTTTTCATCCGGATCTACGTTTGAAAAATGATCCCATCCGTTGGGTATGACGACGATTTTGTTTTCAGGAACCCTGTACCAGTGTCTGATTCTTTCCTTGCTGAATTCAGAGACTGTAAGAACTTTTTTTGCGTTATGTGCAATGTTCCAGTAGGAAAATCTGCAGTAAAGTTTTACAAGTTTGTCTTTGAAAGTAGTAAAGTCCTTTGGATGATCTTTTGCATAGACATCATGAATGAAGGAAAGACCGCAAAGCTTTCCAAACGGGGCAGTGTTGGAAAAATTCAGACCTGTGGATTTTGTTTTTCTGCAGGCCTTTGCAAAAGTTCCCATATCCCAGAAAGGAAACCCGTGGATTTCCTTAGGGGAATGGATGAGCTTTATGTTCTTATATTCTGGAACTGTTCTTGCATTTTTGGGAACTAGAATTGAAACGTCTGCTTTCGAATCCAATAAAGCGTCAAGCTGCCTGCAGATTTCAAAAGCAAAGCGTTCAATTCCCGTAAGGTTTCTGCAAAGAAAATTTCCGTTGATAAGTATTCTGTTCATATCCTTTAGCATACACCAATTGAGTGCATGTAGTCAGCAAGGACACCAGTGAATTCTGCCATTTCTTCCGGGCGAATATCACCCATGTTTGCAATTCTGAATGTGTCGATGTTGCCGAGTTTTCCAGGATAGATTGTAAACCCAAAACTGCGTGCATAATCGTGAAGTTCGTTGAAATTATACTTCGGTGTTTCTGGAATGAGAATTGCCGTGATGAAGTGGCTTTGGTTCTTGCGGTCAACAAGCATCTTGAGTCCAATCTTATCTAAAGCCGAAACAAGAATTTCCCAGCATGCAGTAAAGCGTGCATAGCGTTTTTCAATTGTCTCAACTTTTGTTTCTGTAATTGCCTGACGCAATGCATACAAAGTCTGTACCGGTGGAGTAAAGCGGGTCTGTTTTGTCTCAAGGAAATACTTGTACTGGTCAAGAAGATTGAGGTAGTAGTTTCTCATTGGCCATCCTTCCTGCTTGAGGAGTTCAGACTTTTTGCAGACAACAAAACCGATGCCGGCCATACCGCCAATGTGCTTGTTTGATGTACATGTTGCAAAGTCGATGTTCATCTTTGCAAGGTCGATAGGCATTCCGCCGTAAGATGAAACTGTATCTACGATTGTTGTCATTCCATATTTATGTGCAAGTCCGCAAAGTTCTGCAACTGGATTCAAAAGACCTGTTGTTGTTTCATGATGAACCATGGCAAAAGTTGTGTACTTGTCATTCTTCATCTGTTCTTCAACTGCAGCCAGATCTATGGGTTCGTGGGTTGAAGATTTGAATACGTCCATGTCGATGTTGTATACAGATGCGATTTTTGCAAGGCGTGCCCCGTATGAACCGTTGTCGATTACAAGGAGTTTTCCATCAGGAGGAACACATGAACTTACCATTGCTTCGTCTGCACCTGTTCCTGAACAGCCGAACATTACGGTTGTATATTCCTTTGGATCTGCAACAAAACTAGTAAGGTCTTCTGCAATCTGTTCCATGAGATTTCCGAATTCAAGTTCACGAGGACAGATGTCGGCTACAACCTGTGCATACTTTACACTGTCGCTTGTTGTAGAAGGACCCGGGTTAAGAAGAACTTCACGGCGGATGTTGTGGAGACTTTCGTTTTCCTTGATGCGAGGCCAGATTTCATTTAATGCGCGGTCAAGCATTGATTCATCGTCAATTTCTGTCCATGAGTAATATTCAATCTTGTGTACATATACAGGTTCACCTTCAAGGGAAACCTGCTTAAGGGCTGATTCATAATCAAGTTTGATAAGGTCTGGACTTGATTTGTAATAAGCCATCATCTTGTTAAGACAGTCAAGGCTGATCTTTGTGATGCCTACAAGTTCTCCGGCAGGTTCACCTATCTGTTCCTTGTTTTTTGAAACGTCGCAGAGAATTCCATCTTCATTAGTTTTCAAGTAAACTTCGTCGTGGCTGTTTGATTTGCCGCTTGCAAGGATTACATTTTTGAGGGTTTCATTATGAAGTACCTTGAGTCCAACTGAATCATAGATCAAGTCGCTTTCAAGAAGAAGAAAATCGCCTTTGATGTATGGAACGCAGACTTCAAGAGTTCCCATTGAAGAAGTATTTGCATAGTTGTCGTTGCGTACAGTCTTGATGATGTGATATTTTTTTGCAAGTTCATCATAATATTCAGAGCAGTGACCTGTTCCGATGATGATTTCCTCAACTCCTGATGCAATGAGTTTACGAACTGAACGTTCAACCATTGCAACGCCTTCAATTTCAATAAAACCTTTTGGCATGAGTTTGGTTCTGTCACCAAATCTAGAACCGAGACCGCCTGCTACAATTACTGCCTGTTTAATCATTTTAAGAACTCCATCATTGCTTTCTTGTTTTCCTGTGGCGTTGTCTTTGGACGTCCCAGATCCTTTCTAGCTCCCTTGCGAACGAGAACTTCTATAAAAGTAAGCTTGTCAAAAGTATTCTTATCTTTGAGGATTGCGTCAAGTTCTTCTTTTGTAGAAGCCTTCACTACATTTCCATAACCGCATGCCTTTGCAATTCCGCAGAGATCAATCTGGCGGCCTACCGTAGGCTGTCCACCAACGCTGTCGTGTGCTCCATTGTTAAGAACAATATGAACCATGTTGGAAGGATTGCGTGTTCCGATAGTTGCCATTCCACCCATCTGCATGATGGAAGCACCATCACCGTCGATACAGTATATCAAGCGGTCTTTTTTCTGCATTGCAATGGAAAGGGCAATCTGTGATGCGTGTCCCATTCCGCCTACAGTAAGGAAGTCTTTGCTGTGTCCCTGTCCATGCTTGTCGCGAAGTTCATAAAGTTCGCGGCTTGCCATTCCTGTTGTAGCAACGAAGGCTGCGGTTTCCGGTGCGCTGAGCATGATTTTTTCAATTGCTTCTTCACGGCTCATGTCTGCTTCAACTGTTGTGTTGTTCTGAAGTGCGTAGTCTTCGAATGCTCCTTTTTTGATGACAAGGGCATAAGGCGCATTGTTTGCCTTGATGTATTCGTAAGCCTTTGCAAGAGCCTTATCCAGGCATTTGTTGCAGTTGTCTGCACCCAATATTGAATAAGGAATCTTCATTGCGTCAAGAAGATCGCAGGTAACTTTTCCCTGCTTTATGTGCTGTGGTTCGTCATGAACTCCTGGTTCACCGCGCCATCCGATAACTATCATCATTGGTACTGAATAAACATCAGGGTCAACGATTGAAAGCAACGGATTGATCATGTTTCCTTCGCCGGAATTCTGCATGTAGATGAGTGGAATTTTCCCGGTAGCAAAATGGTATCCGGTTGCAAGGGCAGTGGCACTACCTTCATTGGCACTGATGATATGTTTGTCTGCCGGTGCGTTGTCAGTAATGTATGCACAGAAATTTTTAAGCAGTGAATCAGGTACTCCTGCAAAAAAATCTGTTCCGTTTGCAATTAAACTGTCATAAAAATATTTTGGTGAAATCAAATTGTATCTCCTATATGCGCCATGGAGGGCGCGACATTTGAAAAGCGATAAAAGACTGCGAGTTTTACAATTGTAAAACTCGCGACACTGAAATTACAGGATGTAATTTCAGTGTCATTTAGTTCCCGGTATAAGTTCGAGGATCTGCTTGATCGGCATACAGATATCGTTTACTTCAAGGGAACGTTCTGCCTTGAGAATTTCTTCTGCACACTTCTGCATTGCAGGGTAGCTTGCACGGAGCATGTGGTTTGCGTAGATGATTACGTTTGCACCCCATGAAGCAAGTTCATTTTCCGTAAACTGGTTGTATGTTGTTGGAACAAGTACGATTGGGATGTTCTTGTATTCTGCACGGAACTTCTGGCAGAATTCCTTGATGTCCTCTCCGCTCTTATCTTTTGAATGGATCATTACACCGTCGGCACCAGCACGGACTGCAGCAAATGCTTTTGTGATTGCCTCATCAACACTGTAGCCTGCAATGATTTCTTCAATGCGGGCAATGATCATGAAGTCCTTTGTTACCTGTGCTTTTTTTCCGGCTGAAATCTTTTCACAGAATTCTTCTTCTGTAGCAAGAACCTGTTTTGCTTCTGTTCCGAAAAGTGAATTCTTTTTGAGTCCTTTCTTGTCTTCAACGATAACCGCAGAAACACCGTTGCGTTCAAGTGTACGGACTGTAAATACAAAGTGTTCCGGGATTCCGCCTGTGTCACCGTCATAGATGATAGGCTTTGTTGTACATTCAAGGATGTCTGTCAAAGACTGGAGTCGGGTAGTAAGGTCAACTGCTTCAATGTCCGGTTTTCCTTTTGAAGTTGAATCTGTCAAAGAAGATGACCACATTCCATCAAATGTATGGAGACCATCTTCTTTCATTACTTCTGTGTTTTCAACGATGAGACCTGAGAGACCTGAATGTGCTTCCATAATGCGAACGATGGGTTTTGCTGCAATAAGGCGGCGTAGTGTGGCACGGCGGATGTCCGGTGTTGTTCCGATTGATCTTGCATTGTCAGCAAGGGCAGTTGAATTGATTCCCTGTGTGTAAGGAATTTCAACAACCTGACCTCCCCATTCCTTCATTGCTTCAAAAACTTCATCGCGTATGTGGTTCAGGTAGTTTGTCTTCCAGTCATCACCGTGAATGATGTAGTCCGGCTTTATTTTCCTAAGGTTTGGAACATAACTCCAATCTTCCTGTGGAACTACTTTAGCAACTCCCTTGATATTTTCTACAACGTTTTTGCGCTGTTCATAAGTAAGATATGGAAGTCTTTTGTGGCTTACGATGGCACTGTCTGTTAAAAGACCGACTGTGAGTTCGCCAAGTTTTGCGCCTTCATTGATGATGTTGATGATTCCAGGGTGAATGATGTCTCCTGTAAGTCCAAGATAAACTGATTTTGCCATTGAATAAAATCCCCTTGTTCAAAAGATGTTAAAAATGTATACTTATTGAACAAAATAATCAAGTTTTTAGTTACAAAATGTTTTGAAATTTTCAAAATTTCATTCATTTTTTGTTATTTTGAACATTTTGGATTGGTATGCTTAGTAAAAAGGAATTTGATGTGCTTTCAATTCTGGAAGCGGAAAAAACTAATCTTTCTCAGAGGGAACTTTCAAAGCGCACCGGTTATTCCGTTGGAACTGTCAATTCCATCATGGCAGACCTTTCGGAAAACGGTTATGTGCATGACAAAATGATTACTCTAAAAGGAATCGAAGCTCTTGAACCTTACAGGGTTCAGCGTGCAGTTTTTGTCGCAGCTGGTTTTGGAAGTCGTCTTGTTCCAATTACATTGAATACTCCAAAACCTTTGATTCGAGTGCAGGGGGAACGGATCATCGATACTCTCCTTGATGCTGTTGTCAAAGCCGGAATTGAAGAAATCATCATTGTCCGTGGTTATTTAAGCGAACAGTTTGACCAGCTTCTTTATAAATATCCAGGCATCAAGTTTCTTGAAAACCCTGCCTATAATGAAGGCAACAATATTGCATCCCTGATATGTGCAAGATATTTTCTTGAGAATTCCTATATTCTTGAATCAGATATCATTCTTAAGAATCCAAACCTAATTACAAAATATCAGTATCAGTCAAATTACTGCGGTGTTCCTTGTGATAGAACTGATGACTGGTGTTTTACTGTAGATAAGGACAGAATTACTGGAGTCCAGGTAGGAGGATTGAATACATATCAGATGGTTGGTATTTCCTATTGGACAAAAAATGATGGAAAAAAACTCTCTGAATGTCTCAAGAAGGTCTATGAAGCGCCTGGTGGAAAAGAACGATATTGGGATACTGTTCCGCTGAATTATTGCAAGAATGATTTTGATCTTGTTGTTCGCAAGTGCAGTTTTGAAGACTACATTGAAATCGATACCTTCAATGAACTGAAGGCTGTTGATTCCACATATGATTCTTAAATAAATGGAGGGCAAAATGCTTTCCGTGAACATCTGAATAAAAAAATCGACATGCTTTCCGGCGGTCAGAAACAGCGCGTAGCCCTCGCAAGAACTCTTGTGATGAAACCTAAAATCCTTCTTCTTGATGAACCTCTTTCTGCTTTAGACGGAGTAATCAAGGAATCCATAAAAGAAAAAATCGTTAAGATTGCCCAGGATTTCAAGTTGACTACTATCATCGTTACACATGATCCTGAAGAGGCCCTTACGATAAGCGACAAAGTGCTTATCATCAATAAGGGACATATTGAGCAGTTTGCAAGCCCTGAAGAAATCATCAAAGCGCCTGCAAGTGATTTTGTAAGTGATTTTATCTTGAAACAACTTACCATAAAGAAGAACAATATCTACAAACTTTTTGAGAAGCAGTAGAGTGAGGTGCAGATGATTTCAAGAATTCAGAATAAACAGGTCAGAACTGTTTTTTACTCAGTGTTGATTTTCTTTGCATTGTTTATCGCATGGCCTGCTTTTACTCTTTTCAGAAATGCTTTTGAATATAGGCATGTTTTCTCATTTCAGAATTTCAGTGCTGTTTTAACTGGCGGAAAACTTGGGACTGCTTTTGCAAACAGCTTCAGGGTAAGTTTCATCAGTTCCCTTATAACTACAGTTCTTGCTTTTGCTGTTGCATACACTGTCTGCTTTACCAATATTCCGGCCTGGCTAAAAAAAACTTTAAGGACTCTTGCCGTTTTTCCAATGCTGCTGCCTTATGCTGTGAACGAAGCAAGGAAAAACTTCACGGAACAAAAACACTTCTTGCCATAGCACAGATTACAAATACAATTCCGGGTATGATTCTTGGTATTGCATTCCTACTTACATTCAGAAAGACACCGATACACAACACGTTGATTATAATCGTGGCCTGTAATCTTATACATTTTTTTGCGACTCCATTTCTCATGATGAAAGGGGCTCTTGAGAAAATGAATTCAAGCTGGGAAACCACGGCTGCTGTTCTTGGTGATAACTGGATAAAGACAGTTACAAGGATTATTGCACCAAATGCCTTGCCAACCCTGCTTGAAATTTTCTGCTATCTTTTTATCAACGGCATGGTTACAGTCAGTGCAATTGTTTTCATCGCAGGCGCAAAGACTATGGTCATAACAACAAAGATTCAGGAACTTCAGCATTTTGCTAAGTTTAATGAAATTTTTATTCTTTCAATATATATTCTCCTGACAAACCTTGTTTTGAAGGGTGTAAAGGGAATTATAAATATGAAAATACTTAAGAGGAGTTAATCCATGAAGAAAATTTTTATGGCTGCAATTACATCTGCATTGATTTTTTCAACAGGCTGTTCAAAAAAAACAGATGCAAAGCAGATTGTTATTTATTCAAATGCTGATGATGAAGCAGTAGTGTCTGTAAAGAAAGCTTTGGATACCAATGGTTTTGATGGAAAATATATTTTCCAGTCATTCGGCACAAGCGAGCTTGGAGGAAAACTTTTTGCCGAGGGCAGTGACATTGAAGCTGATGTCATTACCATGAGTTCTTCAGGGGGCTGTAATCTACAATTCTGATCTCATTTCAAAAAACGGTCTTTCTGTTCCTGCTTCGATCAAGGATATCGGAAATAGTGAATACAACGGACTTGTGAGTGTTGTTGATCCTATGGGAAGTACAACTGCATGGCTTATGGTACAGGCATTGATCAGCGAATATGATGAAGGCGGAACAGCTGAAGTCCTCAAGAATATCTATAAAAATGCAGGTCCTCATCTTGAACTCAGTGGCTCAGGTCCGATCAAGAAGATCCGTAGCGGAGAAGTTGCGGTAGGTTTTGGTCTCAGACATCAGGCAGTCCGCGACAAGAAGAAAGGTCTTCCTGTAGATTTTGTTGATCCTGTTGAAGGAAACTTTGCACTTACAGAGAGTGTTGCTGTAATCAACAAGGGTAAGAAGACAAACCCACTGGCAATGGAAATTGCCAAATGCATCATTGAAAATTCCCGCAAAGATATCATAAAGGATTATCCGGTAGTCCTTTATGAAGGAGAATCTGTTGAAGAAGAAAACAGGGCAACAAACAGCAGAGTTTTTTCACAGCCTTTGACAACAGAACTTCTTAAAGCTCATCAGCAGCTTAGCGAAAGTGTAAAATAATAAAAAAGCTCCCGTGAGAACCGAGCCAAGCAGGCTTTGTACGGTTCTTGCGGAAGTTGTTTTCTTAATTTCTAATTCAGGCTTTTATCATCCATAGTTTTAATCATATAATCTGCAATGTTCTTACCTGCTTTTCCCTGGTGCATCCAAGCGGTTTCTTTTGCAATCCTGCGCTGTTCTGCAAGTTCTTTGCTGTCTGACATGGATTGGATCACTTCCTTTATGTTTTCAAACTGGTCTTCATTAAGTTCTGTACCAAATTTTTCAAGGACTTCATATTGCCAGAGTTTCTTGTTAAGGTCATATGCGTCATAAGGACGAAGATCCATGTTTCCTGCAACATACATGACAGGCTTATCACAAAGGAACGTATAGTCGAAGATGATTCCGGAGAAATCCGAAATCATGATATCAGCTTTCTTAAGTGAAAAAATGTTCTGTCTTTCGTAATCCCAGATAATGTTGTTGTTGTCTTTATATCGTTCTTCAAGTCGTTCAAGCATTTCTGGTTCTGATTTCTTCGACTGTGGGTGAGGGCGGACGATGATACGCCATCCTGTTCTGCTTAAAGGGTCAAGAAGTTTTTCTCCATATTTTTTTAGGATGCCCACATCACCCCATGATGGAGAAACTAATACTGTGAAAGGGTGGTTTTCTTCATCTGGAATTTCTTCAATATTCTTTTTGTAGACATCAAGATAAGGGCACCCAACTGTTATAAGATCTTTTCTGTTTATCCCACGCATTTCTTCAAGAGTACGAAGATCTGTAGCCTGATAATCACCACTAAGCAGTACTGAATCAAAGAAATCAAGGCCAAACAGTCTGTATGTAGTTGCATCGTTAGGCATGTGAAGAACATGACTGTAGTGCTTTACATTTTTGCTTCTTTTAAGCTGATAAACCTGAAGTCCCGGAGTTGTCATAAGTACAAAGCCTGCACTGAGCATATTCAGCTTTGCAAAAGCACTGTTTCCTTCACCGATGAATTCCGCCTTGACATGTTTCCATGATGTTTCAAATACAGGATCGTCCTTTGCAGATGTGTAATAGGTCAGTTCAATTCCTCTGTTCTCAAATTCCTGAACAACCGGCATGAATGTATTCCAATACTGTTTCCCTTCATTATAGATGACAAATTTTTTGAATGAGGAGTCAAGCTGAATTCCGTCTTTTTTACCGCTGATAAGAACTTTAAGTTTAAGTATCAATGCACGTGCAAGGAAAAACAGAGTGGCTGCAGCTCCGATGAGCACAGAAAAAAGCATGGATCCTGTTCCCGGATCGATATATAGAAAGTTATTTATCATATCATTCTCCTGTAGTTTTTCTATTTTATTCCTGAATCCAGTTGTCAGGATTGTGAATATCGTCTTTCACGCGCCACCATTCATTGGAATTTGCCGTGAAAATATTTTTGCTTGAAATATGATGAGGCATGAACATTCTGCTTGTACATATAAGTGCACCATTTTCTTTATTTTCCTTAACAGGATTTCCTGTAAAAGGATTAACTGCATGTACTTCCATATCTTTGACAGCAAGAAAAGGAACGTCAGCATTTGTCATGAAACTATCATCTGTTTTCAGGGCCCCAACGCTATTGAAATCTTTTACCATGAGTAAAGGATGATATTTGCCAGGTTCTACGGCTTTGAATTTCTCACATTCAGGGAATCCGTCAGGTAGACCTGTACAGCCATGATCGGCATATATTATGATTCTTGTATTGTCGTAACATCCGTTTTCCTTGAGTACTTCAAAAAATTCTCCAAGCCTGCTTAATGCGCCGGCCAGTGAATGAAATGCCTTGTTTGAATCATACTTTGATCCTGTATCAACAATCTCAGGTTTTGAAGAAGGTCTGTATTCCGGAGCCTGCAGGATAATGCTCTGATGCGTGCATTCATTTGACATTGTAATGAATGAATTTTTTTCATTGTCAAAAGTTGAAAGACGATCAAGATATTCAAGAGTAGAATAGCCAGCAAGGTAATCGTCAAAATCACCATTTTTTGTATTTGTAGACCAGTATTTTCCATCGTTATAAAAGGCTGGGCGCAGGAAAAGAGGAGACGCACGGAAAAGTCCATACCAAAGGATATTTCTTTTTAAAGTATCAGATGTAACTGTGATTCTTGCTGTGTCCTTATGTTCCTGGTACCACAGGCCAAGATATTTTCTTTCAAGATTAGTGCTGCTGATTTCAGGGTAATCATTGAAAATTGAAAGATCAGGAATCCAGCTGTAGTTTGCCCACTGGGGATCGGCTACTGTAGCATCATAGCCATACTGTTCCGTGAAAATTCTTGGAAGCATCAAAATGGATTCATTCTGCTTTTCAATCAATGTTTTATCAGCATTTTTATTGATTGATTCCGGTGTATATTCATAACCGCCATAGCAGGCAGGTGATGCCATGAGTGTGTGTGAATTATAAGAAACTGTATTTCTGTAAAGTGTAAAACCTGACATCTGAGCATCAAGCTGTGGACACTTTTCAAAAATACTCTCCACGTAACCGTTTTGAGAACGGTCTAGAAAAATAAGGAGGACATTTTTACCATGCCTTGAAAAATTGAAAACCGGTTTAATTGAGTCATTGCTTTCTGACTGGGCAACAGAAAGATATTCTTTATATCCCCTTGAGATTGTAGAAATATTGATTGCTGAGATTGCAAAAAGAACAAAGAGAAGCAATGCAGAAACATAGGTATAGATTTTTTCAATACGGAACTTAAGCAGCGCAATTGCAAGAGCAAATGCAACTCCTATTACCAGAAGATTTAGAGCGGATCTAATAAGAGGAGAGTCCACATTAGCCACATCAGTGAAAGTCAAAAGCTTTGAAAGAGTTCCGTAGTTTTCTGGAAAAATAAAAATATCAAGAATGGAAGCCAAAAGAAGCACAAAAAAGCCAACGCTTAAAAGAGTCTGGATTCTTTCCTTGAAGAGAAAATAAACAAGGACAGGCCAGATAAAGCAAAGACCGACAGCCTGAAAAAATGTATTCCATACAAAGAACATTGGAGAGCCATAACCATCGATTCCTGAAAATTCCATCGGGCTTGATGAAATAAGGTTTGTGGAAACATAAAATCCGACCAGAATAGAAAGCGCAAATGATGAAAGCATGAAAAGCACAGTTCTTTGTCTGATGTTTTCCTTGAGCGAAACCAGTATCGTATCAAGAATATAATTGCAAAGTCTGACGATCAAAGGAATGAAATAAATTATTGAAAATACTCCTGCAATCAATGCAGCTCCTTTTGCATAAAGTGGATGTCCAAAAATAAGAAACAGTATCAAGGCTGTTACACAGGCACATCCCAGCCAGTAAAGAACTTTGACGGGATTCTTAAGTTTGTAGAAAACATTCTTTACAAGAGAAAAAACATTGTTCATCGTCCAGTAGACAACCAGCCCGGATGGACTATTGTAAAGCAGGGCAAGAAACAACAGGGCAAGACCATAAGTCTGTATCTTGTCACGAAATCCAAGTCCCTTAAGGTATATTGCACTGGCAACAACATTTATCAAAGTCATGGCAATCGGAAGTACATTGACCGCAAAATTACCGATCATGAAGGTTGCATCCGGTGAACCCATGTCGCGTATGAAAAAGAAGGACTGTCCTTTAAGAGCCTCCATCGTACTGAGACACGAATAGGCAGCAGTAAAGAAAGGTATCTGAATCAAAAGTCCAAAAGCTGAACGGAGCCCCATGATAGGATGATAATGGCATTCCCTATAATAGGTGGTAAGAATCATATACTGCTCGTTACCTTTGAAAACAGCCTTTATTCTATCGATCTGATTTTTCATCAGGGCCTGCTTGTCACGTTCTACCTGTTGCCAGGCTTCGGCAACAATGTATAACGGCAAGGTCAGCATGCTTACAGCAAGACTTACTCCAATGAGAGAAAATCCTTCATTGTCAAAAAGCTTGTTGCAGAAACAGAAAACAAGCTCGATTATCTGAGTCAGCGGATAAATAATTAAAGAATAGAAAAAATTAGACACGTTCATATTATATTCCAATGATTATTAGTGTTCAATTAAGGTCATGCTTCATCTGGTGGAATAAGATCCCCAGTTTTCAGTCTTGAAAACATCGTCATGGACAGTCAGCCATTGATCATCCTTTATGGTGAATTTTAATTTATGGCGGATTCTTGTGGATTCTGCAGGAGCATTGCATATCTTTATCCATTCATTTTTATTTTCTACTTTGTAAGGATTTCCTGTGAAAGGATTCCTAGCATCATCAATGATATCTTTTGTCGCAAGCCATGGAGTATCTGCATTTGTCATAAAGGTATAGTCTGTTTTTAAGGATCCATGCTGGTTAAAATCTTTTACAAGAAGGGTTGGGATGAAGCATTCAATGTGTGCATATTCTCCTGTAACTGATTTGATGTTGATAGGCTCGCCATGGTCAGATACGATGATGATTCTGGTATTGTCGTAGACTTCAAGTTCCTTCAGTCTGTTGATAAGTCCAGTGTAAGTTTTCATGACAGCAACATCAGTTGTATAGCTTGCAGAATTCGTAAGCTCTGAGGAATTCTTTAAATCCGATCTGCCGGAAGGAATGTATGTATCTTCGTCTATCAGAACTGCCTCATGGGTTGCTTCATTGTCAATCAGAATGAATGAGTCATCCTGGTTGTCTGCAGCAAGCATCTGCGGCAGATAGTACATCTCAGAAAAATTATCAATGAAAGAAGGAAAACTCTTGAAGTATGAATCATGAGCACACCAGTAATCATGGTGGTAGATTATTTTCCTGAAAACAGGAGAAATCATCTTAAACAAACTGAACCATATGAAATTCCTCTTGATTTTGGCTGCAAGAAATAGCTGAGGTTTTTCATTGTGTTCTTCATACCAGAGATTTGAATATTTTCCTCTGGTCTGCATCCTGCTTATGTAAGTATCATCTTTATACATCGTCTCAAGAGGATATTCCAGATAGTTCTCATATGGAAGACCGCTGACAGCAACACTGAACCCATTGGAATGGAATGTCCTCGGCATTGAAAGCAGAGCCTCGTTGTGTTTCTGCTGGATTGTCTTGTCTGTTCTTTTGTTAAATTCAAAAGGAGTGAAATCATATCCGCCAAAAATTCCCAAAGAACCTATCATGGTCAACTGTCCGTGGGAAACAACATTTTTAAAGTAGGTGAATCCATCAAGAGAATCTGTAATATCTGGATTGTTCTCAAAAATATGGGGAATGAACAATCCTGAAAGTCTGTCCTGCATTATGACAATTACGTTTTTACCGTTTTTAGACAGATGGTATTCCTTTTCGATTTTATCAACCTGCTTTGGTTCAGGAATCTTTGCGAATTCAGACGAAATGTAATGAATGTTTTTGATCGACAAAAAAACTAAAACAACAAGAACAACCGAAGACAGCTGGATCAATATGCTTTTTTTCTTCTTAAATAGAAGAAGGGCAAAAAAGGAAAGTGAGAGAAGTATGGAGAAATTTGACAATATGCTTCCAAGGGAAACTTTGAAATTCTGAGGAGTCATGAAATAAAGTTCCGGCTTTATAGGCCCATAGTTTCCGCTGAAACAGAATGTGTTTATGATTGAACATAAAGCGGCAATCAGGAAAATCACTGCCAGTGTTTTTTTTGTTCTGTCAGAAAAAAGGAAATAGAAAGAAAGCGGCCATACAACAAAAAGTCCAAGAGCCTGATAAAATGTATGCCTGATGAAAACCAACGGAGTTGTAAAGTTTTCAATATAACAGAATTGATTGACTTCACTTTCTATCAGCATGGAAGGAATTGTCAGTGATGAAAGCACGGCAAGGATGCATGAAGAAACCAGAAATAAAGAAAAAACAACATTGCGCTTTGCATTGCCAAAAATAAAATCCAACAGTACGTCAAGTATATTCCCAAGGACAACAAACGGGTGCGCAAGACTTTTCAAGCCTGGAATTTTGTAAAAGATGTTCTTTACAAGAGAAAGAACATTGTTCATTGTCCAGTAGACAACAAGACCAGCCGGACTGTTGTAGAGCAGTGCAAGAAAAACAAGGGCTGAAACATAAATCTGGATCTTCTCACCTTTACCATGACCCTTTGAATAAATGGCACCTGCGATTATATTGATGGCTGTCATGGCTATAGGCAGAACATTTACAGGGAATGCACCGACCATGAAAGTCCTGTCGGCGAATCCAAGATCTTTTATAAAATAGAAAGAGACACCACGCAGTTGTTCCATGTTTGAAAGATAATGATAGGCGGCCATGAAAAACGGAATCTGGATGATAAGGCTTATGGAAGAACGCAGAGCCATCAAAGGGTGATAATGATTTTCCCTGTAGTGGGCAGTCAGAATCATATACTGCTCATCGCCTTTGAAAGTTGTCTTGATCCTTTCAATCTGGGATTTCATTTTTTTCTGGATGTCTCGTTCCGTCTGCTGCCATCTTTCGGCAACAATATATAATGGCAGTGTGCAGATTGTAACAACAAAACTTAATCCGATAATAGAAAATCCGTCTGACTCAGACAGTTCATAAAAAAGCGCATAACATGCATCAATGATCTGAACGAGAGGAGTGATGATGATAGTAAAAAGTGCTTCTGCCATTTAAGTTTTCCGGTAACTAGTCTCTTGAATAAAGGTCTCTTGTGTAGACTTTTTCCTTGACATCTTTCAGTTCATCGCTGAGACGGTTTGCGATGATCACATCAGAAGCTTTCTTGAATTCATCAAGATCCTTGATGACCTTTGAATTGAAGAAATCATCCTCATTGTAGGTAGGCTCGTAGATGACGACCGGAATTCCCTTTGCCTTGATGCGCTTCATGATGCCCTGGATGGAACTCTGGCGGAAGTTGTCGCTGTTTGCTTTCATCGTAAGGCGGTAGACTCCAACAGTAGCAGGATGGTTGAGCTTGTCGAAACCTATTTTTGCAATGATCTGGTCGGCTATGAAATCCTTTCTTGTCGTGTTGGATGCAACGATAGCTGAAATGAGGTTTTCCGGAACATCCTGGAAATTTGCCTTAAGCTGCTTTGTATCTTTTGGAAGACAGTATCCACCGTAGCCGAAAGAAGGATTGTTATAGAAATCACCGATGCGCGGATCAAGGGAAATACCCTGGATGATCTGCCTTGTATCAAGACCACGGCTTTCTGCATATGTATCAAGCTCGTTGAAATATGCGACACGCAAAGCAAGATATGTGTTTGCGAAAAGTTTGATAGCTTCCGCTTCCGTACAGTTTGGGTGAAGAACAGTGATGTCTTTTTTGATGGCACCTTCTTTAAGCAGGTCTGAAAATTGTTCCGCCTTGGCCTTGAGGGCAGGTTTGTCTTTAGGCCAGCTTACGACAATGCGGCTTGGGTAAAGGTTGTCATAGAGGGCATGACCTTCGCGAAGGAATTCAGGACTGAAAATGATGTTCAGTTCAGGATAGCGTGACTGGAGACCTTCCGTGTATCCGACAGGAATCGTTGATTTGATTACGATGACGGCACTGGATTTCATTCCGTCAAGGATGTCAAGGACAGCTTCGATGCTTGAAGTGTCAAAATAGTTTTTGTCCGGATCATAGTTTGTCGGTGTGGAAATCACAACAAAATCAGCACCGGTGTAGGCAAGCTTCGCGTCCGTTGTGGCTGTAAGATTAAGTTTTGCCGATGAAAGGTATTCTTCTATTTCCTTGTCCACGATCGGAGATTTCCTTGAATTGATCAGATCGACCTTAGACTGAACAATATCCACTGCCATGACTTCATTGTTCTGTGAAAGCAAAATAGCATTTGAAAGTCCTACATATCCTGTTCCTGCAACTGCAATTTTCATCAATACTACCTCAAAATGACATGCTGTTTATTCGTCGTGCAATTTCTATACCATCGCACTGCTTTAAACTATATCACTATTTTTGCTCTTATTCCAATGGGGGGCAGGGGGAACTTAAAGGGGCTTTGAAGTAAGTGGTAAAATTTAAGAAATATATGTATACTAAGAGTACAGGAGGTTCAGACATGCCTCGCTGTATTGCAGAAAAAATTACAGACTCTTCCAGAATCATGTTTTGCTGAACTTTTTGAATTCATGGAGTTTCTTGAATATAAGAATTCTCACCAGATTAATGGTTTGGATATTGCCATAGCCGAAGAAAAAAATGGTGATGTTGAAATTTTCAGTTCATTTGAAGCCTTTAAAGTGGAAATGGATAAATGAAATATCAATTGAAAATTACCAGAAGTTTCAAAACTGATTATAAGAAGCTTAATAAACAGGAAACTTCCGATACTGATGAAATAATTAGAAAACTTCTGGATGGTTCTCCGCTTGAGGATAAGAATCATGACCATGACCTTACAGGTAATTTCAAAATAGAGAAAATAATTTTTCCTTTAATAATATTCCATTTCCTGGTCCATCTAAGTTTACTCTTGAGAAATCTATTGGCAATGAAGATGATGGTGCCAGTATAGGCGATTTTATTTCTTCAAAAACTTTTTCTCCACACGAAATTTTTGGCGATTGAATTAATTAAGGTGCGGAGTACCCGAATTAATACAAGCGTAGCGAGATCCAAATCCATCTGGGTAAATTGAAAATCTGCCCAGAGCATTCTTTCATAATTTGTAAAAAAAATTCGAAATTAAGGTTAGCAGGTATTTTAAAAGTTCTTATAATGCGTTTGACTTGGACTTGGAGATTTATTTCCTTTCTTTGCATATTTATGGGGTTTATAAAGACGCGCAATCAGGACATGGCAGGCGCATGTCGCTCACCACGCCCTGAAATTAAAAAATTTACGCTACCGTTATCTCTGAATCAATGTTCGCGGTAAAGTAGGTGTTTCCGGGCTTTGTTACAATGCTTACACTGTAACTTCCGCTTGCAAGACCGGCTGGAACTGGAACGTCTACCACGTTTGTGCCACGCCTATTGTAGACGGAAAGGCGTGTAAGACCGCTTTCGTTTTCAAGGTGATTGAAAACTCCATAGAAAAAGTGTATATCATTAACATAAACTCGCTTAAAAAAGTGTAACTTTTTATTAAAAACTCCCTAAAAAAAGTGTTATAGGAGATTTTTATGTTTAGAAGAAAAATAATGGCAGAACTAGAAGCCTGGAAGAATTCTAGTGGAAAAAAGAAGGCTCTTGTTATAAAAGGTCTTCGCCAAATTGGAAAAACTTATAGTGTTCGAGAATTTGCAAAAGAAAATTATAAAAATGTTATATATGTAAATTTTAAAGAAAACGAAAGTGCTAAAAAAATCTTTGATTATGATTTGAATGTAAACAGAATAATTATAGATTTATCTGCATTAATTCCAAATTCTCGATTTGAAGAAGGAAATACTGTAATTATTTTTGATGAAATTCAGGAGTGTGCAAATGCTCGGTCCAGTATTAAACCTTTTTGCGAAGATGGAAGATTCGATATTATTACTACAGGCTCTCTTCTTGGAATAAAAGGATATAATAAAAAGAAAGGAAAAGGCGTTCCAACAGGATTTAAACGCGTTGTTTATATGAAGCCTATGGATTTTGAAGAATTTCTATGGGCAAAAGGAATTAAATAAAATTACAGCAGTTGATGCTGCAGCAAGTGAATTTGACACGCCTCCAGAAGTATTTGCACCAGTTTTTAGAGAATTAAGAGAATTAAATGTTGTAAGACACTTTACTTATCATGCTGGAGAAGATTTTTATCATATTCTTGACGGATTGCGTGCGATATATGAAGCAATAATTTTTCTTGACCTGCAGCATGGGGACAGAATAGGTCATGCAAGTGCTACTGGTACAGATGTTGATACTTGGGATGATATCCTTATGAAAAAGGTTACAATGCCACAAGGAATCTATCTTGATGATTTGATTTTTGTGCATTGTTTTATTCTTGAGCAAAAAATTGAAAGCCTATATGCAAAACTTCCAATGATAGAAATAAAAATTCAGGAAATTTCTAGAAAAATTTATAATAAAACTTATGGACTAGAAGATTTATCTTCTGCCTGGAAAAAACGTTATTTAGACCCAAGGTGTATAAAAGAAAACAAAACAGATATAACTTTATTAGGCGAACATGGCGACAAATACGAGGCTATAAATAAGTCTGACTTTGAACTTATTTCGCTGTATAACAAGAAAGAAACATATAGAAAATATCGAAAACCTATTGAAGTTAAATGTTTTGAGTGCTTCGATTCTCAGGAACTCACATTGCTACAAAAAGAAATGCTTGCGTTCATGCATAAAAAAGAAATTGTAATTGAAGCATTGCCGACAAGCAATTTAAGAATCGGCTATCACAGAAATTTAAAAAGTTATCAGCTGCTCAATTGGTATCAATGGAAACTTGATGGAAGTTCTATACCACCAATAGTTTTGGGAACAGATGACCCCGGAATATTCCAGACAAATATCTACAATGAATATGCAATGATTTATTGCTATCTTGTTTACAAAAAAGGATTAACTCGTAGCGACGTAATAAAATTTATGCAAGAGATTCATGACAATAGTAGAATTTATGCTTTTAGATGAAAGAAGAGAACTTTAGTTGCAGAATGTTTACGTCGGAGGCATGCTCCATAAATAAGTGCAATGTCGATTTCTCTTTCCGACTACCTCAGGGATGCTGCGGGCGTGTATGGAGTTTTTTGAAAAAAGAACTGCCAGAAATGGAGAGTTATTGGATATAATACCTGCAATTAAAGATTGGATATCGTTGCTTTGGATTCTCAAGCACTGAATCACGGTAAAGACAACGTAACTTTGAAAGAAGAATTTCTTTCGGCTAAGCAGATTGAAGGTTGTTCTCTATGTCATTTTATGTTATTATGACATAGAGAATATTTCTTTGGGGTAGAGATTATTACGGAGGATACAATGCATAATTTTGAGTATAAAGAAAATGCTCGTAAATTATTGACACCGGAAATCGTAAATCTTCTTAGTTCAATTTATGAGCATAAAGGCCGACAGCAATTATTTGTAGAAGCAAAGAATGATGAGTTGAAAACTCTTCTGGAAATTTCAAAGGTTCAGAGCACAAAATCATCAAATAGAATTGAAGGCATTTTTACGACAGATAAACGGCTCGAAGAGTTGATGCAGAAAAAATCTGAACCACGAAATAGAAATGAACAGGAAATTTCTGGTTACAGAGATGTACTTTCCACAATTCATGAGAGTTATGATTATATTTCACCTACATCAAATATCATTCAACAGCTTCATAGAGATTTATATTCATACAATCAAAATGGTTTTGGTGGAAAATATAAATCCAGCGATAACATTATTGCCGAAACGGATGGAAATGGAATTCAGAAAGTAAGATTTGCACCAGTATCAGCCTTTGAAACGGAAGAAGCCATGAGAATCATGACAGAACGTTTTCTGGAGGAATGGAATAACAATAAAACAGATAAATTACTGTTGATCCCTATGTTCATTTTGGATTTTCTATGTATTCACCCATTTGAAGATGGAAACGGACGAATGAGCAGACTTCTTACTCTTCTTTTACTTTATCGCTCTGGATTTATTGTTGGAAAATACATAAGTATTGAGATGCTGATTGAAGAATCAAAAGAAACTTATTATGAAGCCCTACAGGATTGTTCTGCAGAATGGCATGAGAGCAATAATCTATACGAGCCTTTCGTTAAGTATTATCTAGGAATTCTGATTAAGGCATCAAATGAATTTGAAAGTCGTGTTGAATACTTATCTGACAGCAAGATTTCAAAGCCTGAAAGAGTAAAGCGCTTGATCCAGACTACTGTTGGTAAAATAAGCAAAAAAGAAATTCTGGAGAAATGTCCTGATATCAGTAAAAAGACGGTAGAAAGAGCTCTGTCCGATTTAGTTAAAGAAGGACTTATTGAAAAGGTTGGTGCTAGTTCGGCAACGGCTTATGTCTGGATTCAGAAGTAAAAGGCATTGTTTAAGGCTTCAACTCAAGAGAAGTAAGACAACGACAATAAAGATATTAAAACAAATATTCTCTTGGACATTTGCTGTCCCGGGAGATTCAATTTGTCTCGCTGACTTAATCAAAAAAATATGCTATTATTCTTATTGAATTGAAAAGGCGAAGAGTTGGATAATGAGCAATTTTTACTGCATTTGGGTTAGAACCGGTTTTGAAAAACAATTTATAGAAAAAGTACAAGCTGTCTTTGATTCTTTTCCAGAGGAGGAGAATGGCAAACTACATTGTGTTGGAAAGCAGATGAGGTTAAAAAGCGGCAAGGAATATATTGATCCGTTGTTTCCAGGTTATGTTTTCTGGGAGACGGATAATCTTTCCCGGGCTCAGAGCGTAAGGGATGAAGAAGGTTTTATTGATTTTCTTCCCCATGATAATGGAATGAAACCGCTTTCTGCAAAAGATACCGACCTTGTAACTTCATTTTTAAAATATGGAAGCGTTATTCCTGTTGTAAATGTTCAGTTTGATGTAAACGACAGGATTGTAATTGTAGACGGATTGTTCAAGGGAATGGAAGGCTTTATTAAGGATGTGAATAGATCTAATAAGCGCATAAATTTTGAAGTTACGCTTATGGACGGAAAACGGATTTTAGGCCTGTCGTATCATGAAATTCAGAAAAAGTAAAAATCCGATGTTCATAATTTGAATATTGACAGCCTAAAATAATACATCGTATTATAGTAAAGTTAAAGGCAGCCATTGTTTGACACGGAGTTTGGTTGAAGCACGTTTGTCAGGTGGTGAACAGTTTCATTGCAGGGTGAGGTCTGAAATAACGACTGTTTGCCAATGGAGAAGGTGTCTTTAAATTTTTGGAGAAATACAAACTATGGAACTTTGCAGACTTTTAGACTTTAAAGATCTTGGCGATGAGCGTGGAAAACTTGTCGTAATTGAAGGAAATCAAGATATTCCGTTTGAAATAAAACGTGTCTTCTATATATATGGCTCTGATTCACAGGTTGTTCGCGGGCAGCATGCAAATAAAGAAAGTGAATTCGTGCTTATAAATGTTGCTGGAAAGTCAAAAGTTCGTGTTACTGATGGAGTCGGAGAGCATATCGTAGAGCTCAATCGTCCTATGCAGGGAATATATATTCCAAAGATGATTTGGAAAGATATGTATGATTTTTCTGAGGATTCTGTTCTTCTTGTAATTACAAATACGCATTACGATGGAAAAGAATATATTCGCGACTATGACGAATACTTAAAGGTCATGGGAGTAAAGAAATGAGTTCTCCGCTGCTTTCGCTCTGTATTCCAACTAACGGAATTATAGAGTTGATTTTCCCAGTACTAGAAAGCATTTACACACAGAATGATGTAGATTCCAGTCTGTTTGAAGTCGTTGTTATGGATAACGGAGATAATCGGGAATTTAAAACAAAAATAAAAGACTATGCTAAACAATATAAAAACCTTGTTTATAAAGAGACTGAATTAAAAGGTTTTTTAAGTGAAAGTGAATGTTATAAAGCTGCTTCTGGTACATTTATCAAGTTTATAAATCATCGTACAAAACTTCTTCCAAATGCAATTAATTATTTATTAGATTTTATAAAAAGGAACGAAGATGAAAAGCCTTGTGTTTATTTTTCTAATGGTGTAATCAAACAGATAAAAGGCATTGCAGAATATAATAATTTTGACAGTTATGTAAGAAATCTTCATGTATGGTCAAGCTGGTCTACAGGTATGGGATTTTGGAAAGAAGATTTTGACCGTATTCCAAAAGATACAGAGTTTAATGAACTTTACCCGCATACGACAATTCTTTTTGCAGAACGCAATAAATCAAAATACATAATTGATAATACCCTTCTGCTTGATGAAATTCCTGTAGGTCACGCAAATAAAGGTAAATACAATCTGTTCCATGCTTTTGGAGTTGAATACCCGGGAATTATTTGTGATTTGTTACGAGACGGTTCAATAAGTACAGAAACATTTTTGAGTGTAAAGAAAGACAACTTAAAGTTTATTGCCGATTTATACAAAAACTTTTTGCTTCTCAGACAGAAATGCTCTTATGATTTAAGTGGACGAAAACAGACTCTAGAAGTCTTTTATGGATATAAAAATGTAAAAAGAATGGCTTTTGCCATGCTCTGTATAAGCGTGGTGAAATTGCCAGTAAGAATAGTTAGGAAGTTGGTTAATATGATTTATAGTTCTAGAAAAGTCGGGGGGGTATTATAATATAGTAAAAATTTCGTCTTCCTACCGTGAGCTTTGTTTTTCCAAGGCTGCGTGAGGAAGGAAGATGGAAATTAGAAAATACACTGATAACAACAGAGCTGTTTGGAATTCATTTGTGGCTCATTCAAAAAACGGTCTTTTTATGTTTGACCGCAATTATATGGAGTATCACAAAGACCGTTTTGAAGACAGCTCACTGATGTTCTTTGATGAAAAAAATGAACTTGTTTCAGTTCTCCCTGCTACAAAAAAAGATAATATTCTTATAAGTCATGGTGGTCTTACATTTGGTGGTTTTATAACCGATGACGGCATGAAGCAGCATCACATGAATGATTTGTTTGCCACACTTAGAGACTATATGAAACAGAACGGATTTTCAAAAATTATCTATAAACAAGTTCCGCATATTTACCACAAACAGCCGGCAGAAGAAGATTTGTATTCTCTTTTCTGTAATAATGCACAGATAGAAAAAATTGAAGCTGCAACTGTAATCAACTTAAAGAATAAGTTAAAAATGCCAAAGGGCAGAAAAGCACAAGTTACAAGAGCACGACGCGAAGGTGTCATTTTTGAGGAATCTACAGATTTTGATTCTTTTATTGCTTTGGAAAATGAAGTCTTGAGCGAACATCATAATGCTACAGCAGTACATACAGGTGCAGAACTTGCTCTCTTGCATGAACGTTTCCCTGAGCAGATAAAATTGTATGTAGGTCGATATAAAGATGAAATCATAGCCGGTTGTGTACTTTTCATTTACGATAATCTTGTTCATACACAGTATCTTGCTGCAAATGATTTAGCTCGTGAAATCGGTGCTTTGGATTTTGTCGTTTACAATCTAATAGAAATGTATTTGCCAACAAAAACTTGGTTTGATTTTGGTAAATCAACTGAAGGAAACGGCTCAATTCTTAATGAAGGTTTAATCTCTCAAAAAGAAGGTTTTGGTGGAAGAACCTTTGTGTACCAGACTTGGAGTATTAATGTCTGCTAAAGTTACAAAAGAAGAAATTCTTAAAGATTACAACAAACTTGTATCTCTTGCAGAAAAACATTTTGCAAAAAAACAATATGAAAGTTCTGTAACAGCGATTAAGACAGCCGCTTTGCTGATGTATAACTTTAATCTCATTTATACAGATGAGAGGTTAGAATCTCTTTTGCATAAAATAGCTGATGTTTATATTCCTCAGCTTTCAGTTGAAAGAACAGATAAGGCTGTTCTTTTTTATGACTGGTGGTGCTGGGAAACTCGAGGTCTTTCAAATATTTATATAAAGGCTTTGCTGGCAAACGGATATAAAGTGATTATTGTAACACCAGAGCATAACAAGAACACAACAAGTTGGCTTAAAGAACTGCTGGGTGAAAATGAAATCATAGAATTTTATGATACAAAGACTTCTTGTAAAAAACAGTTGGAAGAGCTGGCAAATATTTACAACAAATATAAGCCGTCTTTTGCATTCTTCCATTCCATGCCGAATGATGTTACAGGATGCTCATTCTTTGCAAAAATTCCGTGTACACGTTATCAGATAAACCTTACAGACCATGCGTACTGGCTTGGTGCAACGTGCTTGGATTATAGCTTGGAGTTCCGAGATTACGGTTACACTATCTCCAAAAATCATCGCCATATCCTGCAGAAGAAACTGATTGTTCTGCCGTATTATCCTGTTCATAAGATGGTAACTGCAGATTCTATGAAAGATTTTTTTGAAAAGCACAAGAATATAGTTTTTTCAGGAGGCTCTTTATATAAGATTGCTGGAAGTCCTGTTTTCTTTGAAATAGTTTCATATATTTTAGATACTTATAAGGATTCAATTTTTGTATTTATTGGTGGTGGTAATCCTGAGAATATAAACAACTTCATCTCTCAAAAAGGTTATCAAGACCGATTTTTTTATTTTACAGAGCGACCAGATTTTGAAGATTTTATCCGTCATTCAAAGGTTTTTCTTTGTACATATCCGATTATGGGCGCACTTATGAACCAGCTGGCAGTTATAAACGGCAAAATCCCGCTTTGCTACAATCCGAATATGGACGGCATTGCACGCGATGGCGACAACGAGAGTTTGTTTATAGATACAGGACACAATCCGATTATGTCGTATCAAACGCTTGATGAACTAAAACATGAAATAGACCGTCTCTTTTCAGACAACGACTATCTTTCAAAAAAAGAAAATCAGCTTGAAGGAATGATAATCACCGAGACTGATTTTGCAGAACAAGTAAGAAATATTTTAGGAACCAATTCTACAAAATATGCAGGACACGAACGCAAGTTAAATTTAGAAGAATTTTCACAGATTTACATTGATGCGGAGAATAATACAAACAAGCTGTACAATATTATCTTTGCACAAACCAAATCCTCTGTTATATACAGGCATTTTCCTGTGAAATGTTTTTATGGTGTTGCAAAATTTTTCTTGGGGAGAATTAAAAAATGAAAAGGGAATCAAACTTGGACTTATTACGTGTTTGTTGCTGTATCGCTGTTATACTTGAACATGCTTGCGGAGCGTTCCTAAATGAAGCTAAAACTATGGGGGGGGGTATTTATGTATAGTGGCAACGCTTTCGTACTTTGCAATTCCCTGTTTTTTAATGCTTACAGGTGCATTTGCAAATAAACGGATTGAAAATGTATCGTTTTTTTACAAAAATAGCCTTATAAAACTGGGGGTACCTACCTTAATTTTCAGTATTTTGTATTCGGTATGGTATATCTTGCTGGCAGCTAAGGGCGGAAACATAAGTGTGGGATTACAAAATGTAGCCAAATATTGGAAAACGGGCTGGCTTGGACATCCACTATGGTATATGTATATGCTTGTGGGATTGTACGCAATAATTCCCATTGTTCAAAAAGTAATTGTTGAAATAAAAGTGAACATTTTGGCAATTTCCATAGTTTTCTGTCTTTGGGCAGCAATCAGTTCGTATACTTCCTCATCTACAGTTACATACAGTCTTGGTCGAGTCGTAATGCTTCTGTCTTATGTTATTATGGGGTATGCGATAAAAAATACATTCAGCCACAAGAATATCAAAACAGGTTTTATTCTGATTATTCTTGGCATTCTTCTTTTGAATCTGAACGGACTTTTTGTGTATTACTGTCTGCAAAATAATTTGAACTGGCGTACATGGGGAAACAATTTTTCGCCGTTCGTAATGCTTGGAAGTATCCTGATTTTTGCTGGATTCTGTAAGATTGAATATAAACATGAAGTCAAACTTGCAAAATATACTTTTATTATTTACTTGTTTCATAAAGGTGTGCTTGAAGTGGTTCAGTATGCAGCAGGGAAGGTTCTGCCACTAGAGCGGTCTATGCATTTAATACTTGCAGTTATTGTACTCGAAGTTCTTGCTGTATTTTGCGTATCACTTATTTTATCTGTTCTGTACAGTAAAATTCAGAAACTGATTGTAAGAGGATAAAAGCTAATCACAAATTGAACATCATCAGTTGAAAAATAAAGCCATACGTATTTTCATAAAAGGATGCTAAGGATTCCGCATTATCATAATATCTAAAAAAAATAGGAAACAAAATATGCACGTTCCATTTTTAAGTTTAAAGGACATTACTGCAAAGTATGCAGATGAACTGCACGAAGCTGTTTTGCGTGTTACAGACAGCGGCTGGTATTTGCAGGGAAGCGAAAATAAGGTTTTTGAAGAAAATTACGCAAGGTACATAGGTACAAAATACTGCGTAGGCGTTGCAAACGGCTTGCAGGCTTTGGAATTGATGATTCGTGCCTGTAAGATTTTAAACGGCTGGAACGATGGGGATGAAATAATTGTTCAGGCAAATACTTATATTGCAACGATTCTTTCTGTTTCACAGAACAGTTTAAAACCTGTGTTACTTGATCCAAATCCTGATACACTGGAACTTGAACCAGAAGCAATAGAAAAAGCAATTACAAACAAAACCCGTGGTGTTATGCTTGTTCACCTTTATGGAAGATGCTTGTACAACGAAAAAATTGCAGAAATCTGCAAAAAGCATAATCTAAAGCTTTTTGAGGACAATGCGCAGGCTCACGGTTGTACATATAAGGGAAAGAAAACAGGAAGTCTTGGAACTGTTGCTGCTCACAGTTTTTATCCTGGAAAAAACTTGGGAGCGTTCGGAGATGCAGGCGCAATAACGACAAATGATGAGAAAATAGCGAATCTTGTGCGAGTGCTTGGCAACTATGGTTCTTCAAAAAAATACGTCTTCGATTATATCGGAGAAAACAGCCGCTTAAGCGAGTTGGATGCGGCTGTGCTTGATGTAAAATTAAAATATCTTGATGATGACAATAACCGACGTAAGCAGATTGCAAAAATGTATTACGAAGGAATAAAAAATCCTGTAATAAAAATGCCTTCTGTTTTACCGGAAGAAAATAATGTGTTTCATATTTTCCCTGTGTTTACAGAAAAGCGCGATGAACTTCAGCAGTATTTAAAAGAAAAAGAAATTGGAACAATAATTCATTATCCAATTCCGCCACACAAACAGACTGCGTATAAAGAATGGAATGATTTAAGTTTTCCAGTTACAGAAAAAATACATGTACAGGAACTGAGCCTGCCGATGAGTCCGACACTTACGGATGAACAGGTGAAGTTTGTGATTAAGACTATTAATAATTGGAATTTGTCAAATAAGGAATAAACATATGCAAGCATTAATGTTAGCCGCAGGAATGGGCAAGCGTTTAGGTAGATATACTCAGAATGGTACAAAATGTATGGTTCAAGTTAATGGTAAAGCATTGATTGAATATGCAATTGAAGCTCTGGTAAAAACTGGAATCAAGAAGTTTACACTTGTAGTTGGATATAGAAGTGATGTTCTGAAAAAATATATACAATCAAAATTCAATGAAGATAATCTTTGTGGAATGAAGATAGAGTATATAGAAAATCCAATCTTCGATAAAACAAATAATATTTATTCTCTTTATCTTGCAAAAGATGTTCTTGTACAGGATGATACAGTTCTTCTCGAAAGTGATTTAATTTTTGATGACAAAATTCTTAATGATATTATAAAAAGCCCTGACAAAGATCTTGCTATGGTTTCTTTATTTGAGCCATGGATGGATGGAACCTGTACATTGATGGATTCTGACAAAAATATTGTTGGAATGTTGGATAAAGCGCATTTTAATTGGGCTGATATTGGAAATTACTATAAAACAGTAAATATTTACAAACTTTCAAAAGAATTTTCAAAACAGTACTATATTCCTTTTTTGGAAGCGTATCAGACATCGTTCGGTAAAAATGAATACTATGAAACAGTTTTGAAAGTATTGACCTTACTTGATTCAAAGAAAATCAAAGGTTTTGAAGTCCGTGGAGACCAGTGGTACGAGATTGATGACCCTGCAGATTTAGCAATTGCAGAAACAAGATTTGCGCCAGTTGCTGAAAAACTTAGAATGATGGAAAATCGTTATGGCGGTTACTGGAGATTCCCACAGATTAAAGATTTCTGTTATCTTGTAAATCCATTCTTCCCTCCAAAAAAACTTGTTGATGAGTTAAAAAGTAGTTTTGAAGTTCTAATGAGATCATATCCTAGTGGGGCTCGCCAGCAGAACTTACTTGCCGGAAAGATTTTTAATGTTCTTCCAGATCACATTGTTGTTGGTAATGGAGCTGCAGAATTGATTAATTCTTTCTGTCGTATGGTAACAGGAAAAACAGCTATTCCATATCCAACTTTTAATGAATATCCTGCAAGATTCTGTAATTCAGAGACTGTTTCAGTTCCTGTAAATCCAGAAACTTTTGATTATTCCGTTTCTGATATATTGAAAGTTGTAGATACTGAAAAAGCTAATAATGTTCTTTTAATCAATCCAGATAATCCAACAGGACATTTTTTAAAGAAAGAAAATGTTCTTGTTTTGTTGGATGAATTAAAAAAGCGAAATGCACAGTTAATCTTTGATGAATCATTTATTGATTTCGCTGAACCAGAGATTCGTTATACATTGATAGATGAAGAGATTATTGAAAAATATCCTAACCTTGTAATTCTTAAGTCTATAAGTAAGAGTTATGGTGTTCCAGGTTTTAGACTTGGTGTTCTGGTTAATTCAAATAAAGAAGTAATTAAAGAAGTAATTAAAAATAATTCTATATGGAATATAAATTCTTTCGGAGAATACTTCTTGCAGATTTTTGATAAGTATAAGTCAGGGTATAAAGAATCTTGTAATTTACTTGCAGCAGAACGTGCAAGATATTCTAAGAGACTTTCAGAAATTCCAGGTATTAGAGTTTATCCAAGTCAGGCAAATTATGTTTTATGTGAATATACTGGAAAAATTTCAGTTACAGATCTTACTGAGAAACTTTTGGAAAATCACAACTGTTTGGTAAAAAATCTTGTAAGAAAAATACCTTTTGAAGGTAAAAACTTTATGCGACTAGCCGTAATTGAACCAGAGGATAATGATTTGTTGGTTGAAGCAATTAGACAGGAGGTGATTGCTAATGAAAGAAGTTAGTTTTGAACAAATACAAAATCTTGGTATTACTCCTGCTGATTGCGTGGAATGGGCAAGGACTGTTATAAAGAATAAAAATAAGTATGTTCTACCACATAAAATAAGTATCACTTATGGAGACAACTGTTACTTTAATACAATGCCATCTTATATTCCTGAAATGAATCTTTTTGGAGTAAAAGTAGTGTCTAGAATTCCTAATAGAACTCCAGCATTGCAAGGCGATATTTTGCTTTATGATTCTGTTTCCGGCGAATTATTAACCTTTATGGATGGAACCTGGATTACTGCCTGGAGAACAGCAGCAATTGCAGCTATAACTGTTGATAAGCTAAAAAAAGCAGATACAAAAAGTATTTCTATAATGGGACTTGGAAACATAGGACGCGCTTTTGTTCTTTGCTTGGATTCAATCTATAATCATTCTGAATTAAACTTCAGAATTCTAGCATATAAAGACCAGCATAATCAGTTTATTGAGCGTTTTAAGGAATATAAGAATATTCATTTTGAAGTATATTCAGATGCAAAAGAACTGATTAGAGATTCAGAAGTTATAGTTTCCTGTGTAACAGCAAAAGATGATTTGTGGGCAGATGAACAGGACTTTAAACCAGGTGTTTTAGTTGTACCTGTTATGACAAGAGGATTTCAAAATTGTGACCTTGCTTTTGATAGAATCTTCTGTGATGATATTCCTCATATTTCTGGATTTAAATATTTTAACCAGTATAAAAATGTTACTGAAATGACCGATGTGCTAAATGACTATACATTCGAACGGGGGGGGCAGAACGTATACTTGCGTACAACATTGGAATATCGGTACAAGACGTTTTTTTCGCCTCAAAAATACTTTCACGATTACAGGAAAAAGAGAGAGAATGTTTACAGCAAAAAAAGTTCTGGGTGTGATGTATGGATGAGATAAGAAATATCTGCATTATCGGTGCTGGTAATGTTGGGATAGCATGTGCAGTGGATTTTTCTCTTAATTGCGAATGTAATATTTCTGTTCTGTCTTCTAAAGCAAATACTCTTTCTAGTTCTTTTAAAATTGTTGATACAGATACAAATGAAAAAAGAATCGGAAAAAAAATAGCTATTACTGATGACTATAAGAAAGCTCTTGAGGATGCTGATTTAGTTGTCATAACAGTACCATCTTTTTACGTTGAAGCTGTTATAGAAAAAGTTTCAAATTATAATCCCAAAATTATTCTTTTTACTCCTGGTTATGGAGGTAAAGAAAGATATTGTCAGAAATTGATGCAAAAAGGATGCGCTATAACAGGTTTTGATAGAAGTCCTTATATATGTAGACTTTCTGAACCAACAGTAGTTTCAGCTTCTAAAAAAACGAAAATAAGAGTAGGATGTCTGAACACAAATCATTCACAAGAACTTTGCGATTTATATGAATCTCTATTTGGTTTTGAAGTAGAACTGCTTCCGAATTATTTAACAGTTGCATTGACTCCAAGTAATCCTGTTTTACATACTTCAAGACTATATGTAATGTTTAAAGACTCTGCACTTTCTACTCCATTTTCAAGAATGATAAAGTTTTATGCAGAATGGAATGATGAATCATCTGAGGTAATGCTTAAGATGGATTCAGAATTACAGAATCTTTGCAGAAAAATTGAATCTGTAGAAAAGATAGATTTATCAAAAGTTATACCTCTTTCTGTTCATTATGAATCTCCAACAGTACAAGCAATGACCGAAAAAATTAGTCATATAAAGAGTTTTCAAAATATTAACTCACCACTTATAAAAAAAGGTGAACAATATTATATAGATTCAGATTCAAGGTATTTTAAAGAAGATTTTGATTTTGGATTGGCAATTTTACAGCAGTATGGAAAAAAATATGAGACACCGACTCCAATGATGGATATAGTTATGGATTGGTATACAAAAAACTTTTGTTCGGAGGATAGATAAATGCTAAAAGATATTTTGAAAAAAATAAAACCACTACGAGTTATTTATAGCAAATTTATGGCATATAGAAATTTGAAACATATGAAGCATAATTTGAATACTAATGGAAAGACCGTTTTTTCGGAGTTTATACAGATATGCTGTAATCATGGTATAAAAGTATGGTTATGTTATGGTACTTTGTTAGGTTATATTAGAGAAAACGGTATTATGAAGCATGATTATGACTTTGATGTAGGGCTATGGTTTGAAGATTATACCAAAGAATTTGAGGATGAGTTAAAGATTAAAGGGTTTAAGTTAATACATCAGTTTACAGGAATGAATGGATATCAAGCATTCGAACAGTCTTTTGAAAAAAATGGTGTTTCTATAGACTTGTTTTATCATTTTTGCGATGAAAAACAAATTTGGACTCATGTATTTCATAGAGAGCCTGACACAGACTTACCACAAGATAAATGGTTAGTAAGAAAACTTCCTTTTACAAGAGCCGAATTCAAAAAAATAGATTTTATGGGAATTGAAGCATATGTACCAAGTAATCCAGAACAATATTTGGAAGAAACATATGGTAAAAATTGGAGAGTCCCAGATAAGAATTTTGATTGGAAAAAGGGCCCGCAAAAAGATAGTTTACTTCCTGGAGTTTTAGGAAAGGCTGAGTTTTTTTAATTATGGCTAATCAAATAAGCAATAAAGTTTTTTCAGGTTTTTTCTGGAAATTTTCAGAACGAATATTAGCTCAACTCATATCATTCATAGTGTCAATAGTATTGGCACGAATCCTTTCTCCAGATGATTATGGGCTTGTTGCAATGGGCATGGTGTTTATTAACATTGCAAATGTTTTTGTAGCAAATGGTTTTAGTGCTGCATTAGTTCAAAAACAGGATGTTGATGAAAAAGATTTTTCTACAATTTTTTTTATAAGCCTTGCTATTTCAATCGTTCTTTATGTCTTATTATTTTTTTGTGCACCGTATATTGCAAAATTCTATAATTCACCATTGCTTTGTGATGTATTACGTGTTTACGGTTTTATTTTACCGTTATCAGCATATAAATCCATTCAAAATGCTCATGTAACAAAAACTCTTGATTTTAGAAAATTCTTTTTTTCCACATTAACAGGTACAGTAGTTTCTGCGGTAGTGGGAATCATAATGGCGATTAAAGGATTTGGTGTTTGGGCACTTGTTGCGCAGTATTTTACGAACAACATAATTGATTCTGTCGTTTTAACATTCACAATCGAATGGAAACCAAAACTGGTGTTTTCAAAAAAGAATGCACTTCCACTTTTATCATATGGATCAAAAATCTTGGGGGCTGACTTACTTGGTACAATATACAATCAGCTAAATGCTTTTTTGATTGGCAAAAAGTATACACCTTCAGATTTAGCTTATTATACAAGGGGAAAGCAGTTTCCAGATCTGATAAGTACAAATATTAATGTTAGTCTTACATCAGTTCTTTTTCCTGCATTTTCAATCGTTTCTGATGATTATGAAAATGTAAAGAAAATGGGAAGTCGGGCAATTAAAGTGTCTGCTTTTGTATTGCTGCCATTCTACTTTGGATTAATTTCTGTATCTTCCAATTTAGTAAAAATTCTGCTAACAGACAAATGGCTTTTTTGTGTTCCATTCCTTATGATAATGTGTGTAAATGGTATTATTGGGGTATTGGATACAATAGATATTCAATTGTTAAAGGCTATTGGAAAAAGTGAAACAGTATTGAAAATTGAATTCATTAAGAAGCCACTTTATTTAATAATTACGTTATTGGCCTTAAAATTTAATTTATATATTCTTGCAGCAACGGTTCCTATTTCCTCCGTAATAGCAGTACTTATAAATAGTTATTGCGTTAATAAATATATAGGCTACTCGTTATGGTCTAAGATAAAAGAAGTTCTTAAATCTTTTATGTCAGCCCTATTGATGGGAAGTTCTGTTTATTTACTAAATTATTTATCTATTAATATTTACGCTATCTTTACATTGCAAATTATTGCTGGCGTAGGATTATATATTCTGCTTTCTGTTCTGTTAAAAAATGAAAGTATGAAGTATCTATTATCAATATTGAAGAGAAGTAAAACTGATGAAAATACTAACTGAAAACAAATACTTCATCTTTGACCGCCCGCAGCGGCATGGCTTTAAACGCTTTGTAAAGAATGTTCTTGTAATTCCGTTTAATGCTGTTTATCATTGCCGTTTAGCGGTTTGCAGGGTAAAGCCTGAGCCAAAAAAATACAAGGTTTCAATTTGTGCAATCTTCAAGAACGAAGCTTTGTATCTTCGTGAATGGATAGAGTATCACAAAATTGTTGGTGTTGAGCATTTTTATCTCTATAACAACAATTCAGAGGATGACTACCAGTCTGTTCTTGCTCCTTATATTGAGGATGATACTGTTACACTTATCCAGTGGCCGCAGAATCAGGCTCAGATGCAGTGTTATCATGATGGAATAGAGCGGTTCAAGGGCGAGACAGAATGGCTTACTTTTGTGGATATTGATGAATTCATTGTACCGAATACAACTGACAATATCTATGACTTTTTAAAGCCGTTTCAGAAAAAACGACCGGTTGTGATTGCTTACTGGAAAATGTTCGGTACAAGCGGCATGTTGAACCGTGATACAAGTGGACTTGTAACAAAAGATTTGACTGTGTGCTGGAATAAATACACTGATATTGGAAAGGTATTTTTCAATACGGCTTTTGACTTTGACAAAAATGACAAGCACAATGGAGCTTTGCACCATTACTCCTGGGGTAAAAAGGGGCGTACGGCAATTCCTCCTGTCAATGTCTTTGACAAGATGTGTACATTTGGAAAAAATCCAATTCCACGCTGGGCGGATGCAGCATATTTCCCGTTGCAAGTGAATCATTACTTTACAAAGACATACGAGGAATACCTGCAGAAAAAGGCAAAAGGTGATGTATATTTTAAGATAAATCCGCACGATGAAGCGTATTTTTACGAGCATGAAATGAAAAATCAGAATGTGGATTATAGGATATTTAAATATCTGATAATCCTAAAACTTGCAATGCAGAAATAAGAATGCGAAATTTCCAATTATGATGTCTATAGATACTGTTTTGTTAATTCATTTTTAAAACTTATAATCCAGAATGGATTCGACCATGAGGAACTTCAAAGGTTCGTTTGGTTGTGATAATACGAAAGGAGAAAATGATGATTATAGAACATATTGAAAGTCTTAATGAAGACGGTGACAGCTACATTGAGTATTCCATGCAGAGGTATAATGTAAATGCAGAAATTGGAGAAAATGTAACTGGCTCTTTTGAGATAACTGAAAATAAGCCATTTTTGTATGAAAACCATGAATTTCTTCATTCATTTTATATAGACAGCAATCTCACAAAAATTGTTTTTTCGTTAAAGAAAGGTCTCGATGCGTGGGATTATCAGGATAAAATTGCTTTGGAACTTGAGCGAATATGTTTTAATCTGATTACTTATGATAATATCCATACTTTTCAGCCTGTTTGTATACTTTCAAAAATAAAAACAACAAAGAGGCATACTATATATAGTGATGCGTTGTCTGTTTCTGATAAAGGAGCTTTTAAAATAAAGATTGATAGCAAAAGTTTTTATACTGAAATTCTGAATAAATCAAATTCTGTATTAAATTCGCAAAAATACGACTTATATAAAACAATTTACGATATTTTGCAATGTCCTAATTTTGCGATTCAATATATGGCTTTATATGAATTGCTGAATTCCCTTTTACCAATTGTATCCAAAGGAAAGACTCAAAAAGATGTAACAACTTTTTTCTCAAAAAATAAGAAAAAAGAATATCAAGTGTCTTTTATGCCTTCAAGAAAGAAAAATAAAGGGCAAGAGGATTATTTTACATATTTAAGAAATCAGATAGGACACCCATGGGGACTGTCTTCTGAAAAAATTAAAAACCTTGGTATAAAAGAAGCAACCATAAAATGTTTATTACGCATCATAAATGATGTGATATGCGAGGATTGCAATTTACAATATTAGCAGCTGTTTTATAGATTTGTAGATGTCGTTTTTATTTACAATATGATTTTGTTTACAGAACTTTGTTTTTCATCTAATTACGAAACTTGACTATGACAGAATGTTATTTTAATAACATAGACTATTACATAAAAAAGTATCTTTCAAAAGCACAGACAAGCGTTTGTATTGTTGTTGCATGGATAAATACTTCATTATTTGAAGCAGAATTCAGCCAACTTGTACAAAAAAATGTTCAGATAACCATAATGTACAATGACGACTTTATAAATGCAAAGATTATAAAAAAGCAGGCAGGCATCATATATATTCCCATCAGAATGCCGAGTTCCAAAAACAAAATGCACGACAAGTTCTGCATTATAGATGGTAGGTTTGTTATTTCAGGCTCTTATAATTGGTCTAAAAATGCAAATGCTAATTTTGAGAATGTTATAATTAATGATGATAGACTTACGGTTGCTAAATTCCAGAATGAATTCTATGAATTGACGAATGTGAACTCATTGTATGAAGATGCAAAAGATAATGGTAAGTGTATAAACTGTGGGCACAAGACATTTCGACTTGGTGTGATACAGAATATAGATGAAGAAAAGTGTCTGGACAGGGTAGATGTTTTTGAGGTTTGCAGTTTTGACACAGGACATAATCGTTTTCTTAAAGTTGAGTATTATCAAGGACTTACAAATTTCTTAAATAAAGACGAAAAACAGCCGGATTATTTTGACGAAGAATATATAGATGGAACTGCTACAGAAGAGAACGTAGCTCTGAATAATCTAGTTGAAAATCGCCGAAACTATGAATTGCTTTCGTTCTTTAATCACAACAACGAATGGAATGTTCATTTCCATGCACTGGCATATAGAATATGCGATAACTATTCTGCCTATATTGAAGGTTATGAACCGCTTATGCATTTTATTTATAAAGTGATTTGGAAAAACAAGTTTCTTGCAAATATGATTGAAGATGAGTACGAAGAGATAGGATGTTGGTAAATTAAAAAATGGGAAACGAAATCATAACTGTAAATAACAAAGATACTGCTCTTTCAGCATTGCAAGGTTCAATAGCTTCTTTTAGTAAACCGCTATCTGACTTTATTTCTGACTTAAATTTGCCGATTGATAACATTCTTCAGCCAATAGAAGAGCGAGAAAAAATACTAGAAGCATTAAGAAGAATTATCAACCTACTGTCAAATAATGATAAAGAAAAAGCTGTATATCTTTCAAAATTTGTAATAACATCAACGATTGGACTTTTTGATGCTTCTTTGAATTATTTATGGGATGAAACAGTAAAGGCGTTGAGAAAGCTGGTAGCTTCATTTGATTTGTTTTATTACTTTAATGTTGCAGCTTCAATTTCTGGAAGGTACAAGAATCTAAGTACAGAAGATGATTTGCCACTTATAAATGACCACGATATGCTTGAAATCTGTAGAAGAATCGGGCTTATAAATGATGTTAATTTTGAGCGTCTTAATCATGTTAATTATTTAAGGAATCATGCAAGTGCTGCACATCCATCAGAAAACGACACAAATGGCTATGAGATTGTATCATGCTTGGAAAATTGTATCCGCTATGCAATACAGGCAAAGCCAGATGCTTCATCTGTTCAGATAAAGACGCTGCTGACAAATGTAAGAACACTGGAAATTCCGAAGGAAGATGTAAAAGTCATTTGTAATGAAATTACAAAACTTGAGCAGTGTCGTATCGATGATTTACTGTTTACTTTATATGGAATGTATTCTGATGAGACTGCTTCTGATATTATAGAAAAAAATATTGTGTCAATTGCTCCATGTGTATTTGAGAACGCTTCAGAAGAAAAAAAATATGTCATAGGTGCAAAATATGGACTTTATCAAAAGCAAGGTAATGTAAAAAGAAAAGAAAAAACATTGCGCTTTCTTGAAATTGTAAATGGCATTCAATATAAAGACGAAGACAGCCTTGCAGCAGAGTTACAGGAAAAACTGCAGGATTTAAAATCTGTTCACTATGATACAAATAATTTCTATAACGAATACACACCTGCAGTTGCGATTCAGACTTCTCTTCCTGCAAATAATCAGATTCCAAGAGCGGTAAAGGTAGATTTTGTAAAAGTCATAAGCATTTGTTACATCGGAAATGGTTTGGGGTATAGAGATGGAGTTTGTGAATCTGCATTACCTTATTATAAGCAGTACATTCAACTATTCAAAGACGATGAAATTGTAATTTTTCTAAAGTTCCTAAAAGATATAGATTTTCAGAATTCACTATCTTCTCCTAAACAGGAAGAGAGGGCTAAAAAGCTGGTAAACTTTATGTTTGCAAAAACTAATGTTCCTGTATTAAAGGAATTATTAAACGATGTATTGGATTTTAAGGGAAATATCTCAAAAGTTTCAAAAGATACTTCTTTTTCAAACAAACTGGATAGAGTTTTGAAAAACTGGCATTTATAGGTGTAGAAATGTTTGGAATTAGTTATATAAAACTACTAACAAAATTCTTTTGTATTTGATTTTAAAGAAGCTTGATTCCATTAAAACAAAAAACACAATTTATAATCTTCTCATTCGTTAGGAAAAACAATGCTTTTATCTGTTTTAAAACTCAAAATTTTCCACAGGCTGTTTCGTCTGCGGAACAGGCACAATCTTGTGTGCGTTGTGAATATGTGCGACATGAACCGTGTTCAGGTTGGAAGAAAATCTTACGGAGCAATCAGCGTGATAGATTTTTCCCCGGCTGACACAAAGCTTATTATCGGAAATTACTGCTCGATTGCCGGCGGAACGACTTTTCTGTTGGGTGGCGAGCACAATCTTGACACAATCTCGACTTATCCGTTTAAGGTGCGGCTTTTTGGAGAAGAGCGCGAAGCCGGAAGCAAGGGAGATATTGTTATAAAAGACGATGTCTGGATTGGTCAAAATGCCATAATCTGTTCAGGCGTTACGGTAGGGCAGGGAGCAGTTGTTGCGGCAGGTGCTGTGGTCACAAAAGATGTCGAGCCTTATGCAATAGTCGGGGGAAATCCTGCAAAGTTTATAAAGTACAGGCTGGACGAAAGCCTTCGTAAAAAACTTGAAAAAATAGATGTTGCCGCCTTGTTCGATAAATTTACGAAAGAAGACATCCCTGCAGTGTATGAAAAGCTGGATGAAAAAATGCTGGATGAGTTTTTGAAGAGATAAGTTGGAGTATTTTTATGGGTAAGATTGTTTTTATTGGAAATTACAAGGGCGGAGTCGGGAAGACTACGACTGTAGTAAATTTTGCAAATTATCTTTCAAAAGAAGGGCATAAAGTTTTAACCATTGACCTTGATCCTCAATCTTCATTAAGTGAAATACAAATATCAAGTTTTTTATCAAAAACTTTGGCTGAACTTGAAGATGATGAAGTTTTGAATCACATTTTTGATTTATATATAACGAAAATAAAAAAATATCCGGCTTTAAATATTCCTTTTCCAGAAAAGATAATTCATAAAAGAGATGACAACTATTTTTTTATTCCTTCAAGTTTGTTTTATAAAAAAGGTGTGGGACTTGACACTCTTGCAATGCAGATGTTGCCTAATCTTGAGTATTTGTCAATTTTAGGAAATTTATTGAATAGATTTAAGAATGATTATAATTATATACTTATTGATTGTCCGCCTTCAAATACTGTGATTACACAATCTGCATTTTTAAGTTCCGATTATTATTTGATTCCTTCCGTTTTGGATCATTTGAGTACAAATGGAGTTGTTCATTATATAAAAGTTGTAGAAAGAATTTATTCAGATTATTGTGAAAATGATAAAAATGAAGATTCTGTAATTGCAAAGACAATTTTTGGGAAGAAGCCAGAACTAGTCGGAATATTTTATAACCTAATAAGAGGGACTGTAAATTACGAAGCAGAAAAAATACAATTTTTAAATGAGTTAAAGAAAAGTTTTAGCAATAATACACCATATATTTTTAACTCCTATGTAAATAATTTTGTTGATATTGCACGTGATACAGCTTATGGAAATTCTTCAAAGAATTTTGATTCTGTTGTAAATGAATTCTTAAGACGTATGGAGAATATAAAATGATAACGAATGTTCAATTAGAAGAATTTCGAAAAATTTTGGATTTTTTTAATTCAGAAGAGAAATTTGATATTGATGCATATAATAAATTTGTTGAAGAGCCAAAAGTTTTTTTTAAATTACTTTCTTCATTTGATAGAAAAAAACTAGCAAAAATTCTTTCAGAAAACAAAAATAAAAAGAATAAAACTAACGAACAGATAAATTTTAATCCGTCGGAAGATGAAGTGTTTGAAATAATAAATAAAAGCACAACAAAGGAACTTGAAAAAAGATTTTCTCTTGCAGAATTAAAAATAATGTATGGAAAACTTTACTCTGGAAAGCCATTGAGTAAAACAAATAAATCTAAATTAGCTAACTCTTTGAAAAAATTTGTTCTGCAATTTCAACGTGGAAAGGATTTTCTTGATATTTAAGAAGCAAGATTTTGGATGTATAAAATAAGATATTAAAATATGGAGAATCGATTATGAAAACATCTTTATGTATTATTAGTTCAAACAATTTTTTTGTCTTATGGTTTGACTTGTCTTACATCAGTAGAAAAATTTAATGACTATGATTTATTTTATTTAATTGTAGATGAGTTTGGCAGAAAAAAATGCTTGAGTTTATGCATAAAAAAGAAATTGTTATAGAAGCATTGTCAACAAGTAATCTACTGATAGGCTATCACAGGACACTGTAAAGCTACCAGTTGCTTAACTGGTATAAATGGAGAGAAGAAGGTTTGCCGATTCCACCTGTTGTTTTGGGAACAGATGATCCTGGAATTTTTGCGACAAATATATACAACGAATACTCTATGCTTTACTGCTACCTTGTTTATGAACGAAAAATGCCTAGAACAAATGTTATAAAATTTATACATGATATACACAATAATAGCCGTATGTATGCGTTTAAGTAATAAATATCTTAATAAATAAATCCTATTGGAGAACAATCATGTCAAACAACAATCCTCGAATAATCGCCTTTTATCTTCCGCAGTTTCATCCTATTCCAGAGAATGATGAGTGGTGGGGTAAGGGCTTTACTGAATGGACTAATGTCGTGAAGGCTAAAAAATATTTTCATGGACATTATCAGCCGCGGATTCCTGCTGACTTGGGCTTCTATGATTTGCGTGTTCCGGAGACGCGTGAGGCGCAGGCGCAGCTTGCGAGAGATGCTGGAATCGAAGGTTTTTGCTATTGGCATTACTGGTTTGAAAATGGTAAAGAATTAATCGAAAGACCTTTTAAAGAAGTCGTAGAATCTGGCAAACCAGATTTCCCTTTTTGCTTAGCATGGGCTAATGAAAGTTGGTATGCAAAATTATGGGATAAGGATGTTCGAAAAGATAAATTATTAATAGAACAAAAATATAATGGAATAGAAGATTATACGGCACATTTTTATTCTGTGCTACCAGCATTTAAGGATGATAGATATATTAAACAAGATGGTAAACCTGTGTTCGTTATTTATAAGCCACTTGCATCTGAAGAAATATGTAATTTTATGGAATCATGGAACAAACTTGCTATAAAAGAAGGCTTTCCTGGAATTTATTGGATAGCTCATTGTTATAATGATAGAAAGAATGTTGATAAATGCCTTTCTAATGGATTTGATGTTGCCAACACAACGTGTATTTCAGATGTTTTAGCTAAACGTTCTATTTTAAAAAAAGGTTTTGATTATATTATACGAAAGCTATTTAAGCTTCCTTATATAGTTACATATAAAAAAGCATCTAAATATTTTTTTGATGAACAAATTGATTCAAATCCTAAAGTTTGTCCAACTATAATAACAGGCTGGGATCACTCTCCAAGAAGTGGAAAAAATGGTTTTGTTATGAAAGATGAAACTCCAGAGCAATTTTATAATCATGCTAGAAATGTTATTGAGAAATCAGAGGGACCTTTCATCTTCTTAAAAAGTTGGAATGAATGGGCAGAAGGCAATTATATTGAACCTGATTTAAAATTTGGGAAGGCCTATCTAGAAAAACTTAAGTTGGCATTAGGAAAATAAAAATGAAAAAGACTCTTCTATATCTAGGTAATTCTTATTTTAGTAAAAATATGACAGGTGTTGGTAAATACCACTGTAACATAATTGATACTTTGAAATCTCCTTTTGATATTGCAGTAACAAATTCCGATTTTGAAGAGATGGTTCCTAAGCACGCTGGAATTTTTTATATATCTAAATTTAAGAAACTTCTGATTACATTATTCAAGTTTACTTTGCCAGTAGAGTTCTTTTTCAAGGGATATGATTCTATAGTGAGTGATTCATTTAGTTTTTATTCAATTAATAAAAAAACTAAATTATACATGATAGTTCATGACTGTATGTCCTTTACTGAACCTCACAATTATAATTGGAAGCAAAAACTTTTCTCACATGTATCTGCTAAATCTTATAAAAGGGCAGATAAAATAATTGCGGTTTCTCATACTACAAAGCAAACGTTGCACGTGTTGTTTAAAATACCATATGAAAAAATTATTGTAATTCCAAATATTACTAACTTTTATTTAGATAATATTGAAAAATGTTCTAGAGATAAATTCTTATATATAGGAGATATGAGAAAAACAAAAAATCTAGAAACTCTTATTAGAGGTTTTTCAAAATATGTTTCTAAATATCAAGGAACAGAAAATCTTGTAATAGCAGGAAGTAAAAAATTTGAATATGAAAAGTTAACCGCTTTGACTAGAGCCTTAAAAGTGGCTGATAGAGTAATATTTCCAGGATATATATCAGAAGAGGATAAGAAAGATTTATTTTTATCTTCTGTAGCTTTGTTATTTTTATCAGATAATGAAGGTTTTGGAATTCCTTTGCTTGAAGCTTGTATTAACCAAGTTCCTGTTTTATGTTCAGATATTCCTGTATTTCATGAAGTATTAAATGAAAAGTATGCAATTTTTGTAGATAACAAAAATGAAGAAGAGGTTTGTGAAGGTATTAATTCTGTACGAAATAAAGAAATAACTATCGTTGAAACTGAGGAGCTAAGGGAAAAATACTGTTTATCAGTATTCAGTGAAAAGATAAATGGACTGATAAATGGAAATAAATAGATTTAATTATTCGAATATAAGTACACATAGAAATAACTTAATGGGTGTTGGTACACTAAGTGTCCTAGTGTTGCATTTTTTATACTGGTGTAATTTATTTGATTCTAGTTATCCTATTGTGAGGATCTTAAAAATAATTCCTCGATTAGTATTTACTGATGGGTTCATTATTTTGTCAGGATTTGGATTATTCTATTCATTTACAAAAAACAGGAATATTTTGAATTTCTATTATAAAAGATTTTTACGCTTATATTTTCCATTTGTAATTATGTCTTTTATATTTTATATTTTTTTATGTAATAGTATAAAAAATTATCTATTATCCGTATCAGGTTTGTATTTTTTTTTCTATGGAAATAATGGAATGTGGTATATTTCAATTTCCTTGTTCTTTTATTTATTATTTCCATTTTTGCATAAAACATTAAAGAATTTTTATACAGAATGCATAACTCTTTCATTATTAACTTTATTTCCACTTGCTATTTATTGGATATTTCCAAATTACTTTTCTTTAACAGAAATAGGAATTACTTTATTTCCTTATTTTTATTTTGGAATTATTCTTGGTAAATTATCTTATGAAAAGAAAGAGATAAAAATCTGGCATTTGATAATCCTAGTAATCTTGGCTTGTTTATTATTTATTTGTAAAGATTTTACTATTTGCTTGAAGCACTATTATCATTCCTATATAAGATTGCTAACTATATTTGTTTTAAGTTTTCTGTTTGAAGTATCTGGAAAATTAAAGGTTTTATATTTTTGTTTGAGTTATTTAGGAAGATATTCTTTAGAGATTTACATTCTTCATATGCTAAGTTATCAGCTCTTGTCTCGATATATAAATATTTCTTGGATAAATTGTGTAATTGCAATACATGCATCATTAATTTTTTGTAAACCTGTGAATTTACTTTATACAAATATAATAAAAAGAATTTTTGTTAAGAAGGGTGAGAATGTACATACAGTATAGTTTAGCATATATTGCTTTTTTCTTAGTTATAGTTTTTCTCTTCTTAGTTGAATCCACTTCAAAAAATAATGACTTGTTGTGTGGAAAGAGTCTGTCTATTTTTTCGTATGCAACGCTTTTTTTGGTACTTAATTATTTTATTTGCTGCCGCGGTTATGTAGGTAGTGATGTAAAAGCTTATTATACTTTTTATCAAGACACTCCTACTATTTTTTCATCACTAAGTAAGTTTAATAATTTTTTCAAATCATGGAATTATGAAAAAGGTTTTTCTATTTACAGTATAATTTGTAAAACTTTATTTCGTGATTCTTTTCTTGCGTTCCAATTCTTTAACTCAGCAATAGATTTGATTATTTTGCATTCATGTTTTAAAAAATATTGTAAAGAAAACTATATTTTTTGTTGGTTTTTTTTCAGCATATTTTATGGTCTCTATTATGAAATGTATGTTTTACGAAATGTAAAATCTATAATGATTTTTTTCTTATCAATTCAATATATATATGATAGAAGACCATTAAAATTTTATTTATTGAATACATTAGGATTATTATTTCATTCTAGTACGATATTCTTTATGCCTATGTATTTTCTGGCATATTTGAAAAGAAATAAGAAAATTGAAATTTCTATTTTCATAATTGGTAATTTACTTTTTCTATCTGGTTTTTCGCTAACGAGAGAGTTATTACTTTTAATGTATGGTCATCTACCATCACCTTATAATGGATTAGTATATGGATATGTGTATGGAGAGAGTTTTAATAATGCAAGAGGATTATCTATAGGATTTTTGGAACGAGATATATCTTTTATAATTTTCTATTTAATGATAGATGATATAGCAGAAAAGAATAAAGTCGATTATTTATTTTGGTTCTTATATTTAATGTATAATTTTATTAACTTATTCTTTTCTGATTTTGTAATAATTGCAGACAGAGTTGGAAGCTTGTTTATTTTATCATATTGGATCTTGTATCCAAAGGTATATGTTAGACTTAATAGGGAAAGAAAGCTGATTTTCTTGTTTTTGTTTGTGGTGTATGGATTACTGAAGTTTAAATCTTTGTATAGTGCAGATAAGTTCTTTTATTATGAAAATATTTTTACAGGAGCTTTATCTCCAGAGGATAGATTTAGACTATTCATAAAATAGGAGTGATTATGATACCAAAGAAAATACATTATTGTTGGTTTGGGGGGAATCCTTTACCTGAAATGGCTTTAAAATGTATTGAAAGTTGGAAAACTTTTCTTCCTGACTATGAAATCATTGAATGGAATGAGAGCAATTATGACGTATATAAAAATAGTTATATAAGAGAGGCATATGAAAATAAGAAGTATGCTTTTGTAAGTGATTTTGCAAGATTTGATATTCTCTATGAACATGGTGGTGTTTATTTTGATACTGATGTTGAAGTTATTAATAGTATTGAAGATATAATATCGATTGGTAATTATGTTGGGCTTGAAAGTGCGGGTAATATTAATGCTGGTTTAGGATTAGGGAGTGAGGCAAATAATGTAATTTATAAAGAAGTAATAGATTCTTATCAAAATGATACTTTTATTAAGCATGATGGCTCTTTGGATTTAACAACTATTGTTGAAAGATTTTCTGAGATTATGAAAAAACATGGATTAAATAATAAAAATGAAAAACAAGTAATAGAAAATATTCATGTTTATCCGGTTGATTATTTTTGTCCAATTGATCCTGCGACAGGAGAATATACAAAAACAGAAAATACGAGAACTATACATCATTATTCTGCTACTTGGACTATTCCTTTGCGAAAAAAATACATGATATTAAGAGGTAAGTTAGCTAGGGTTTTAGGTATAAAATTTGCTAGAATTATACTTTTACCTTTGCAATTTATGTGTATTGTCAAAGAAGTTGGATTTAAGTCATTTATAAAAAAATTGAAGAGGAAAATCTAAAAGATGGATAAAATACTTTTTATTTCAAATACAGCCAATTTTACAAAATTTAATAGACCTTTAATGTTTTGGTGCACAAATAATGGATGGCAGATTGATTATTGTTCACCTAATGATGAAACTATATCTGATTTTTCCCCACTCATAATAAGTTTAGATAAATCTTTTTGCAAATAATTATCAATTTTTATTATACAGGTATTTTATTATGAAAATTCTCCACATTATCACCAACACTGAACTGGGAGGTGCACAAAAGGTGTGCATTGATTTGTGTCGTTCTGCTGTTGCAGATGGAAATTCTGTAGCTGTTGCAAGCATGGACGGCGGTTATCTTTGGTCGCAGCTTCCGAGTGAAGTAGAACAATTCAAATTAAAGCACATGGTAAAACCTATCAAGCTCAAAAAAGACTTGAAGGTTTTCTTTGAGCTAAAGGCTGTCATAAAACGATTCAAGCCCGATATAATTCATTTACATTCGAGTAAAGCTGGAGTTCTTGGTCGTCTTGTTGCTTTTCCTCATTATAAAAGAGTTGTATATACTGTTCATGGTTTTGACTCTATAAGATTAAAATACCGTGTTTTCCTTCCATTGGAAAAAATCTTGCAGCATTTTTGTGGAGGTATAGTTGGTGTTTCTGATTATGATAATAAAAATCTTCACAATGAAAAAATCAAGAAAAATGTAAGTACGGTTTATAATGGAATTGATGAAAAATCCGTGCAAATTGCACACTCTTTTCCTGTAAAAACAGACAAGAGAATTGTAATGACAATTGCTAGAATTTCCCCCCCAAAAAAAATTCAGATGTTTTTGGATGTCGCAGAAAAGCTCCATGACTATCAATTTATATGGTTTGGAGGGTCTCCTGAGTATTCAACAGATGAACTTTTTTCTATATATAAGATTCCTGAAAATGTTAATATACTTGGTGACGTGCCGAATGCAAGCAGTTACATTCACTTTTGTGACCTATTTGTTTTATTTTCAAATTTCGAAGGTTTGCCAATAACGATAATTGAGGCAATGAGTCAGAAAAAAGCGATAGTTGCTTCTAATGTTGGTGGTATTTATGAACTTGTTGATGATTCAAATGGCTGCTTGATAGAGAACGATGTTGATTCAGCTTGTAATGCTATAAAAAAAATTCTTGAGGATTCTGAGCTTCGGAAATCAATGGAAGAAAAATCTTATGAAAAGTTTAAAAACAATTTCACATTAGAAAAGATGTGGACTGGATATAAATCAATCTATGAAAAACTAAATAAAAAATAAGAGCAAACCAAATGCAAAATCACAATAATCGGCGGTTCTGGTTTTGTGGAAACTCGCATAAAAACCAATCAACTGTGCAGCCTTCCTACAAAAACATTGCCATATACAAAGGCAAATGAAGGATATTGTTCTTTTTCATTATGTCTTTTGTATAGAGAATGTAGGCTTGTCCCAGTGTATCTGAATATTTTTTATAGAATTTGTCCAGTGAGGCATGATACTGGTAAGAAGCTGATTTTACTTCTACTGGGCAGATTTTTCTTTTTGAGCGGAGTAAGAAGTCTATTTCCATATTGTTTGCCCGTTCGGATGAATCTGAGCGCGAAAAGAAGAATAACTTGTGTCCGTGGCTTCTTAATTCCTGTGCAACAATATTTTCTGCAATCATTCCCTCATTGACATTTAGTTTATCCAGAAGGATATCACGGTATAAGTCGTTATCAGAAAAATTGTCGTCAGAGAATGTATGGGTTACCAAAAGACCAGTGTCTGCCATATAACATTTTTGAGTTGTCCTCTCTGTGTTTAAGTTAAGACCAACTGTTGGTTCTGTGGCATTGAAGCAGGTGTTTACGACCATCGCTTCCCTAAGCCAAATAAATGCATCTTCGTACGCACGGAGTCTCGCATTTTTTCCTAGGCTTGATAGATTGTATTTCTTTTCTTTTTGAGAAAGCTGAGACGGTATGCCATCAAAAATCGAAAGGACTTTGCTTGTCTGACGGCCTGCGAATTTTGTCACATCGTCACGATATAGTTTTAGGATTCTTCGTTTTATTCTGTCGGATGCAGAAAAATCTTTGTGTTCCCGATATGCAATCACAGATTGTGGCATACCGCCTACAAGCATATACTCCCGGAACAAATTCATTGTTTTTCGATGAAGAGCCTGCCCTAGTGGCATCTGTTTTTCAAAACATTCCTGCAGGAATGGAACAGTCGTTTCGTCTCCGAATGCCCATAAAAATTCCTCAAAGTCGAGAGGAAACATTTCTATTTGCTCTTCCTCTGACGGAATGACGATATTTTCTACATTTTTCCGCAGGGTAATGAGAGAACCTGTTTCAAGATAGTCATAGCGTCCGTCTGCAACAAGGAATTTTATCAATTCTCTTGCTCTAGGAAACTGCTGGACTTCATCAAAGATAAAGATTGTATTCCTTTCAAAAAGTTTTACACGGTAAAAAGCTGACAATTTTGCAAAAAACATATCCAGATTGCTACTTTCGTTAGAGAAAATATCTTTGATTTCGTCTGGGGCATTTGAAAAATTGATAAGGACATGGCTTTTGTATTCTGATTTTGCGAATTGTTCTGCCACAAAACTTTTCCCGACGCGCCTTGCACCAGCAATCAAAAGTGCGCAAGAACCTTTATCCTGTGTCTTCCAGTCAAGAAGCTGATTATAAATCTTTCTTTTAAGCATAAAACCCTTCTTTTATCACAAAAATGCAAGTTAAAAATTATATAACCATCACGAAAATGCAAGTTAATAATAAATAGTTTATCACAAAAAAGCAAGTTAGGACAAATGTCGAATTTTTAATTTTTATTTTTAGGGTGGCTTTTTGCTTCGCAAAAATCAGGCTTTTCAGGGTTGCGCTATCGCTTCATTCCTTCGCTACGCTTCGGAACTGGCTTCGCCAGCCCTTCCAATCCCTGCCACGGTTTGTAAATCAAATACTCAAAATTGAACCTATTACGAAAATGCAATTATAAAATTTATAGAATTGAGAGGTTAAACAAATGCAAATCACAATAATCGGCGGTTCTGGTTTTGTGGGAACTCGCCTTACAAAACGGCTGCTTGAAGCAGGTCACACGGTAAAAATCGCAGACAAGCGTAAAAGCGTAACTTATCCGGAGCTTTGGCTTCGCTGCGATGTGCGTAACAGTGGAAATGAAACAAAGGAATTTCCTGCAAGCCTTACGGATGAAGCTATGGCTCCCGGTGCGGATAAAATTGCAAAAGAATCTCAGCCGATTCACTTACTTCTGGAAGTGCTTAAAGGCAGTGATGTAGTCATAAATCTTTCTGCTGAACACCGCGATGACGTAACGCCAAAATCTCTTTACGATGAAGTAAATGTTCAGGGAAGCGAAAACATCTGCCGTGCCTGTAGTGAACTTGGAATCCACAGAATCATTTTTACAAGTTCTGTTGCCGTTTACGGTTTTGCGCCGGTTGGAACTGACGAAAGTGGAGAAATCAAGTATTTCAACGATTACGGACGCACGAAATTTCTTGCAGAAGAAAAATATCGAAACTGGCTCAAAGCAGATTCTTCAAACAGCGTGACTATCATTCGTCCAACCGTGATTTTCGGCGAGCAGAACCGGGGAAATGTCTACAACCTTCTGCGTCAGATTGCAGGCGGAAAATTTCCTATGGTGGGGAAGGGCACTAACAGAAAGAGCATGAACTATGTCGAAAACGTTGCGGCGTTTATTCAGTTCTGCGTTGAAAACGAAGAACAACTTCCATGTTTTGAAAATGACTTTGACGGAACTAAAGCTGGAAAACAGCACCTTTTCAACTACTGCGACGAACCTGCCTACGATATGAATCATCTTGTTCTTGATGTATATAAATGTCTTGGAAAGAATAAAACAAAGTTATTCCACTTCCCATATTGGCTGGCATATTTTGGTGGAATGTGTTTTGATTTACTTGCATTTATTACACGCAGAAAATTTGCAATTAGTGCTATCCGTGTAAAAAAGTTTACACAGAATACTTATTTTGTAGGTAACAATATTAAAAAAACTGATTTTGTTCCGCCTGTAGCTTTGGAGCAGGGGTTAAAGCAGACGATTGATTATGAGTTTGTGAACAAAGTACAAGGACATACGTTTAGTTGCGAATAAATCCTATTCAGCATTTTTTGGAACAATAAGCACACCCACACATTCCTCATTTATACCTACTGAAATATCAGCAGTAACTGTAATATTCCGGTAGGTATTTTCTATAATTTGCATAAATTCATCTTTTGTAAATTTTTCAATCTCTGATTTCTTTTTATATAATCCTTCCTCTGTCTTTTCGTATTCGTCTTGCATTTTTTCAACCGTTGGTATAGAAAACACAACCTTGATGTTTGTGATTGAAATTGATAATACTTTTGAATTAAGTGCAAGAATGTTCCTGAACCAGCCCAAAAGATACAGATGGTTAAAATCATGCTCAAATCTTTGTATAAGGGCATATTGCTTGTAATCTCTTGGGGCAATTACATCTGGAGAGCCGATAATAAAATCAAGTGAATTAGCTGTGAGGTAATCTAAATAATTTTTTGCATTGCTTTTGTCAAAATTTTGTTCAATTGTAATTGCCTTCGCAGATTTCAAGAGTTCTTGAATTTGCATTACACTATTAAAAAGTATAGCATCCAGCGCAGTCTGACCAATATTGTTGTCAATAAAATTTGTCAGGATGCGGGAAGTAACAATCTCGCAATTTTGTAATGTCGTAACACTTCTTGCTTCTTTTGAAAATGCTTCAAACGACTTATTAAGGAATTCTTGAATTTGATTTTTATACATATCTCCCAATACTTCTTCGGAATTTTCAATGGCTTTTTTCTACCCCAAATTGCGGACTTTATTGTACACTATCTCCACAGTGATGGCAAATCATTGCAAAACATGCAGCCTGATATTCGTAACCAGAATAATCATGGACTTTTACAAAGCCCCAGTCCATCTGGAAACAGTGTCCCGGCTCTGTTGAATATCTTCTGCCGCGATTCCCTTGCGGACTGACAATCTGCCTTTTGGGAGGAATTAAATCTTTGTGGGCAAGAATATAATTCTTTACGGTTGTCATACCGCCTGTATATCCAAGTTTACAAAGCTGCTCAAACAACACTTCGGAGTTTGTTACATTACTTCTCAGAAGATTGTTTATTACACCTGTAAAACCAGAAAGTACAGTAGATTCTGATTTACGTCCCATCAGGCCGTGCTGTTTTTCTTTGAACTTATTTTCTTTCAGGCGTCTTAATTTTGCTCTTGTAATGCCTGTCAGCCTTTGCAGTTCTGCAAGATTAACTTTTTCCAGACAGAAACTTTCTTTTTCTCTGTCCTTTATAAGATCCAGTGCCTGTGGTAAACTTAGTTTGTCACTATTATTTTCATTCATAAGCTCCTTTTCTGTGCATTATTGGTCAGCACATATTTTAGGAACTTTTGTTTGATTATAATAGTGGCTGTTTCTTTTTGACTAATTTTGGCGATTTTCTCCTGACTCGTAATGGTTATAATCGCCTGACGCTAACAGTACGTTTGATTAATAACTGTATAAAACATAATGACAGCAAAGTTTCTGATGATTTAAGCAGGAAATTTCCAGGTGAGTATACAAAAAATGATGAGATTGATATAAATCCAGAACTTGTTTATGAATTATTGGAAATTACTGTGAATGCAATTCGAAAATTTAATAAACTGTTTAATCAATATTATCATGATTGATGTTTTGTTAGCGCCGGTAAAACTAATGTTTTTTTTCTAAAAAGGTGTTATACTATCAGTAATGGAGGTAATTTATGGCTTCAATTAATCGCTATCAGACAATTAATGATATTCCTGCAAGTAAGGGAAAAGATGTGCTTTTGAAGATTTTAAATTCTCCAAAAGCAGACTTTTCAAAGTTACAAAAAATTGCAGTTGAATATGAGAAAAAAGCTCTTGAAATGATCAAAGCAGAATCGAAGGAGAATAAATAATGATTTTCCTGCCTTTAGAGACAGAGCTTTTTTATTATGAACATCTTTTAGACTCTTCTGATAATCTGCAACTTATTCAGGATTTTTGTGTAACTAATACTTCTGGTTATGGACTGGAACGATATATAAAAGAACTTGCTGAGTCGGATGAAAAAGATGGCTCTGCAAGAACTTATCTGCGGACCTCGTGGTATTTCGTATTTTATATGATTTTTTATATTTTAACAAAAATAACCTATAATAACCTGTTTTCAAACAGGTTATTATAGGTTATAATAGGTACTGAAATCAAATTTTGAGGACAAGATATGGAAGATATAAATATTCAGATTTCAGACCTTGAAAGTCAGATTGCCTCGTTGCCAGTCGGTTATATTTCAAAAAAAATGATTAACGGAAAGGAACGTTATTACCAGCAGTGGACAGAAAACGGAAAAATAAAAAGCAAATATATCAAAAATGAAGAAGTTGAAGAATTTCAGAAAAAGATAGAATTCCGAAAATCCCTGCAGTCGAAGCTTTCGGAATTAAAATCTTCAGCTGCCTTTATCGAGACACCATCAATAAAAGATGCAAAGTTCAATCTCAGGATTATGTATGGTAAGGATCTTAAGGATTTTGCATCACAGACAAAGGATTTTCATAAACGCGATTGTTTTACGCAGATTCAGGAATATCTTTACAGTGACACTCTGGATAAAGTCTGCCTCGTCTACGGACTTAGACGAACCGGCAAAACAACAATGATTCGCCAGTGCCTTTACGAAATGAAAGAAGGGGACTTTAAGCGTAGTGTTTATATCAAGGCAACAGTCACTGATACAATGGCTGCATTAAATAAAGATTTGAGACAGCTTCGCGAACTTGGCATTAAATATGTGTTTATTGATGAAGTGACTCTCATCAGCGATTTTATCGATTCCGCAGCAATATTGTCTGATATTTATTCGGCAATGGGAATGAAGATTATTCTTTCCGGAACAGATTCCCTTGGTTTCTGGCTGGCAGTTCATGAAGAGCTTTATGACCGGGCAGTAATGGTTCATACAACCTATATTCCATTTTCCGAACATTCAAGACTACTTGGTATTAATGATGTTGATGAATATATCCGCTATGGAGGAACACTGAAGGCTGGAGTCTGGGGCTTTGAAAACAAAGAAGTAAATGCAGAGGATGCATCCTTCCGTGATAATGAATCAACCAGAATTTATATTGATACTGCAATTTGTTCTAACATTCAGCATTCATTAAAGTGCTATCAGGATGGAAATCATTTCCGAAATCTGTACGACCTTTATGAAAAAAAGGAACTCACAGGTGCAATAAACAGAATAATTGAAAATGAATCTCATAAATTCCTGGTTCAGATTCTTACTGATGATTTTAAATCCCACGACCTTCATCTTCTTGACCGGAATTTGAGGGGGGAAAGAGAAGCGGAAAACAGAATAGAAATTTTTGATAATCTGGATGAAGCTTCTGTTACTAAAAAACTTATGGAAATTCTTGAGATAAAAAATAAGGATTTGCAGACCGTTCAAATTACAGATGATCATGTTGAAGAAATAAAAGAATATTTAGAAGCTCTGGATCTTCTTGACGAGTGTGATTTGAGGGCAATCGGAAGAAAACTGAAGTTTTCAGAAAATAGGATTTTTACTCAGCCGGGGATGAGATTCTGTCAGGCAAAGGCTCTTGTTCATTCGATTCTAAGGGATGAGAAATTTGATCAGTTGAGTGAGCCTGTAAAGACTTTTATTACAGAACGACTTTTGACAACCGTTATGGGGCACATGTTAGAGGATATAGTCCTTCTTGATACTAAGCGACGATATGGAAAAAGCAAAGAAGTCTTTAAACTGTATTTTGCTGCCGGTGAATTTGATATGGTTATTTATGATAAGCAAAAAGCCGAAATCGAATGTTTTGAAATCAAGCACAGCGATGAAATTGTTGATGAACAGGCAAAACATCTTTTGAATGAAGACAACATTGCAAACACCGAGAAGAAGTATGGAAAAGTAATCCGCCGATGCGTATTGTACAAAGGCGGCTCCGGTATTGCATCAAATGGGATTGAGTATAAGAATGTGGAAGAATTCCTGAATGAAATTTAAATATGGCTTTTTTTTCGGTAAGATTTAACGTGATTCAATTCGAAAGATTGAAAAATAGTAAACTCTAAAGTATACATTTTCAAATGGAGTAAATATGTTTAAAGGCCGAAAAAAGGAACTTGAATTATTAGAAGACTTATATGATTCAAAACAATTTTAATTTCTCGTTCTTTATGGCCGTAGGCGTGTCGGAAAGACAGAACTCCTTAAAGAATTCACTAAAAATAAAAAACCGTTGATTCAGAAAAACCAATCGAAAAAAACGTTGCAAGGGAAATACTAAGAGAAGGAAGATTTCTTAAGGATGAACCAATTTATCTTCTTAAACAGGAATTACGGGAACCAGCAATTTACAACAGTATTTTTGAAGCGATTGCTGGAGGCGCTTCAAGAGTAAATGAAATTGCCACGAAAATACATGAGGACACTCAAAAATGTTCAAAGTATCTTGGAATCCTTCAGACAATCCGTCTTATAAAAAAGGCAGTTCCTTGTGGTGAGGATGAAGCTTCCAGAAAAACAATCTATAAAATTGAAGATAATTATTTTTCTTTCTGGTATCACTTTTTATTTGAGAAGAAAAGCTTCTATGAAATTCTCGGGGACGAAGAATCCGCAAAGGAAATAATGGACCCACAGAGTTTCTTTTCTTATTTTGGATTTGTTTTTGAAACAATCTGTCTTGAATATATGATACGTATGGCAAAGAACAGAAAGTTGCCTTTTATTCCATCAAAATATGGAAAATGGTGGGGAAATAATCCTGCAAGAAAATGTCAGGACGATATAGATGTTCTTTTAATTGATGATAAAAATGAAAAGTATATTTTCTGTGAATGTAAGTTCAAAGGTGAATCCTTTGGAAAATCCGAAATGGAAGATATGCTTTCAAGAAAGTCAATTTTTGCACATGCAAAGGAAACATATTTCTATGCCTTCAGTAAAAGCGGATTTTCAGATTATGTAAAGGAAAATGCATCATCAAATAACATTACTCTTGTAACGGTTGATGACTTATTCGAGTCCAGAGAATAAAATGAGAAAGAACATATCAGAAATAAATTTTTCATTACATTCAATTCTCACAGATAATAGTCTTCACAAGTTTCTGGTATGGCTACAGAGAGAAACGGTCAGATACTTGAATTATATGACCAGCAGATAAATAGTATTTCTTTCCTTTATTGTAACTATTCAGCACCTAAAATCCCAGGCATAATGCAGGAGTTCCAGCAAAGGCAAGTTTTACAGCTTCAAAGGCGTTTATTCCATGTTTTCTTGCTGAGTCGATATAAGAACGGATTTTAAGATACCAGCGTGCAAGCACTTTTCCTTTCTTCTTCCGCCCACGTTTGATTTCAGTCTGCAGTGGCGGATGATTTTCAATCACTCCAACCAGTTCCCGAAGAATAACCGTGTATCGTTTTTCGGC